>NZ_CP067113.1:1661556-1993868 GCF_016615955.1 Luteimonas sp. MC1750
CGCGAACACGTCCTGCTCGGCCTTGGCCAGGATCTCGGAGCTCTCGCGGCCCTCCGGCTGGAAGCCGTCGTTGACGATGCCGGTACCGACCTCGATCAGCTGCCGCAGCACCGCCTTGTCGCGGACGATTTCGGCATAGGCCACGATGTTCGCGGCCGACGGCGTGGTGGTGGCGAGCTCCACCAGGTAGGCGCCGCCGGCCACCAGCTCGGACTGGCCCTGCGATTCGAACCACTCGCCGAGCGTCACCGCGTCGAACGGACGGTTGCGCTCGGCCAGTTCCTTGATGGCGCGGAAGATCAGCTGGTGGTCGCGGCGGTAGAAGTCGACCTCGTCGAGCTGGTCGCCGACGCGGTCATAGGCCTCGGGCGACAGCATCAGCCCGCCGATGACGGCCTGCTCGGCCTCGACCGACTGGGGCGGAAGGCGCAGGTGTTCGACCCGGGCATCGCCACGCCCGTGCGGGTCGCGGCCGTCACGCTTGAAGCCGGGTCTGGCGCTCATCGCTGCACGCTCGTCACTATCGGGACTCCCCTGGTGGGACCGTCGCCGCGGCCCCTGGTGCTGTGTCGGACTGACATCGTAAAGGCCCCCGGCCGGGAAGCGTTGCAGACAACCCTGTGGATAACCGGTGGGTATCGCAGGAACCGCGACCGCGGACGCCGGAAACGGAAACGGGCGCCCCGAGAGGCGCCCGTTCCAGTCCCGACCGTGATGGCTCAGGCGGCTTCGGGTTCGACCACGACCTTGACGGTGGTCTCGACGTCGGCGTGCAGGTGCACGACGACCTCGTACTCGCCGACGGTGCGGAAGGCGCCCTCGCCCATCACCACTTCGGACTTCTCGACCGGGGTGCCGGCCTTGGTCAGGGCCTCGGCGATGTCGCGCGGACCGACCGAGCCGTACAGCTTGCCCTCGGTCGACGCATTGGCGTAGACGGTGACGCTGGCGCCTTCGAGCGCGGCGACGCGCGTGTTGGCCTCGTCCAGGCTCGACTGTGCCTTGGCCTCGTACTCGGCGCGGCGCGTCTCGAAACCGGCCAGGTTGGCGGCGGTGGCCGGGACGGCCTTGCCCTGCGGCACGAGGAAGTTGCGGCCGTAGCCGGGCTTCACGCTGACCTTGTCGCCAAGGTTGCCGAGGTTGACGACCTTCTGCAGGAGGATCAGATCCATGGGGTGTACTCCGTATTCGTTAGCGGCGCACCCACGCGCGCCGCAACCGTTGCTGTCCGAATGGACGGTGGCCGGGCCGCCCTGGGGCGGCGCGGGATCAGACGTTGTGGTTGTCGGTGTACGGGATCAGGGCCAGGAAACGCGCGCGCTTGACGGCGGTGGCGAGCTGGCGCTGGTACTTCGACTTGGTGCCGGTGATGCGGCTGGGAACGATCTTGCCGTTCTCGGTCAGGTTCTGGCGCAGGGTGTTGAGATCCTTGTAATCGATCTCCTTGACGCCCTCGGCGGTGAACTTGCAGAACTTGCGGCGGCGGAAGAACTTGGACATGTCGGTGATCCTCAGGCGGCTTCGGAGTTGTCGTCGGTGTCGGCGGCGGGCTTCTCGCCCTCGCCTTCCTCGTCGTCACGGCGGCGGCGCTCGCCACGCTCCGGACGGTCGGGCTTCTCCGGCTTCTCGTCCTTGTTCTTCATGATCAGCGACTGCTCGGTATCGGCCTCTTCGCGGCGGACCACGAGGTGGCGGAGGATGGCGTCGTTGAAGCGGAAGCCCTCGATCAGCTCGTCGAGCACGGACTGGCCGGCCTCGATGTTCATGAGCACGTAGTGGGCCTTGACCAGGTTGTCGATCGGATACGCCAGCTGGCGACGACCCCAGTCCTCCAGGCGGTGGATCTTGCCTTCGGAACCTTCGATCAGGGTCTTGTAGCGCTCGACCATGGCCGGCACCTGTTCACTCTGGTCCGGATGGACCAGGAACACGATCTCGTAGTGACGCATGTTGTTTCCTCGTGGATATCGGCCGCGGGCGGAACGCCGCTGGCCGGGACAGCCCCCGGACGGTCCCTGGAGGACGCCGTGGGGCAAGGGACTCCCGGCGGACCGGGAGCCGGACATTATTGCAGGCGGCGCGACGGCCGCGCAAGTTGACGCGGCGCTCAGGCGACCTTGTCGGCGTCGGTGGTGAAGCTCTCGCCGCAGCCGCAGGCGGCGGCGGCCTTCGGGTTGCTGAAGGTGAACTGCTCGTTCAGGCCCTGCTTGAGGAAGTCCATTTCGGTTCCGTCGACCAGGGGCAGGCTGTCGGCGTCGACGAAGATGCGCACGCCGTCCTGCTCGAACACCGTGTCGCCGGGGCGCTCGTCGCGTGCGAGATCGACCGCATAGCCCCAGCCGGAGCAGCCGGTGCGGTTGACGCCGAAGCGCAGGCCGAGGGCCGCGGGAGCGGATGCGAGGTAGCCCTTCACGCGTTCGAGGGCGGCGGGTGCAAGGGTGATGGCCATGGCGTCATTCTACTCCGTGGGGCCGGCGCGGATCCGGCATCCGCGCGGCGATGGGTCCGGTAAACTCACACTCCCTGTATCGGTCCCTCCATTCAAGGATTCAAGGCATGACGGTTGTCAGCGTCGAACACGCGCTCGCGGGCAAGGTCGCCGCCGGCGGCGAAGTCACGGTCCGCGGCTGGGTGCGCACCCGGCGCGATTCCAAGGCCGGGCTGAGCTTCGTCAACGTCAGCGATGGCTCGTGCTTCGCGCCGATCCAGGTGGTCGCGCCGTCCACGCTTGCCAACTACGAGGCCGAGGTGAAGCGCCTGACCGCCGGCTGTTCGGTGATCGCCACCGGCACCCTGGTGGCGTCGCAGGGCCAGGGCCAGAGCTTCGAGATCCAGGCGGAGTCGATCGAGGTCGTCGGCTGGGTGGAGGATCCGGAAACCTATCCGATCCAGCCCAAGGCGCATTCGCTCGAGTTCCTGCGCGAGGTCGCCCACCTGCGTCCGCGCACCAACCTGTTCGGCGCGGTCACCCGCATCCGCCACTGCCTGGCGCAGGCCGCGCACCGCTATTTCCACGAGAACGGCTACTACTGGGTCAACACGCCGATCATCACCACCTCCGACGCCGAGGGCGCGGGCCAGATGTTCCGCGTGTCCACGCTCGATCTCGCCAACCTGCCGCGCGACAAGGACGGCAGCGTGGACTTCGACCGCGACTTCTTCGGCAAGGAAACCTTCCTCACCGTCTCGGGCCAGCTCAACGTCGAGGCCTTCGCGCTCGCGATGAGCAAGGTCTACACCTTCGGTCCGACCTTCCGCGCCGAGAACAGTCACACCACGCGCCACCTGGCCGAGTTCTGGATGATCGAGCCGGAGATCGCCTTCGCCGACCTGGCCGAGACCGCACGCATCTCCGAGGAGTTCCTCAAGTACCTGTTCAAGGCGGTGCTCGACGAGCGCGGCGACGACATGGCCTTCATCGCCGAGCGCGTGCAGAAGGACGCGATCACGCGGCTGGAGTCGTTCATCAACGCACCGTTCGAGCGCATCGAGTACACCGATGCGGTGGAACTGCTGCAGAAGTCCGGCCACAGGTTCGACTTCCCGGTGGAATGGGGCCTGGACCTGCAGACCGAGCACGAGCGCTGGCTGACCGAGCAGCACGTCGGCCGGCCGGTGGTGGTGACCAACTATCCCGAGCACATCAAGGCCTTCTACATGCGCCTCAACGACGACGGCAGGACCGTCGCCGCGATGGACGTGCTGGCCCCGGGCATCGGCGAGATCATCGGCGGCTCGCAGCGCGAGGAGCGGCTCGACGTGCTCGACGCGCGCATGGACCAGTTCGGCCTCGATCGCGAGCTCTATGGCTGGTACCGCGACTTCCGCCGCTACGGCACGGTGCCGCACGCCGGCTTCGGCCTCGGCTTCGAGCGCCTGATCGTCTACATCTGCGGGCTGTCCAACATCCGCGACGCCATCCCCTACCCGCGCGCGCCCGGCACGGCGGAGTACTGAGGCCGTGCTGCTGTTCTTCGCCCTGTGTTTCGTCGGCGTCGCCATCGCCGGTGCGAGCGCGTACATCATCTTCTGGCCGCTGTCGCTGGTGCAGCTGCGCGACCTCCATCCCGCCGTGCGCGAGCGCCTGGGTGAAGGCGCGTTCCTCAAGCCGCGGGTGATGTGGTGGCTGCTGTCCGGCGGCTACCGCGAGACCCGCGATCCTGCGTTCACCGGCCTGGCGACGCCGGCCCGCGTGGCGCTGTCGACGGTGATCTTCGGGCTGTCCGGCGCCGCGATCCTGTGGCTCTGGTCGGTGGCGCTGTCATGACCGGTTTCGACGACGGTCGCCAGCGTGACGAATGGTGGCTGGCCACGCTTGGACGCATGGTCATCTGGGCCCGGTTGCGCGTGCGCGAGGGCGGCACCGCCGAGGTGCTCGACAGCGACGGCAACACCCTGGGCTACGACAGCGAGGACACCGCGCGCGCCATGCTGATGGATGCCGAATACGTGGCCTTCGACGGCCTCGACGACGCCGATGCCGCCGAGCGCGGCTTCCTCCCCGGCGAGCTCACGCCGCCACAAGGCGACGATGAGGGCGTGCTGCAGGCCGGCATGATCCAGACCTTCGGCGGCAACGCCTGACCGGGGCTCCCGCCCCAGACCAGCAAGGAGACAGCCATGGACCTCGACCTCACCGGACGCCACGCACTGGTCTGCGGTGCGTCCGAAGGCATCGGTCGCGCCACCGCGATTGAACTGGCCGCGCTGGGCGCCAGCGTCACGGTGCTCTCCCGCCGCGAGGATGCGCTACGCGAGGTGGTGTCGACGCTGGCGAGTGGTGCGGGCCGCGAGCACGCCCTCGTGGCGGCCGACAGCGCAGACACCGACGGCCTGGCCAAGGCCGTGGCCTCCGTGGTCGCGCGGCGCCCCGTGCACATCCTGGTCAACAACACCGGCGGGCCGCCCGGTGGGCCCGCGGCCGACGCGCCGCTGGACGCCTTCGAAGCCGCCTTCCGCCGCCACCTGCTCGCCAACCAGGTGCTGCTGCAGGCTGTGCTGCCGGGCATGCGTGAAGCGCGCTGGGGCCGCGTGGTCAACGTGGTCTCGACCTCGGTGCGGGAACCGATCGTCGGACTGGGCGTGTCAAACACCATCCGCGGCGCGGTGGCCTCATGGGCCAAGACGCTGTCGCGCGAACTGGCGCCCGAGGGCATCACGGTCAACAACGTGCTGCCCGGCTTCACCGAGACCGGGCGCATCCGCCAGATCATCGGCGACCGTGCGAAGAAGGAAGGCCGCAGCGAAGACGACATCCGCCGCGAGATGGAGGCCGCGATCCCGGCCCGACGCTTCGCCACCGCCGACGAGACCGGCGGCGTGATCGCCTTCCTGTGCTCGCCGGCCGGGTCCTACGTCAACGGCGTCAGCCTCGCGGTCGACGGCGGGCGCATGGCCTCGATCTGAGGCCGTGCCCGAAGGCCCGGAGATCCGCCGCGCCGCCGACCGCCTTGCCGAGGCGGTGGCGGGCGAGCCGCTGGTCCGCGCCTGGTTCGCATTCACCGCACTGAAGCGCTTCGAAGCCGGCCTGGTCGGCCGCCGCATCGAATCGATCACCTCGCGCGGCAAGGCGATGCTGATCCGCTTCGACCACGACTGGACGATGTACAGCCACAACCAGCTGTACGGCGTCTGGAAAGTGGCCGCGCCGGGTGAGCAGCCGGAGACGCAGCGGTCGCTGCGCGTTGCCTTCGAGACCCCGCGCGGCGCGATCCTGCTGTACTCCGCATCGGATGTGTCGATGTGGCGCAGCGACGAAGTCGAATCGCATCCGTTCCTGCAGGGCCTTGGACCCGACGTGCTCGATACCGCTCTGGACGCGACCGCCGTTGCCGCGCGGCTGCGGTCCGCGCCCTACCGCGGCCGAGCACTCGGCAGCCTGCTGCTCGACCAGGGCTTCCTTGCGGGCATGGGCAACTACCTGCGCTCGGAGGTGCTGTTCAGCGCGGGGCTGCGGCCGGAGCGGCGGCCGAAGGACCTGGAGCCGGAAGCGACGGCACGCCTCGCACGGGCGCTGCTCGCCATCCCCCGCCTGAGCTACGCCACCCGCGGCATCGCACCCGCCGACCGCATGCGCGATGACTACCTCACCGACACGCCGGACGCCTTCCGCTTCCAGGTCTTCGGGCGCGGCGGCCAGCCCTGCCCCGCCTGCGGCACCGCGATCGAGCGCATGAGCGTCGGATCGCGCCGGCTCTACCTCTGCCCGGCCTGCCAGCCTGACGGCCCGGTCCGGCGCGGGTAAGCTTGCGGGATGCGACGCTACGCACACGTCATCGGCAGCGGGACGCGCGACGCCGCCAGCAGTCGCTGGCGCGAGGTGTGCGACCCGGCCCTGGGCCGCCCCTATGCCGAGGTCGCGGATGGCGATGCCGCCGACATCGACGCGGCGGTCGCGGCGGCGGGCGCGGCCTTCCCCGCCTGGTCGGGCCTGCGCAACAGCGAGCGTGCCCGCCACCTGGAGCGCCTCGCCGACGCCCTGGAGGCGCGGGCGGAGGACTTCGCCCACGCCGAGGCCCGTGACGGCGGCAAGCCCTATGCGCTGGCGCGCGACGCGGAAATCCCGCGCGCGGTGTCCAACCTGCGCTTCTTCGCCCACGCGGCCACCCAGTTCAGCAGCGAATCGCACCACGGCGAAGCCGGCCTCAACTACACCCTGCGCCAGCCGCTGGGGGTTGTCGGCACCATCTCGCCCTGGAACCTGCCGCTGTACCTGTTCACCTGGAAGCTCGCGCCAGCGCTCGCGGCAGGCAATACCGTGGTCGCGAAGCCGTCGGAAGTGACGCCCGCGACCGCCACCCTGTTCGGCCAGCTGGCGCTGGAGGCCGGCCTGCCGCAAGGCGTGCTCAACGTGGTGCACGGCAGCGGGCCGGACGTTGGCGAGGCCCTGGTGCGCCACGACGACGTGCGCGCGATCTCGTTCACCGGCAGCACCGCGGTGGGCCAGCGCATCGCCGGCATTGCCGGGCCGCTGCTGAAGAAGGTCTCGCTGGAGCTGGGCGGCAAGAATCCGACCCTGGTCTTCGCCGACAGCGACTGGCGCGACCAGCTCGGCATCCTCGTCCGCTCGGCCTTCCAGAACAGCGGGCAGATCTGCCTGTGCGGCTCGCGCATCCTGGTCGAGCGCAAGGTGTACGTGGAATTCCGCGACGCCTTCGTCCAGGCCGCGCTGACCCTGCGCCCGGGCGATCCCATGGACAGCGATGCCAACCTCGGCCCGCTGGTCTCGCAGGCGCACTTCGACAAGGTCGTGGCGGCGATCGCGCGGGCGCGCGACGAGGGCGGCACGGTGCTCTGCGGCGGCAGCGCGCTCGAGCGTCCGGGCTGGTTCGTGCCGCCCACGGTGATCGAGGGCCTGGGGCCGGATTGCGCCAGCAACCGCGAGGAGATCTTCGGGCCGGTCGCCACGCTGCAGCCCTTCGACGACGACGACCACGCGCTGGTGCTGGCCAACGCCGGCGACCATGGCCTGGCCGCTTCGGTGTGGACGCGCGACCTCGCCCGCGCCCACCGCTTTGGCGCGCAGCTGCGCTGCGGCATCGTCTGGATCAATACCTGGCTGCTGCGCGACCTGCGCACGCCCTTCGGCGGCATGGGCCAGTCCGGCCTGGGTCGCGAGGGCGGACTGGAGGCGATGCGCTTCTTCACCGAGCCGCGCAACGTCTGCATCGCGACCTGAGCCCGCACCCCCTTTCGCACCACACGGAACCCCCATGTACCGAATGCACGACCTCCTCGAACGCAACCGCATCTGGGCCGAGCGCGCCCGCGCCGAGGATCCCGGCTTCTTCAGCCGCCTGTCCGGGTTGCAGCACCCCAGATACCTGTGGATCGGCTGCTCCGACTCGCGCGTGCCGGCCAACCAGATCATCGACATGAACCCGGGCGAGGTCTTCGTCCACCGCAACATCGCCAATGTCGTGGTGCACACCGACCTCAACTGCCTGTCGGTGATCCAGTACGCGATCGACGTGCTCAAGGTCGAGCACATCCTGGTCGTCGGGCACTACGGCTGTGGCGGCGTGGGCGCCGCGCTCACCAGCCAGCGCGTGGGCCTGGCCGACAACTGGATCCGCCACGTCAAGGACGTGAAGCACAAGCACCGCGCGATCATCGAGGCGCTCGACAGCGACGAGATCCGCCACGATCGCCTGTGCGAGCTCAACGCCTTGGAGCAGATGATCAACGTCTGCGAGACCACGGTGGTGCGCGAAGCCTGGGCGCGCGGGCAGCAGCTCGCCGTGCACGCCTGGGTCTACTCGCTGCGCGACGGCCGGGTGCATGACCTCGGACTGTCGATCGATTGCCCGAACGCGCTGCCCGAGCAGTACGAGCCTGCGCTGCAGCGCATCAGCGAAGACCGCGAGGACCGCTGACGTGGCTAGCACCGCGGTCCAGGCCGACACCGCACCCAAGCCGGTCGGTGCCTATCCGCATGCGCGGCGCGTGGGCGACCTGCTGTTCCTGTCGGGCATCGGGCCGCGCGACCCGGCCAGCGATGCGATCCCCGGCAACGTCTATTTCGCGGATGGCCGCGTGCGCAGCTACGACATCGCCGCGCAGGCGCGCGCGGTGTTCGCCAACGTCCGCGCCGTGCTCGAGGCCAGCGGCGCGCGCTGGGAGGACCTGGTGGACGTGACCGTCTATCTCACCGACATGGCGCGCGACTTCAAGGCCTACAACGCGGTGTGGGCGGAGCACTTCCCGGACCCGGCCACCGCCCCGTGCCGGACCACGCTCGGCATCACCGCGCTGCCGACGCCGATCGCGATCGAGCTGAAGTGCGTTGCCGCGCTGCCGGCGGCGCGCGCCTGAGCCTCCACCGGAGACCGACCATGATTCCCGCCCCGCTGAACTTCCAGAAATGGATCGACGACAACCGCCACCTGCTCAAGCCACCCGTCGGCAACAAGTGCATCTACGACGGCGAGTTCATCGTGATGGTGGTCGGCGGACCCAACGCCCGCACCGACTACCACTTCGAGGAAGGGCCTGAATGGTTCTACCAGCTCGAGGGCGAGATGGTGCTGCGCATCCAGGACGAGGGCCAGGTACGCGACGTCCCGATCCGCGCCGGCGAGACCTTCCTGCTGCCGCCGCGCGTGCCCCACTCCCCGCAGCGCGCCGAAGGCTCGATCGGGCTGGTGATCGAACGCCGGCGCCTGGCGCACGAGGACGACGGCCTGATGTGGTTCTGCGTGCAGTGCAACGCGAAGCTCTACGAGGAGTTCTTCCACCTCGAAGACATCGAGCAGGACTTCTTCCGCGTCTTCGAAACCTTCTACCGCGATGAAGGCCTGCGCACCTGCAAGGCCTGCGGCCACCTCAACCCGCGGCCGACGCGCTACGAGATGCAGGCCGACTCGCAGGCCGACATCACCTGACATGCTGAAGATCGACATCCACGCCCACTACCTGCCGCGCGACTGGCCCGACCTCGCGCGCAAGTACGGCGACGAGCGCTTCCCGGTGATCCACCACACCGAGGACGGCCGCCACCGCATCTACAAGGACGGGCGCTTCTTCCGCGAGATCTGGTCCAAGACCTGGGACGCGCAGGAACGCATCGACGACTACGCGCGCTTCGGCGTCCAGGTGCAGGTGATCAGCACGGTGCCGGTGATGTTCAGCTACTGGGCCCGGCCGCACCAGGCGCTGGAGCTGCACCAGGCGCTCAACGACCACATGGCCGAAACATGCCGCGCGCATCCGCGCCACTACGCCGGCATCGGCACCGTGCCGCTGCAGTCGCCGCGGCTGGCGGTGCAGGAACTCGAGCGCTGCATGGACCAGCTCGGCCTGCAGGGCGTGCAGATCGGCTCGCACGTGCAGGTCTCGCCCGACATCCACTGGAACCTGGACGCGCCGGAACTGTTCCCGTTCTTCGAGGCCGCCGCCGACCTGGGGGCCGCGATCCTGGTGCATCCCTGGGACATGATGGGCACCGCCACCATGCCGAAGTACTGGCTGCCGTGGTTGGTGGGCATGCCGGCTGAGCAGTCGCGCGCGGCCTGCTCGCTGGTCTTCGGCGGCGTGCTGGAACGCCTGCCGAAGCTGAAGATCTGCATGGCGCACGGCGGCGGCAGCTTCCCCTACACCATCGGCCGCATCGAGCACGGCTTCAACATGCGCCCGGACCTGGTGGCCACCGACAACCCGCGCAACCCGCGCGAGTACCTGTCGCGCCTCTACTTCGACTCCTGGGTGGCCGACGACCGCGCCCTGCAGTACCTGCTCGACACCTGCGGGGTCGACCGCGTGATGCTCGGCACCGACTACCCCTTCCCGCTCGGCGAGCAGCACCCCGGCGCCGGCATCGACGCCCTCCACCTCGACCCCGCCGCCCAGGCCCGCCTCTACCACGGCACTGCGCTGGAATGGCTGGGCCTGCCGATGTCAAGGTTTACGTGAGGAGCTTTCTGCCACGGATCTACGCGCATGCGCACGAATTCACGCGGATCACGCGAAAGCAGATTCAAGGGCACTCTCCCCATCTGGTTCTCTGGCTCCATCCGTGTAAATCCGTGCGCATCCGCGCAAATCCGTGGCAAAGGCTTCTTCCATGACAGACCTGTACACCGACCGGCACGCTGCAACCCTTGACGACGCCGATCCGCTGCGCGGGATACGCGCCGAGTTCCACGTCCCGCGCCACGGCGACGGCGAGCAGGCGTACTTCGTCGGCAACTCGCTGGGGCTCCAGCCGAAGGCGGCGCGGGCGCACGTGGAGGACGTGCTCGACAAGTGGGCGGCCGAGGCGGTGGAAGCGCACTTCACAGGGACCACGCAGTGGATGCCCTACCACGCGCTGCTGCGCGATCCGCTGGCGCGGGTGATGGGAGCGGAGCCTGCGGAGGTGGTGGCGATGAACTCGCTGACCGCCAACCTGCACTTCATGCTGGTGAGCTTCTACCGTCCGACGCGCGAACGGCCGGCGATCCTGATGGAAGCCGGCGCGTTTCCGTCGGACCGCTACGCGCTGGAGTCGCAGCTGCGCTTCCATGGCTTCGATCCGGCCACCGACCTGATCGAGCTGCAGCCCGACCTGCCCGAGGGCACGTTCTCGATGGAGGCCATCGCGCGCGCGATCGAAGAGCACGGGCCGCGCCTGGCGCTGGTGCTGTGGCCCGGCGTGCAGTACCGCAGCGGGCAGGCCTTCGACATCGGGGAGATCACGCGGCTCGCGCACGCCGCCGGCGCGCTGGTGGGCTTCGACCTGGCGCACGCCGCGGGCAACCTCGCGCTGCGCCTGCACGACGATGGCCCCGACTTCGCGGTGTGGTGCCACTACAAATACCTCAACGCCGGGCCCGGTGCGGTCGGGGGATGCTTCGTGCACGCGCGCCATGCGCGCACCGATCGTCCCCGGTTCGCCGGCTGGTGGGGGCACGACGAGGCGACGCGCTTCCGCATGGCACCCGAGTTCGAGCCCACGCCGGGCGCCGACGGCTGGCAGATGAGCAATCCGCCGATCCTCGGGCTGGCACCGCTGCGCGCCTCGCTGGAGCTGTTCGACCGCGTGGGCATGGAGACGCTGCGCGCGAAGTCGCGCTCGCTCACGGGCTATCTCGAGACCCTCATCGGGCAGCGCCTGGCGGGCACGCTGCGCATCGCCACGCCGCGTGATCCGGCGCAACGCGGAGCACAGCTGTCGCTGCGCGTGCTCGAGGGGCGCGGCCTGAGCGGGCGCGAGGCCGGACGCTCGCTGTTCGAATCGCTGTCGGCGCAGGGCGTGCTCGGGGACTGGCGCGAGCCCGACGTGATCCG
This sequence comes from Luteimonas sp. MC1750, assembly GCF_016615955.1. Taxonomy (NCBI): domain Bacteria; kingdom Pseudomonadati; phylum Pseudomonadota; class Gammaproteobacteria; order Lysobacterales; family Lysobacteraceae; genus Luteimonas; species Luteimonas sp. MC1750. The sequence continues at coordinate 1,673,323 of NZ_CP067113.1, forward strand.
CATCTCGCCGGTGCCGATGTACAACAGCCACGCCGACGTGCTGCGTTTCGTGCGCGCCACCGAAGCCTGGCGCGAGGGCCGGGCGTGACCGGCACCGCCTCCCCCCGCGCAACCGCGGCCACCGGCGCCACCGGCGATCGCGAAGCGACCATCATCGGCGCAGGCCTGGCGGGCGCGCTGATGGCCACCCTGCTCGCGCAGCGCGGCTGGACGGTCGAGGTCTACGAAAGCCGCGGCGACCCGCGGCTGCACGGCTTCGCCGGCGGGCGCTCGATCAACCTGGCCCTGGCCGAGCGTGGCCTGCACGCGCTGCGCGCGGCGGACGCCGACCGCGACGTGCTGGCGCAGGCGGTGATGATGCGCGGCCGCATGGTGCATCCGCGCGCGGGCACGCCGCAGCTGCAGCGCTATGGCCGCGACGACCGCGAGGTGATCTGGTCGGTGAGCCGCGGCGAACTCAACGTGACCCTGATCAACGCCGCCGAGGCGGCCGGTGCGACGATCCATTTCGACCGTCGCCTCGAGGCGGTGGACTTTCCGGCAAAGCGTGCCTTCTACCGCGGCGGCGGCGAACTGCACCGGGTCGGCTTCAGCACGCTCATCGGCTGCGACGGTGCTGGCTCCAGCCTGCGCGCGCAGATGCATGCACGGACCGGGCTTGGCGAACGCACCGAGTGGCTCGGACACGGCTACAAGGAGCTGGAGATCCCGCCGGCCGCGGACGGCGGCTTTCGCATCGAGCCCAACGCGCTGCACATCTGGCCGCGCGGCCGCTACATGTGCATCGCGCTGCCCAACGACGAGCGCACCTTCACCGTGACCCTGTTCATGGCGCTCGAGGACCAGGGCGACGGCGACCCGAGCTTCGAGACCGTGCCGGATGCCGCGGCCGCGCTCGCGCTGTTCGAGCGCGATTTCGCCGATGCGCTGCCGCTCATCCCCGAGCTCGTGCACGACTTCGAGGCCAACCCGATCGGCACGCTGGGCACGCTGTACCTGGACCGCTGGCACCTTGGCGGCGACGCGGTGCTGATCGGCGATGCCGCCCACGCGATGGTGCCCTTCCACGGCCAGGGCATGAACTGCGCCTTCGAGGACTGCGTGGCGCTGGCGGGGCACCTCGACGCGACGCCCGACCTGGCCACGGCCTACGCCGCCTTCGAGGCCCAGCGCATGCCCGATGCGACCGCCATCCAGAAGATGGCGCTCGACAACTACATCGAGATGCGCGACCTGGTCGACGATCCGGGCTTCCTGCTGCAGCGCGAGCTCGAGCTGGCGCTGCAGGCGCGCCACCCGACGCGCTTCATCCCGCACTACGCGATGGTGACCTTCATGCGCATCCCCTACTCGCTCGCGCTCGAGCGCAGCGAAATCCAGCGGCGGATCCTCGAGGACGCGACCCGCGGCCGCGCCTCGCTGGCCGGGATCGACATTCCCGCGCTGGACGGCGCGATCGAGCAGGCGCTGGCGCCGCTGGACGCCGGCCCATGAGCGCGCACCTGTTCTGTAGGAGCGGCTACAGCCGCGATCGCTTTCGCGTTCGGATCACGCACCCGTGACCGACAGTTTCCTGTTCTACGACCTCGAGACCTGGGGCACGGATCCGCGGCGCACGCGCATCGCGCAGTTTGCCGCGATTCGCACCGATACCGAGCTGCGCGAGCTGGGCGAGCCGATCGAATTCCTCGTGCGCCCGGCCGACGACCTGCTGCCCTCCCCGGGCGCGTCCATGGTCACCGGCCTGGCGCCACAGGACGCGCTTGCGGGGCTCACCGAGGCCGAGGCTTTCACCCGCATCGCCGAGGAGATGTCGCGACCGGGCACCTGCACGCTCGGCTACAACTCGCTGCGCTTCGACGACGAGTTCGTCCGCCACGGGCTGTTCCGCAACTTCCACGATCCCTACGAGCGCGAATGGCGCAACGGCAACTGCCGCTGGGACCTGCTCGACGTCATGCGCCTGGCCCACGCGCTGCGGCCCGAGGGGCTGCAATGGCCGCTGCGCGAGGACGGCGCCACGTCCTTCCGCCTCGAGCACCTGGCCGAAGCCAACGGCGTGCGCATCGGCGATGCCCATGAGGCGCTGTCGGACGTGCGCGCGCTGATCGGCCTGGCGCGCCTGTTCCGCACCGCCCAGCCGCGCCTGTGGCAGTACGCGCTGGCGCTGCGCGGCAAGCGCCACGTGGCCGGGCTGCTCGATCCGATCGCGATGACGCCCGTCCTGCACGTATCGCAGCGCTATCCGGCCGCGCGCATGTGCGCGGCGGCGGTGGTGCCGGTGGCGGTGCATCCGCAGATCGCCAGCCGGGTGATCGTCTACGACCTGGACAGCGAGCCCGACGAGCTGCTGTCGCTCTCGCCGGAGGCGATCGCCGCGCGGCTGTACGTACGTGCGGCCGACCTGCCGCCGGGCGTGTCGCGGGTTCCGCTGAAGGAAGTGCACACCAACCGGTGCCCCGCGCTGGTGCAGTGGAACCACCTCAGGCCGGCCGATTTCGAACGCATGGGCATCGACCGCGCGGTGGCCGAGGCGCGCGCCGAGCGCATCCGCGCGCACGGCCCGATCCTCGCGGAAAAGGTCCGCCGCGTCTTCGCCCGCGACCAGGACGCGCGCGCACGGCCCGACGTCGACGCCGCGCTCTACGACGGCTTCATCGGCGACGGCGACAAGGCGCGCATGGCCCGGGTGCGTGCGACCCCGCCCGGGCAGCTCGGCGCGGGCGATTTCGGTTTCCAGGATCCGCGACTTGGCGAATTGCTGTTCCGCTACCGCGCCCGCAACTGGCCCGATACGCTCGACGCCGCGGACCGCGCGCGCTGGGACGACTATCGCCGCCAACGTCTGCATGCCGACGCCGGACTGTCCGAATGCACCTTCGAAGCCTACTTCGCCGATATCGCGCGGCTGCGCGCGGAGACGACGGGCGACGCCGGGCGCCGGGCCCTGCTCGACCGCCTGGAGCGGTGGGGTCGCGAGCTCGCGGCCGGCCTGCCCACGGGCGGCGACGCGACCGCCGGCACTGCTGGAGCCGATGGCCCCGACCACGCAAACGCGACGCCATGACCAGCTACTTCACCCCCCACACCTTCCGCTTCCTGCGCGCGCTGGCGCGTCACAACGAGCGCGCCTGGTTCCACGCGCACAAGCACGAGTACGACGCGCACGTGCGCGACCCGCTGCAGCGGCTCATCACCGACCTCCAGCCCGACCTCGCGGCCGTCAGCCTCCAGTTCCGCGCGGACCCGCGCGCCGTCGGCGGCTCGCTCTACCGGATCCAGCGCGATACCCGCTTCGCCAACGACAAGAGCCCGTACAAGACCTGGCAGGGCGCGCGGCTGTTCCACGCGCGCCGGCAGGAGCTGGCGACGCCGCTGTACTACCTGCACATCCAGCCCGGCGGCTGCTTCGTCGGCGCCGGCATCTGGCGCCCCGAATCACCGAACCTGCGCACCATCCGCCAGTTCATCGTCGACAACCCCGCCGGCTGGCAGGCCGCCGCGCACGCGCCCGCGTTCCGCCGCCGCTACACGCTCGACGACGAGGACCGGCTGGTGCGCCCGCCGCGCGGCTTCCCGGCCGACTTCGCCTTCATCGACGACCTGCGCCACCGCAGCTTCGTCGCCTGGCGTCCGCTGGACGACGACACGGTCACCGGCCCGCGACTGCGCCAGGTGCTGGCGAAGGACCTGCGCGACCTCGCGCCCTTCGTCGACTATCTGTGCGCGGCACTCGACCTGGAGTTCTGAGATGACCGATACCCGCAGGCTCAGGCTCGCCGGCTGGATCGTGGCGGCGGTGCTGCTTGCGCTGCTTGCCTGGACCGCCAGCGGGCCCTGGCGGGCGGTGGCCGGCATCCGCCAGGCGGTGGACGCCGGCGACGCCCGCGCACTGGCGCGGTACGTCGACTTTCCCGCGCTGCGCGCCAGCCTCAAGCCGCAGGTGCAGGACCGCATCGTCCGCGCCGCCGGCGTAGAGGCGCAGACGGGACCGTTCGCGGCCTTCGGGCTGACCGTGGCCACCGGGCTGGCGGGCGGGCTGGTCGACGCCATGGTCACGCCCACCGGCCTGGCCGCACTGATGGAAGGCCGCAAAGTCTGGGAGCGCGCCAGCAACGAGCCGCCGCGTTCGCGCGCAGTTACCGGCACCGGCGCCACAGGCAGCGCACGGGCCGACGCAGCGGCCGCATCTGCAACAGCGCCACGCCTGCGTTATGAATCGCTCTCCCGCAGCTCGGCCATCGTGACGCTCGATGACGGCAGTGCACTCACGCTGGTGCTGACGCGCCAGGGCCTGCGCTGGCGTCTGTCCGAGATCCGCCTGCCCCCGGCCGATGCGCCGGGGGCCACCCTGCCCTGATCAGGCCAGCTCGGGCTCCGGCGCGGGGGCTGTAGCGCGCGTGGGCGCCGGCTGCACGCGCAAGGCCGGACCTCCGGCGGCTTCCACCGGCACGGTCCCGGGCTGCGCGTCCTTGCGCAGGAAGGCGTCCAGCGAATCGTCCATCGCCTCCATCCAGCGGGTGTGGTGCCGTGGCGCAAGAGTCCCGGTGATCGTCGAGCGGTAGCTCCGGTCGCGATAGTCGAGGATCCCGGCCTTCTTGTCGCGCTGCCACTGCTTGAGCATGCCCGCCACCTCTTCGATCGCGAACTCGGGATAGTCGCTGCGATCGACCAGGTCGCGCACGTAGGCGGCCTGGAAGTCGATGTCGTCGTCACTGCCGGCGCAGGCGTTCTCGCGCGCGAACCAGGCCTCGCTGTCGGCGCGCATGGCGTCGGTCCCTGGCAGCGCGGTGCGGCCCAGGATCACGTCGCGCGCGAACCAGGCCTGCGCGTCGAACATGTTGAAGGTGTAGTACTGGTCCTGCATGCCCAGGTAGACGAGCTTCGGGTTGTCGATCCAGAACACGCCCTTGTACAGCTCCTGCGGATACAGGCGGTTGCTGGTGCGCAGGGTCAGCCCGTCGGGCAGGAACGGGAAGTGGTGCTGGTAGCCGGTGCACAGGATGATCGCGTCCACCTCCTGGCAGCTGCCGTCGGCGAAGTGCGCGGTGTTGCCCTCCACGCGCAGCAGCAGCGGACGCTCGCTGAAGGCCTCCGGCCAGTCGTAGCCCATCGGTGCGCTGCGGTAGCTGAAGGTCACCGACTTCGCGCCGTACTTGTGGCACTGGGTGCCGATGTCCTCGGCCGAATAGCTGCTGCCCACCAGCAGCAGGTCCTTGCCGGTGAACTCGCAGGCGTCGCGGAAGTCATGCGCGTGCAGCACGCGGCCGGGGAACTGCGACAGGCCTTCGAAGGCGGGCGCGTTGGGCGTGGAGAAATGGCCGGTCGCGACCACCACCCAGTCGAACTCCTCGCTCACCATGCGGTCGTCCTCGAGCTCGCGCACGGTCACGGTGAACTTGCCGGTGTCCTCGCTGTACTCGACCGAATGCACCGCGGTGTTGAAACGGATCTGGTGGCGCAGGTTGCTGCGCTCGATCCGGCCCATGATGTAGTCGCGCAGCACGGGCCGCGGCGGATACGAGGCGATCGGGCGACCGAAATGCTCCTCGAAGCTGTAGTCGGCGAACTCCAGGCACTCCTTGGGTCCGTTCGACCAGAGGTAGCGGTACATGCTGGCGTGCACCGGCTCGCCGTGCTGGTCCAGGCCGGTGCGCCAGGTGTAGTTCCACATCCCGCCGAGGTCGGACTGCTTCTCGAAGCAGACGATCTCGGGGACGTCGGCGCCGGCGCGGCGGGCGGCGTCAAAGGCACGAAGCTGGGCCAGGCCGCTGGGGCCGGCGCCGAGGACGGCGATGCGTTGGGTCATGGATTCGGGTCTCCTGTTCGTGGCGCGCACCCCGGAGGGTCGTCGCCAGGCGCATAAGCGCGGACGCGCCAGCCGGGGGTCGACGCGAGGGCCGGCGGGCGCACGGAAGCCCGCCTGCGGCGGGCCGCCCGATGGATTGCTGGAAGTGGTGTCGGACTGCCGACCGGAGCCTGGCTCCGTTCCTGCCAAACCCGGGCATGGACGTCCACGGGCCCTGCCTGGTGGCAGCGGCAGCGCGCGAACTTCGTCAAAACGAAGTGATTCGCGGCAAATTTCGCAGAACGCCGGCGAATATTAACACGGACCCGGGCGCTCGGCCTCAGACCGGGTTCGACACTCCGTGGGGCACGTGGCCGGTGGTCACGTGCTGGCGCGCCGAGTCGATGTTGTGCTGCGAATCGTCGAAGAAGATGTCGGCGCCGAAGACGTCGAGGAAGGGCCCCTTCGCGCGCCCGCCCAGGAACAGCGCCTCGTCCAGGCGCACGCCCCACTCGCGGAGGGTGCGGATCACCCGCTCGTGCGCAGGCGCCGAGCGCGCGGTCACCAGCGCGGTGCGGATCGGCGAGGCCTCGCCGGGCGGATAGGCCGCCTGCAGGTGGTGCAGCGCGTCGAGGAAGCCGCGGAACGGCCCTCCGGACAGCGGCTCGCGCGCCCGCTCGATCTCGTGGCGGTGGAAGGCCTCGATGCCGGACTCGCGCGAGACCCGCTCGCCCTCGTCGCCGAAGATCACCGCGTCGCCGTCGAAGGCGATGCGCAGCTGGTCATGCCGGTGCGCCGGCGCCTTGGCCGGCAGGATGGTCGCGGCCGCCACGCCGTTCACCAGCGCGGCGCGCACCGACTCCGGGTTGGCCGACAGGAACAGCTGGGCGCCGAAGGGGCGGATGTAGGGCCAGGTCGGCTCGCCCGAAGTGAAGGTCGCGCGCGAGATGGCCAGGCCGTGGTGCTGGATGGCGTTGAAGATGCGCAGGCCGGTGTCGGCCGAGTTGCGCGACAGCAGGATGACTTCCACCCGCGGCGCCTCGGGCGACGCACCCTCGTTGAGCGCGAGCAGCTTGCGCACCAGCGGGAAGGCGATGCCCGGCTCGAGGATCTCGTCCTCGTTGATGCGCTGGTGTTCGGCATAGGCCTCGATGCCGTCGCGCTCGAACAGCGCGTGGCTGTCCTCGAGGTCGAACAGCGCCCTGGACGAGATGGCGACGATCAGCGGCGGAAGGACGTCGGATGGCATGGCGCGAGTATGCGTGATGCCGGTCGCAGGGGGCGAGACGCCTCAGGTCTCGAACTGCTCGCTGAGGATGCGTTCTTCCAGGTTGTGCTCCGGGTCGAACAGCAGGGTCACCGTGCGGTCTCGCGACTCCTGGATGGTCACCTCGACCACGTCGCGCACCTCGTGCGAATCGGCCGTCGCGCTCACCGGCCGCTTGTAGGGATCGAGCACGCGGAAGCGCACCACCGTGTCGGCCTTCAGCAGCGCGCCGCGCCAGCGCCGCGGGCGGAACGCGGCGATCGGGGTGAGCGCCACGACGCTGCTGCCCAGCGGCAGGATCGGACCGTGCGCGGAATAGTTGTACGCGGTGCTGCCCGCGGGCGTGGCCAGCATCACGCCGTCGCAGACCAGCTCGTCAAGCCGCACCTGGCCGTTGAGTTCGATCGAGACATGCGCCGCCTGGCGCGTCTGGCGCAGCAGCGACACTTCGTTGTAGGCGAGCGATCCGACGCTGGCGCCGGATTCGGTGGCCGCCACCATCTCCAGCGGCCGCAGCACGGCCGGCTCGGCCCCTTCCAGCCGCGACATCAGGTCCGGCACGCTGCCGGCCTCGCCCTGGTAATGGTTCATCAGGAAGCCGACGGTTCCGAGCTTGAGCCCGTAGACCGGCTTGCCCAGCGCACCGTGGCGATGCAGCGTCTGCAGCATGAACCCGTCGCCGCCCAGGGCGCAGATGATGTCGGACGCGTCCGGGGCGCACTGGCCGTGGCGGGCGGTGAAGCGGGCCAGCGCGGCCTGCGCGTCGGCGGCGGGACTGGCGAGGAAGGCGATGCGCGGCGATCCGGTCATGCCCGCAGCATACCGCGGGCCCCTGGCCGGTAAAGCCCCGCCCTCCCCCGCGGCGCGGAGGGAGGGCGGGCCGCTGGCTCAGCCCGCGCTGGCGAGCTGCGCCAGGCGCCGCACCGCGACCGAGGCGGTCGGGTAGTCCAGCGTGGTCTGCGCGGCGAGCTCGGCCAGCATGCCGAGGGTGAAGCGCAGCGCGGCATCGTCGCGACCGATCCACTGCGCCACCTTGGCGTCCGCGTCGCGACCCGGCATCGACAGCACCTGCCCGACCAGGGCGCGCTGCTGCGCGGCGAGCTCGTCACGCAGCGCCCCGCGGGCGACCGCATGCCAGCGCCCGTCGACCGCGAGCTGGTCGATCTGGCGCACCAGCCACGGCAGGTTGAGCGCGTCGGCCAGGCGGAAGTACACCCGCGCCACCTCGACCGGCTTGCGCTTGCGCTCGCGCGCCAGCTCGATGATGTCGGGGCTGGCCTCGAGGTACGGCAGGGCCGCCAGCTGGCTGGCCAGCCCGTCCGGCACGCCCTTGGCGCGCCAGTCGACGAGCGACTGCTCGTAGGCGGGGCGCTGCGCAGCGGTCAGGATGTCCTCGCCGGCATAGATCGCCTGGAAGCCGTCGTGGTAACGCTCCACCGCGCTGGTGATGGTCGGCAGCGCGCCGGGACGCGCCAGCAGCCAGCGGGTGAAGGAGCGCTGCAGCGCCCAGATCACCTGCAGGGCGTCGATCTGCACCGACTCGTGCACCTTGCCGTCGAGCGCATCGATCTGCGCCCACAGCGTGCGCGCCTCGATGGTCTCGCGGGTGACCGTGAACGCCTTGGCCACCTCGGCCGGCGTGCGCCCGCTGTCTTCCTGCATGCGCAGCAGGAAGGTCGCGCCCATGCGGTTGATGGTCGAGTTGGTCACCGCGGTGGCGATGATCTCGCGCTTCAGCCGGTGCTGCTCCATCGCCTTGGCGTACTTCGCCTGCAGCGGCTGCGGGAAGTAGCGCTGCAGCTCGCGCGACAGGTAGGGATCCTCGGGTATGTCCGAGTTGAGCAGCTGCTCGAACGCGACCAGCTTCGAGTACGACAGCAGCACGGCCAGCTCCGGACGCGTCAGGCCCTGCTCGCGCGCCTTGCGCTCGGCGAGCTCGGCGTCGCTGGGCAGGTACTCGATCTGGCGGTCGAGCAGGCCCTGCGATTCCAGGGTCTGGATGAAGTGCTGCTTGGAGCCCAGCCGCGACACGCTCATCCGCTCCATCAGGCTGATCGCCTGGTTCTGGCGGTAGTTGTCGTTGAGCACCAGGCCGGCGACCTCGTCGGTCATCGCCTTGAGCAGCGCATTGCGGTCGGCGAGCTTCAGCTTGCCGGCCTGCACCTGCGCGTTGAGCAGGATCTTGATGTTCACCTCGTGGTCGGAGGTGTCCACGCCGGCGGAGTTGTCGATGAAGTCGGTGTTGAGCAGGACGCCGGCCTGCGCGGCCTCGATGCGGCCGCACTGGGTCATGCCCAGGTTGCCGCCCTCGCCCACGATGCGGCAGCGCAGCTCGCCGCCGTTGACGCGGATGGCGTTGTTGGCGCGGTCACCCACGTCGGCGTGGGTTTCGCCCGCGCCCTTGACGTAGGTGCCGATGCCGCCGTTCCACAGCAGGTCGACCGGCGCCTTCAGCACCGCCGACATCAGCTCGTTCGGGCTCATCGCGGTGGTGCCGTCGGCAAGACCCAGGGCCTCGCGCATCTCCGGGGACACCGGGATCGACTTCAGGCTGCGCGCGAACACGCCGCCGCCCTGGCTGATGAGCGACTTGTCGTAGTCGTCCCAGCTCGAGCGCGGCACCTGGAACAGCCGCTGGCGCTCCCGGTACGAGATCGCCGCGTCCGGATCGGGGTCGACGAAGATGTGGCGGTGGTCCATGGCCGCCACCAGGCGGATGTGCTTCGACAGCAGCATGCCGTTGCCGAACACGTCGCCGGACATGTCGCCGATGCCGACCGCGGTGAAGTCCTGCTTCTGGCAGTCGATGCCCATCGCGCGGAAGTGGCGCTTGACCGACTCCCAGGCGCCGCGCGCGGTGATGCCCATGCCCTTGTGGTCATAGCCGACCGAGCCGCCCGAGGCGAAGGCATCGTCGAGCCAGTAGCCGTACTCGCGGGAGATGCCGTTGGCGATGTCGGAGAAGGTCGCGGTGCCCTTGTCGGCCGCCACCACCATGTAGGGATCCGGATCGTCGTGGCGCACCACGTCCTTCGGCGGCACGATGGCGCCGTCGACGGTCAGGTTGTCGGTCAGGTCGAGCAGGCCGCTGATGAAGCGCCTGTAGCAGGCGATGCCCTCGGCCTGCTGGGCGTCGCGGTCGCCGCCAACCGGCGGACGCTTGACGATGAAGCCGCCCTTGGAGCCGACCGGAACGATCACCGTGTTCTTCACCATCTGCGCCTTGACCAGGCCCAGCACCTCGGTGCGGAAGTCCTCGCGGCGGTCGGACCAGCGCAGGCCGCCACGCGCCACCGGGCCGAAGCGCAGGTGGGTGCCCTCGACGCGCGGACCGCAGACGAAGATCTCGCGGTAGGGACGCGGCTTGGGCAGGTCGGGAACGCGGGCCGAGTCGAACTTGAAGGCGATGTAGTCCTTCGGCCGTCCCTCGCCGTCGAGCTGGTAATAGTTGTTGCGCAGCGTCGCGTCGATCACGCCGACGTAGCTGCGCACGATGCGGTCCTCGTCGAGGCTGGCCACGCCCTCCAGCAGCTCGCGGATCCCGGCGTGCGCGACATCGATGGCGGCGCGGCGGGCCTTGTCGGCCACGGCGGGATCGAAGCGCGCCTCGAACAGCTCGACCAGCTTGGCCGCGAGCTTCGGATTGCGGACCAGGGTCTCCTCGACGTAGGCCTGCGAGAACGGCACGCCGACCTGCAGCAGGTACTTGCAGTAGGCGCGCAGCATCGACACCTGGCGCCAGCCCAGGCCGGCCGACGCGACCAGCCGGTTGAAGCCGTCGTTCTCGGCGTCGCCGCGCCAGATGCTGGCGAAGCCGTCCTCGAAGCGGGCGGCATCGGGCTCGACCCCGCCGGCCACCTCGACCTCGAAGTCCTGGATATAGGCCACGCGCGGCGCGCCGCCGTCGGCCGCCGCGACCTCGAGCCGGTGCGGATGCTCGGCGATGACCCGCAGGCCCATGTTCTCCATCATCGGCAGCACTTCCGACAGCGCGATGTCGCCGCCGGCCCGGTACAGCTTGAGGCGCAGCACGCTCTCGCCCGGGCGGTGCAGCACGGCGCGCTGCAGGCTGAGGCGGAGGTCCTCCGGCCCGGTCAGCGCGTCGAGCCGGGCGACGTCGCCGGCCGCCACGGCCGGGGTCGCGCGTTCGATGTACGGTGCCGGCAGCGCGCGCCCCCAGGTGGACGCCAGCGCCAGGCCGCGCGCCTCGCCCTCGCTTCCGATCAGGGCCTCGCGCAGGTCGTCCTGCCAGTTGCGCACGATCGCGGCCAGGCGCGCCTGCAGCGCGGCCTCGTCGACCTCGACCGCCTCGCCGGTGCGCGGGCGCACCAGCATGTGCAGCTGGGCCAGCGGCGATTCGCCCAGGGTGACATTGGTGTCGACGTGGTCGGCGCCCAGGACCTCCTTGAGCATCGCCTCGACACGCAGGCGGACCTCGGTGTTGTAGCGGTCGCGCGGCACGTAGCCGAGCACCGAGTAGAAGCGGCCATAGTGGTCGCGGCGCAGGAAGACGCGGCTGCGCACGCGCTCCTGCAGGCCGAGGATGCCGCTGGCCACGCGCTGCAGCTCGCCGCTGGAGGCCTGGAACAGCTCGTCGCGCGGCAGCGATTCGAGGATGTGCTTGAGCGCCTTGCCGCTGTGGCCGGTGTCGGCCAGGCCGGAGGAGCCCATCACCTGCTCGTAGCGCTCGCGCACGATCGGGATGTCCCAGGGACGGCGGTTGTAGGCGCTCGAGGTGTAGAGCCCGAGGAAGCGCTTCTCGGTGACCGCGCGGGTGCCCTTGGCGTCGAAGCCGAGCAGGCCGATGTAGTCCATGTAGCCGGGACGGTGGATGGTGGACCGCGCGTTGGTCTTGGTCAGGATCAGCGGCTCGATGGTGCGCTCGGTGCGCTGCGCGCCCACGGTGCTGAGCAGGCGCGGCTTGCCGACGTCGCGGCAGCGCAGCAGGCCCAGGCCGCTGCCTTCGACCGCCTGCAGCACGTCGTCGCGGCCCTTCCTGACCACCTCGTACTCGCGGTAGCCGAAGAAGGTGAAGTGGTTGTCGGCGGCCCAGCGCAGGAAGGCCTGGATTTCCGCGCGCTCGGCCTCGGAAACCGGCAGCGCCGCGCCCGACAGGCCCTCGGCGACCTCTTCCATGCGCGTGCGCATCGCCTGCCAGTCGCCCACGATCAGGCGCACGTCCTCGAGCACGCCGCGCACCGCGGCCTCGACGCGCGCGCAGCCTTCGGGCGTCTGGCGGTCGATCTCCAGGTGCATCAGCGATTCGGGCGTGCCCTGGCCGACGCCGGTCAGCTTGCCGGCGCGGTCGCGCCCGAGCTGCACCACCGGGTGACCGAGCACGTGCACGCCGATCCCGAGTTCGGACAGCGCCATGGTCACCGAGTCGACGAGGAACGGCATGTCGTCGTTGGCGATCTGCAGCACCGTGTGCTGGGTCTCCCAGCCGTGCGAGGCCAGGGTCGGATTGAACAGGCGCACGCTGGCGCTGCCGGCCTTGCGCTTGCCGATCGAGGCGAGGAAGTCGGTCGAGAGCGCGGCCCAGCCGTCAGCCTCGTGGAGGCTGATCTCGTCCTCGCCCATGCGCTGGTAGAAGGCCGCGGCAAAGGTGGCGGCGTCGTCGCCACCGGACTTGCCCGCGCGCTTGCGCACGGCGGCCAGCACGGGTTCGAGCAACCGGCTGTCGCGCGCCGCCGCGCGGCGGTCGCCGGTGGTGGCTTTTGCGGGGCGGGCAGGAGCCTTCTTCGATGCAGTACTCATGTCGGTATCCGGATGCAATGAGGCCCGCGCACAGGCACGGGCCAAGGGAGTCGGTTCGTCAGGAACGGCGTCGCGCCGCCGCGCCGCGGCCCGGGATCGGGATCGGCACGGGACGCGGGCAATGGCAGGGTTTGCGCACGGGCTGCACGGTCGTCGATGCGTCAGCGCAGCCCGGTCTCATGCCGGGCGATCACCAGCCGCTGGATCTCGCTGGTGCCCTCGTAGATCTCGGTGATCTTGGCATCGCGGAAATAGCGTTCGATCGGCATTTCCTTCGAATAGCCCATTCCGCCGTGGATCTGCAGCGCCTGGTGGGTGATCCACATGGCCGCTTCGGACGCGGCGAGCTTGGCGATCGCGGCCTCGTTGCTGAAGCGCTGGCCCTGGCCCTTCACCCACGCCGCGCGCAGCGTCAGCAGCAGGGCCGCGTCGAGCTTGCACTTCATGTCGGCGATCTTGGCCTGGGTCATCTGGAAGGTGCCGATCGGCGCACCAAAGGCCTTGCGCTCCCTGACGTACTCGAGCGTCGCCTCGTAGGCCGCGCGGGCGATGCCGATGGCCTGGGAGGCGATGCCGATGCGACCGGCGTCGAGCACGCCCATGGCGATCCTGAAGCCCTCGCCTTCCTTGCCCAGCACTTCATCGGGCTTGACCACGTAGCCGTCGAACTCGATCTCGCAGGTGGCCGAGGCGCGGATCCCGAGCTTGGGCTCGGTCTTGCCGCGGGCGAAGCCCTGGCGCGTGGTGTCGATCGCGAAGGCGGTGATGCCGCGCGCGCCCTTGTCCGGGTCGGTCATGGCGAACAGCACGATGTACTTCGCCACCGGGCCGGAGGTGATCCAGCTCTTCTTGCCGTTGACGACGTAGCTGCCGTCGGCCTGCCTGACGGCGCGGCAGCGCATGGCGGTGGCGTCCGATCCGGACTGCGGCTCGGTCAGCGCGAAGGCGCCGATCTCGCGGCCCTCGGCGATGGCCGAGACGTAGAGCGTCTTCTGCTCCTCGGTGCCGTGGGTCAGGATGCCGTTGCAGAACAGCGAGTTGTTGACCGACATGATCGTGGAATGCGCGGCGTCGGCTGCAGCCACCTCGACCATGGCCAGCACGTAGGCCACCGGATCCATGCCCGCGCCGCCGTACTCCGCCGGCACCTCGATGCCCATCAGCCCGTTCTCGCCCAGCAGGCGGATATTGTCGAGCGGGAATTCGCCGGTGCGGTCGTGGTGCTCGGCGCTCGGCGCGATCTTCTCCTGCGCGATGCGGCGGGCCACGTCCTGGATCATCAACTGTTCTTCGGTGAAGCTGAAATCCACGCGCTGCTCCTGTATGCGCCGCGCCTGCGACGGCCTGAAAACAAGAGCGCCATTCTAGCCTGCCCGCCGTCCGGCATCGACACTCGGCGGGCGCCGGGGCGCCGCGGGCAGCCGCGCGCGGCCTTGACCGGGCGCGGACGGCGTTGAACAATGCATCGCTATATCGCGATGCGAAGATATATCAATGGATCTCGAAGCCTGGTCGAGTCACCTCAAGGTGCTTGCCGACGCCACCCGGGTGCGCCTGCTGGCGCTGCTCGACGGCGAAGAACTCACGGTCGCCGAGCTGTCGGCGATCACCCGGCTGGCCCAGCCGCGCGTGTCCACCCACCTGGCGCGGCTGAAGGACGCCGGGCTGGTGCGTGACCGGCGCGCCGGCGTCTCGGCCTATTACCGCTTCGACGAGGACCGCCTGGATCCGGCGCAGCGTGCGCTGTGGCAGACCCTCCGCGAAGGCAGCGACGACCCGCTGCTGCGCCAGGATGCCGAGCGCGTCGCCGGCGTGCTCGCGATGCGCGCCGCCGACCAGAACTGGGCCGACTCGGTGGCCGGCGACATGGAGCGCCACTACTCGCCCGGCCGCACGTGGGAAGCGATGGCGCGTTCGGCACTGCCGCTGCTCGAGACCGGCGATGTGCTCGACATCGCGTCCGGCGACGGCGTGCTGGCCGAGCTGCTCGCCCCGCATGCGCAGCGCTACGTCTGCATCGACGCCAGCCCGCGCGTGGTGGCCGCCGCGCAGGAGCGGCTGAAGCGCTACCGCAACGTCGAGGTGCGCGAGGCCGACATGCATGCCCTGCCCTTCGACGACGGCAGCTTCGACCTGGTGGTGCTGATGCATGCGCTGACCTACGCGGCCAAGCCGGCGCTCTCGGTCACCGAGGCGGCGCGCGTGCTGCGGCCCGGCGGCCGCCTGCTGCTCACCAGCCTCGCCCGCCACGGTCACCGCGCCGCGGTTGAGGCCTTCGGCCACGTCAACCTGGGCTTCACCGACAAGGAGCTGCGGCGCTTCGTCGACAAGGCCGGCCTCGCGCTGCAGTCCTGCGAGACGGTCACCCGCGAGAAACGCCCGCCGCATTTCGAAGTCGTCTCCCTGATCGCGGGCAAGCCATGATCCGCCTTCCCTGGCTCCATCACGACCGCGTGGCGCGTCTCGAGGCCGCGCTGGCCGAGCGCATCCTGGTCATCGACGGCGCGATGGGCACGATGATCCAGCGCCACCGCCTGGAGGAAGCCGACTACCGCGGCGAACGCTTCGCCGGGGGCTTCGACAGCCTGCAGCCGGGTGCCGCCGCGTCGCATGACCTCAAGGGCAACAACGACCTGCTCACCCTGACCCGCCCCGACGTCATCGCCGGCGTGCACGAGGCCTACCTCGCGGCCGGCGCCGACATCCTTGAAACCAATACCTTCAACGCCACCGCCGTCAGCCAGGCCGATTACCGCCTGCCGCACCTGGTGCGCGAACTGAACCTGGAAGGCGCGCGCCTGGCACGCGGGTGCTGCGATGCCGCCGAGGCCCTTGCGCCGCACCGTCCGCGCTTCGTCGCGGGCGTGATCGGGCCCACCAGCCGCACCGCGTCGATCAGCCCCGACGTCAGCGATCCCGGCTACCGCAACACCAGCTTCGACGCCCTGCGCGACGACTATCGCGTGGCGATCGACGGGTTGATCGATGGCGGCGCCGACATCCTCATGGTCGAGACGATCTTCGACACGCTCAACGCCAAGGCCGCGCTGTACGCGATCGAAGAGGCATTCGAGGGGCGCGGCGCGCGCCTGCCGGTGATGATCTCCGGGACCATCACCGATGCCTCGGGCCGCACGCTGTCCGGCCAGACCGCGGAGGCCTTCTGGATCTCGGTGTCGCACGCCCGCCCGCTGTCGGTCGGGCTGAACTGCGCGCTGGGGGCGAAGGAGCTGCGTCCGCACGTCGAGACCCTGGCGCGCGTCGCCGATTGCCCGGTCAGCGCCCATCCGAATGCCGGGCTGCCCAACGCCTTCGCCGAATACGACGAGACCCCGGAGGAGATGGCCGACACCCTGCAGGAGTTCGCCCGCTCCGGCCTGCTCAACCTGGTCGGCGGCTGCTGCGGAACCACGCCGGAGCACATCGCGGCCATCGCCGACGCCGTGCACGGCATCCCTCCGCGGGTGCCGGCTTCGTGGGGGGCTGGGGCGTGAGTGCTGTCCTTCCCCGAGGTCCCGCGATGAACGTCCCCAGGTCCACGCGGCTGTCCGGGCTCGAACCGCTGGTGATCACGCCTGAGCTGCTGTTCGTCAACGTCGGCGAACGCACCAACGTGACCGGCAGCGCGCAGTTCCGGAAGCTGATCAAGGAGGACCGCTTCGAGGAGGCGGTCGAGGTCGCGCGGCAGCAGGTCGCCAGCGGCGCCCAGATTCTCGACGTCAACATGGACGAGGGGCTGATCGATTCGGCGAAGGCGATGACCCGCTTCCTGACCCTGATCGCGTCGGAGCCGGACATCGCGCGCATCCCGGTGATGGTCGATTCCTCGAAGTGGGAGGTGATCGAGGCCGGGCTGAAGTGCCTGCAGGGCAAGGGCGTGGTGAACTCGATCTCGCTCAAGGAAGGCGAGGAGGCCTTCGTCGAACAGGCGCGCAAGGTGCTGCGCTACGGCGCCGCGGCGGTGGTCATGGCCTTCGACGAAGACGGCCAGGCGGACACCGCGGAACGCAAGGTCGCGATCTGCACCCGCGCCTACCGCATCCTGGTCGACGGGGTCGGGTTCCCGCCCGAGGACATCATCTTCGACCCGAACATCTTCGCGGTCGCCACCGGGCTGGACGAACACAACAACTACGCGGTGGACTTCATCGAGGCCACGCGTGTCATCAGGGCGACGCTGCCGCACTGCCATGTCTCGGGCGGCGTCTCCAACGTCTCGTTCTCCTTCCGCGGCAACGAGACCGTGCGCCAGGCGATCCACTCGGTGTTCCTGTACCACGCGATCGCTGCGGGCATGGACATGGGCATCGTCAACGCCGGCGCCATGCCGATCTACGACGACCTCGACCCGGAGCTGCGCGACCACGTCGAGGACGTGATCCTCAACCGCCGCGCGGACGCCACCGAACGCCTGCTGGCGCTGGCCGAGCGCTACAAGGGCAGCAAGGGGCAGGCAAAGACCGAGGACCTCGCCTGGCGCGGCAAGGACGTGCGCGCGCGCCTGAGCCATGCGCTGGTGCACGGCATCGACCAGTACGTTGTCGAGGACGCCGAGGAGGCGCGCCTGCTGTCCACGCGCCCGCTGGACGTGATCGAAGGTCCGCTGATGGACGGCATGAACGTGGTCGGTGACCTGTTCGGCGCCGGCAAGATGTTCCTGCCGCAGGTGGTGAAGTCGGCGCGGGTGATGAAGAAGGCGGTGGCGCACCTGTTGCCCTACATCGAGGCCGAGAAGCTGCGCACCGGCGACACCGCCAGCAACAACGGCAAGGTGGTGATGGCCACCGTCAAGGGTGACGTCCACGACATCGGCAAGAACATCGTCGGCGTGGTGCTGGCCTGCAACAACTTCGAGGTCATCGACCTCGGCGTGATGGTGTCGGCGCAGACGATCATCGACACCGCCGTGGCGGAGAACGCCGACCTGGTGGGGGTGTCCGGCCTGATCACCCCGTCGCTGGAGGAGATGGGCCATGTCGCGCGCGAGATGCAGCGCCAGGGCCTCACCATCCCGCTGATGATCGGCGGCGCCACCACGTCGCGCGCGCACACCGCGCTCAAGATCGATCCGCACTACCGGTCTCCGACGGTGTGGGTGAAGGACGCCTCGCGCGCGGTCGGCGTGGCCCAGTCGCTGGTCTCGCCCGAGCTGCGCGGGCCGTTCGTCGCCGCCTGCGAATCGGACTACGCCGGGATCCGCGAGCGCCATCGCAACCGCGGCGATGCCAAGCGGCTGGTGGCCCTGCAGAAGGCGCGCGGGCAGCGCTTCGATGGCGGCTGGGACGGCTACACGCCTCCAACGCCGGCCAGGCCCGGCATCACCACCTTCCATGACTACCCGCTCGCCGACCTGGTCGAGACCATCGACTGGACGCCGTTCTTCCAAGCCTGGGAGCTGGCCGGGCGCTATCCGGCGATCCTCGAGGACGCGGTGGTCGGACCGGCGGCCAGCGAGCTCTACCGCGACGCGCGCGCCATGCTCGACACGATCATCCGCGAGAAGTGGCTCACCGCGAAGGCGGTGTTCGGCCTGTTCCCGGCGGCAGCGGTCGGCGACGACGTGGAACTCCAGGTCGCGCCCGGCGAAAGCGTCACCGTGCCCTTCCTGCGCCAGCAGGTCGACAAGCCGGTCGAGCGCCCGGACTTCTGCCTGGCCGACTTCATCGCACCGAAGGACAGCGGCGTACCCGACTGGATGGGCATGTTCGCGGTCACCGCCGGCATCGGCATCGAACCGCACCTGGAGCGCTTCCGCGCCGATCACGACGACTACCGCGGGATCCTGCTCAAGGCCCTGGCCGACCGCCTCGCCGAGGCCCTGGCCGAGCACCTGCACCGGCGCGTGCGCACGGAGTTCTGGGGCTATGCGGCGGGCGAGGCGCTCGACAACCAGGCCCTGATCGCCGAGGCCTACCGCGGCATCCGCCCGGCGCCCGGCTACCCGGCCTGCCCCGACCACAGTCCGAAGCAGCAGCTGTTCAGCGTGCTGGACGCCACGGCCAATGCCGGCATGGAGCTGACCGAAGGCTTCGCGATGCTGCCGACCGCGGCCGTGTCCGGCTACTACTTCAGCCACCCCGGGAGCCAGTACTTCGTGGTCGGCCGCGTGGGCAAGGACCAGGCCGCGGACTACGCGAAGCGCCGCGGCGTGCCGCTGGCGCAGGTCGAGCAGTGGCTGGCCTCCAACCTCGACTACGATCCCGACTGAGCACGGCACCGGCACGTCGATGATCGAGCACGCCCGCATCGCGGCGGCGGCACCGGTGGTGCGGCTGTCGAGCTTCTACTTCACCTACTACGCGGCGCTGGGCGCGTTCACGCCCTACTGGGCGATGCACCTGCAGTCGCGCGGCATGGGCATCACCGCGATCAGCGTGATGATGAGCCTGTGGTATGCGACGCGCGTGGTCGCACCGACCGCGTGGGCGACGATCGCGGCGGCCTCGCCGCGGCCGATCCGCTGGCTGCGCATCGGCTGCGTGCTGACGGTGGCGAGCTTCGCCTGCTTCCTGCCGGAGCAGCCGGAGTGGACGCTGTTCGCGGCGATGATCGCCTTCTGCTTCTTCTACAACGCGGTGATGCCGCAGTTCGAGGCGATCACGCTCGGCCACCTCGGCGCCGACGCGCACCGCTACGGCGCGATCCGGGTCTGGGGCTCGATCGGCTTCATCCTGGTCACGACCGGCTTCGGCTGGCTGATCGAACGCCACGGCGCCGGCATCCTGCCCTGGGCGATGCTGCCACTGTTCGCGCTGATGGCGGTGAGCGCCTTCGCCAACCGCGACGCCGGACACGTGGGGCCGCGCGGCAAGGCCGGCGCCGGCTTCTGGACGATCGTGCGGCAGCCGCGGGTCGCCGCGTTCCTGGTCGCGGCCTTCCTCGAACAGCTGTCCTTCGGCCCCTACTACACCTTCTTCTCGGTCTACATGGACGGCCTCGGCTATTCGACCTCGACCCTGGGTCTGCTGTGGACGGTGGGCGTGGTGTTCGAGGTCGCGGTGTTCTTCACCATCTCGCGGATCTTCCGCCGCTGGGACCCGAGCTGGCTGCTGCTGGTGTCGATGGCCAGCGCGGTGCTGCGCTGGTGGGCCACCGCGCTCTGGCCGGAAAACATGCCGGTCATGCTGGTGGCCCAGGCCACCCATGCGCTGAGCTTCGCCGCCTTCTTCGCCGCGGCCATGCAGCTCCTCGCCCGGCACTTCCCGGGCCCGCTCAACGGCCACGCGCAGGGCCTGTTCTACGGCTTCTCCTCCGGCCTCGGCGGCGTCCTCGGCGCCCTGATCGCCGGCCAGCTCTGGCCCTTGGGCGACGGTCGCGCCGCCTTCCTCGCCGCCGGCGCCTTCGCCCTCCTCGGCTGCCTCATCACCTGGACCTGGGTGGTGCCGCGTCGGCGCACTGGCGGGGACGGAAGCCTGGCCACGGATAGCCGCGGATAAGGCGACTGGCGGGAAAAAGCAGGAGCATTTTTTTTGCCACGGATGACGCGGATCACGCGGATTTACGCAGATCTGGCCGAGGCAAGAGTGAAGCTTTCTTTGATCAGGGTGTTGCCGCGGTTCCTTTCGGCGCGCACAAGAGGTCGCGTGGGCAGCCTGGACCTGACGACGACGGGGTCACCCCGCCTCAAAGCTCCTGCCCTATCCGCGCGAATCCGCGTGATCCGCGTCATCCGCGGCAAAAAAGCTTTCGACTCCCTCACCAGACAAGATCGTCCGGCACCTGGTATTTCGGGTCGGAGTACGGGTCGTCGCCGGGCGCGGCGTTCGGGTCGATCGTCAGGGCGACGGAGGCGGGGAAGATGGATTCGGCTTCCGCCAGGGTGTCGGCGGTCACGAGGAGATAGCGGCCGTTGAGCTGGACCACGCCGAGCTCGCCGGCGTTGAGGGCGCGCAGCTGGTCGGCGGTCACGTGCACGCGCTTGATCCTGCCGCCGTATTCGAAGTGGCGGACGTGGTCGGCGTCGGTGGCGTTCAGGGCCTTGCCTTCCAGCATCGTGGCCAGCCTGGTCTGGGCTTCGCGGCGCAGGCGTGCGGCTTCCTGCTTCGCCCGCTCGGCCTCGATGCGCTCGTCCTTTTCGCGCTGGGCGCGGATCGCGTAGGCCTTGGCGAGATCGATGTCGCCCGTCGGGCGCGGGGCGCGGGCACGCCTGGCCGCACCCTTCGACGGTGCCTGGCCCTGCGGCGCGGCTGCGCCCGGCGAGCCGCGCTGCGCTGTCGCAGCGCCTCGGCCGTCGCGGGGCGGCTGGCCTTCGCGGCGACGATCGACCTGGCCCGGTCGCGCGCCCTTGCCGCCACGCGGGTTGCCCGCGCGCTGCTGTCCGCCCTCGCCGTCCTGGCGTCGGGGTCCCTTCGGCTTGTCTGCCACCGGCGCCGGCTTGAAGCCGAGTCCCAGCAGCTGGTCGCGCAACGTATCGCTCATCGGTCTTCAGTAATGCGGCGGTGGGGGTTCGTCGGCGGGATCGCCGGTGACGCCGGGGCGGCTGGACTGCAGTTCGTCCAGGGCGCGCCGCAGCAGGACGTCGTTGCGCGACAGCTCCAGCCGCGCCTCGGCCAGGGCATCGCTCAGCTCGGCCATGGCCTGCTCCTGGAAGGCGAGCCGGGTCTCCAGCTCGACCACGCGCGCCTCGATGCCGGTCGCGCTCATTGGCGCGCCCGGACCGAGCGCCCGCGGCCGATGCCGTAGTAGGCCAGGCCGGCGTCCTCGGCGTCTTCGGGGCGGTAGATGTTGCGCCCGTCGAAGACCACCGCGTCGCCCAGCTTCGACCGGACCTGCTCCAGGTCCACGCTGCGGAACTGCTTCCACTCGGTGACCACGACCAGGGCGTCGGCGCCGTCCAGCGCGTCGGCGGCCGAGTCGCAGAGGACCAGGTCGTCGCGCTCGCCGAAGATCCGGCCGGCCTCGTCCCGCGCCTCCGGGTCATAGGCCTGCACGCGCGCGCCCGACTCCCAGAGCTGGGCCAGCAGCCGCCGGCTCGAGGCCTCGCGCATGTCGTCGGTGTCCGGCTTGAAGGCCAGGCCCCAGACCGCGAAGGTCTTGCCGGCGATGCCGCCGTCGCCGTAGTGGCGCATCACCAGCTCGTGCAGGTGGCCCTTCTGGCGTTCGTTCACCGCCTCCACCGCGTCCAGCAGCAGCGGCGGGTGCCCCACCTGCTGGGCCGTGCGCGCAAGCGCCTGGACGTCCTTCGGGAAGCACGAGCCACCATAGCCCGCGCCGGGATAGATGAAGTGCCAGCCGATGCGCGGATCCGAGCCGATGCCCTTGCGCACCATCTCCACGTCCGCGCCCACCCGCTCGGCAATGTTGGCGATCTCGTTCATGAAGCTGATCTTGGTCGCCAGCATCGCGTTGGCCGCGTACTTGGTCAGCTCGGCCGAGCGCACGTCCATGACCACGAAGCGGTCGCGGTTGCGGTTGAACGGGGCGTACAGGCGCCTGAGCCTGTCCTCGGCGTGCGGACTCTCCACGCCCAGCACGATGCGGTCCGGGCGCATGCAGTCCTCGACCGCGGCGCCCTCCTTCAGGAACTCGGGGTTGGACACCACGTCGAAGGCCACGTCGACGCCGCGCGCCGCGAGCGCGGCGGCGATGGTGTCGCGCACCCGGTCGGCGGTGCCCACCGGCACGGTCGACTTGTCGACGACGATGGCCGGGCGCTCGAGGTGCTCGCCGATGGTGCGCGCGACCTGCAGCACGTACTGCAGGTCGGCGCTGCCGTCCTCGTCGGGCGGCGTGCCGACCGCGATGAACACCACCTCGGCGTGCGCGACGGCGCGCGCGGCATCCGTGGTGAAGTCCAGCCGGCCGGCCGCGTGGTTGGCCTTGACCATCGGCTCCAGGCCCGGCTCGTAGATCGGGATGACGCCCTGGTGCAGGCGCTCGACCTTGCCCGCGTCCACATCCACGCACAGCACGTCATGGCCGACCTCGGCCAGGCAGGTCCCGGTGACCAGGCCGACGTAGCCGGTGCCGAAGATGCTGACGCGCATGGCCTACTCCGCCGGATCCGCGAGGACGTCCAGCAGCTCGACCTCGAACACCAGCGCGCTGCCCGGGGCGATCGGACCGCCCGGCGTGCCGACGTCGCCATAGCCCAGCCCGCTCGGCAGCCAGAGCATGTACTTGCTGCCCGCCGGCATCAGCTGCAGCCCTTCCTGCCAGCCCGGCACCACGCTCGACAGGGTGAACACCGCCGGTTCCTCGCGTTCGTAGGAGCTGTCGAAGACCGTGCCGTCGAGCAGCGAGCCCTTGTAGTGCACGCTGACCCGGCTTTCGGGGCCCGGCTTCGGGCCGGTGCCTTCGGTCAGAACCTTGTACTGCAGGCCCGAGGCGGTGACCTGCACGCCTTCCTGCTTGGCATTGGTCGCGAGGAAGGCCTCGCCGGCCTCGCGGTTGCCCGAGGCCATGCGCGCCTGCATGCGCTGGCCGAAGGCCTCGAAGGCCTGGCGGGCCTGGGCCTCGTCCATCAGCGGCGCTTCGCCGTCCATCGAGGTGCGCATGGCCTTGACGATGGCGTCGAAATCGACGTCGTCCTTGATCTCGGCCAGCGTGGAGCCGATCTGCAGGCCGATGGCGTAGCCGGCCTGCTCCTCTTCGGTGGCCAGGCCCTCGATCTCGAGCGAGGACGGCGTGGCGCCGGCCTTGGCGGGCTTGGGCGCATCGGGGTCGATCTTCTTGCAGGCGCCCAGGGCGAGGAGGAGCGAAGCGGCCAGCAGGCTGGTCGCGGTGGCGCGTGCGAGCGTGTTCATCGGGAGACCTCGGAAAGTGGGACGAGCTGCGATCACGGCAGCTGCAGGAGTTCGACGTCGAAGACGAGGGTGGCGTTCGGCGGGATGCTGCCCGGCGAGCCGTTGCGGCCATAGGCCAGCGCGGAGGGGATCCAGAAGCGGTACTTGGCGCCCACCGGCATCAGCTGGAGGCCCTCGGTCCAGCCGGCGATCACCTGGCCGAGGCCGAAGGTCGCCGGGTCGTTGCGGGCGTAGGAGCTGTCGAAGACGGTGCCGTCGAGCAGGCGGCCTTCGTAGTGCACGCGCACCTGCGCGGTGCCGTTGGGCGGACGCGGGCCCGAGCCCTGGCGCAGCACCATGTACTGCAGGCCCGACCCGGTGGTCACGACGCCCTTGGCCGTGCGGTTGGTGGCGAGGAATTCCGCGCCCGCGGCCGTGTTCTCGCGCGCGGCCGCCTCGCTCTCCTGGCGCATGCGCTCCTGGATGCGGGCGGTGAACGTCTCGCGCAGCGAGGCCAGCTCGGCCTCGGCCAGCAGCGGCTGGCTGCCGTCGAGCACCGTGGCCACGCCGCGGCCGAACACCGCCAGGTCCACCTCGTCCTTCAGCGGCGCCAGCGAACGGCCGACGTCGGCGCCGACCAGCAGGCCGACCTTGTCCTTGGCCACCGGCGGCGGCTCGCTGCCGGGCGCCATCCCGGGCATCGACTGGCCGCTGCGCACGCCGACGCGCTGCATCAGCGCAGGCCCGATCTCGGCCGCCTCGGCTTCCGACAGCAGCGGCTTGCCGCCGTCGAACGCGTTGCGCACGGCGCGCAGGAAGGCCGCGCGGTCGAGGTCCGGGCCGACTGCCTCGATCGAGCGGCCGACATCCATTCCAATCATGTAGCTGTTCTTCTCGCGCTCGCTGGACGGCACGGCATTCTCCTGGGCAATGGCGGGTGCCAGCGACAGGGCCGCGGCGACGGACAACGCGGCCAGGCCGCGCAGCAGGGACTTCATCAGGGGGGTGCTCCTGGACTCGGGCCGCGATCCGCGGCGTCTGGGCCTATTGTCGCGGGCCGGCGCGGCCCCGGCAATGACCGCGGCACCCCGTGCCATCAGTTGGGCTGCCGGGGACTTGACCGGGTGTGTGGTGGTGTTATAGTTGCATACAACACCAGTCATGCAGAGCAGGACGGCCACCATGAACCGCAAGCTCGACAACACACTGATCGCCCTGGCTGCCAGCGGCCTCGCCCTGACCGCCATCGCGCTGTTCGCGACGCCCAGCTTCGCGCCAACCGACGACGCCGGCCTCCCGGCCGCGGCGGCGGTCGGCGACGCGGACCCGGGCATCCGCGAACGCCGTGGAACCGCCCTCAACCGCCGCGGACTGGCCATGCCCTACTTCTCGTTTGCCCGCGGCGTCCGTCGCATCGGAGGCTGAAACCATGTCCGGCATCCAATGGAGCGATGGCGCTCCCATCTACCGCCAGCTGAAGGAGCGGGTCATCGCGATGATGCTCGATGGCCAGCTCAAGCCCGGCGACGCCCTGCCCTCCGTGCGCCAGGTCGCCGCCGAGTACCAGCTGAACCCGATCACCGTGTCGCGCGCCTACCAGGAGCTGGCCGACGAGGCCCTGGTGGAGAAGCGCCGGGGCCTGGGCATGTTCGTGACCGACCAGGCCTCGAAGAAGCTGCTCGGCAACGAACGCGAGCGCTTCCTGACCGAAGAGTGGCCGCAGGTGCTGGAACGCATCCGCCTGCTCGGCCTCTCACCCGAAGAACTTCTGCGCGAAGGGGATTCCGCATGAACCGCCAAGACACCGCCGTCATCGACGCCCGTGGCCTGCGCAAGGCCTACAAGGGCAAGCCCGCGCTGGACGGCGCCAGCTTCCGCATCGAGGCCGGCCGGATCGTCGGCCTGGTCGGCCCCAACGGCGCCGGCAAGACCACCGCGCTCAAGGCGGTGCTCGGCCTGGTCCCCTTCCAGGGCGACCTGTCGGTGCTGGGACGCGACCCGCGCAGCCAGCGCAACGAGCTGATGAACGACGTCTGCTTCATCGCCGACGTTGCCGTGCTGCCGCGCTGGATGCGGGTGCGCGAGGCGATCGCCTTCGTCGAGGGCGTGCATCCGCGCTTCGACCGCGCGCGCTGCGAGCGCTTCCTGGCCAATACCAAGCTGACCCCGAAGATGCGCGTGCGCGAGATGTCCAAGGGCATGATCGTGCAGCTGCACCTGGCCCTGGTGATGGCCATCGATGCGCGCCTGCTGGTGCTCGACGAGCCGACGCTCGGCCTCGACGTGCTGTACCGCAAGGAGTTCTACCAGCGCCTGCTGGAGGACTACTTCGATGACGGGAAGACCATCGTCATCACCACCCACCAGGTCGAGGAGGTCGAGCACATCCTCACCGACGCCTTGTTCATCCGCGACGGGAAGATCGTGCTCGACGCGCCGATGGACGACCTCGCGCAGCGCTTCACCGAGGTGCTGGTCGACGCCGGCCAGGCCGACGCGGCCCGCGCGCTGGTGCCGATCGACGAGCGCAGCCTGCCCTTCGGCAAGACCGTGATGCTGTTCGACGGCGTCGAGCGCAGCGCCCTCGCCCCCTACGGCGAAACCCGCACCCCGGGCCTCGCCGACCTCTTCGTCGCCACCATGAAGGGAACCTACGCATGAACGCCACAGCCGAAACCCTGCCGGTGGCGAAGGCCCCGGCCCATGCCACCCACCGCTTCCAGATGCTGCTGCGGCGCGAATACTGGGAGCACCGCGGCGGCTTCCTCTGGGCGCCGGTGATCGCTGGCGCGATCTCGCTGCTGCTGACCGCGGTGTTCTTCGTCATCGCCGCGATCGGCATCCGCAACGCGCAGAGCGACGCGGCCTTCCACCTCGATGACGGCCGCACGATGACGATCAACGGCCTCGACCTCGGCGCCCTGGCCGAGCGGCTGAGCGCCGAGGACAAGGCGCAGCTGGCCAGCGGCATCGACATGACCATGCTGATGGCCTCGGTCTGGCCGTACATCGTCATGGTGTTCGTGATGTTCTTCTACTGCCTGGGCGCCCTGTATGACGAGCGCAAGGACCGCAGCGTGCTGTTCTGGAAGTCGCTGCCGCTGTCGGACGGCGAGACCGTGCTGTCCAAGGTGGTCAGCGCGACCCTGGTGATCCCGTTGCTGGCGACGCTGGCCGCGATCGTGACCATGTTCGCCTTCCTGCTGCTGCTGAGCGTCATGGTCATGGCCCATGGCGGCAACCCCTGGGAGCTCATCTGGGACCCCGGCAATCCGCTGCAGGTCTCCGCCTATGTGCTGGCCGCGATCCCGGTCTACGCGGTGTGGGCCCTGCCCACCGTCGGCTGGCTGATGCTGTGCTCGGCCTGGGCGCGCAGCGTGCCCTTCCTGTGGGCGCTGCTGGTCCCGATCCTGTCCGGTCTCTTCGTCAGCATGTTCAGCGTGATGCGCCTGTTCGACCTGGGCGCCGAGTGGTTCTGGAGCCACATCGTGGCCCGCCTGCTGCTGGGCGTGGTGCCGCTGACCCGGCACGACATCCATCGAATCGGCGGCCTCGATGCCGGCCAGGATTCGATGGTGGCGCTGATCGAGCCGTCCGCGGTCTGGTCCAACCTGTTCCAGGCCGAGACCTGGATCGGCGCGGCGGTCGGCATCGTGATGCTGCTGCTGGCCACCCGGCTGCGCCGCTGGCGCGACGAGGGCTGAACCCATGCGACTTCGAGGAGGATCCACCATGACGCCACTGACCCGCCCGTCCATCCTGCTGGCCTCCGCCCTGTCCGTGCTCGTCGCCGCTGGCTGCGAGCGCGCCCAGGACCCGCCGCCCGCCGCCGCGCCGGCGGTTGCCGAGGCGAAGACCGACGCCGACCGGAGCTTCATCGGGCGCAAGGCCGCCGAAGCAATCGAGCAGGCGGGGCAGAAGCTGCGCGCCGGCAACATCCAGGTCGGCCAGGGCACGCGCATCAGCATCAACGGGCGCAACTACGGCAGCACCCCCGCGGACAGCGACCTGCCGAAGGCCGAGATCACCCCCTCGGGCGACCTCCTGATCGCGGGTGAGCCGGTGGAGGCCTCGACCGCGCAGCGCGCGCTGCTGCTCGCGCACCGCCGCCATCTCGAGGACGTGGCCCTGGCGGGCATGGCGATCGGCGCCCAGGGTGCCGACATCGCCGGCACCGCCCTGGGCGGGCTTGGCGAGGCGGTGTTCGGCGGCGAGGAAGGCCGCCGTGCCTTCGAGGCCAGGATGGAAGCCGAGGCCGGTCGGATCAAGGACGAGGCCATGCGCCTGTGCACCCTGCTCCCGCCCCTGTACGACAGCCAGCAGGCCCTGGCCGCCGCGCTGCCGGCATTCGCGCCCTACGCGACGATGACGCCGCAGGACGTGGAGGACTGCAGCAACGAGGTCCAAGACGCGGCCACCGACGGCGGCACCCGGGCCTGATCGCGCGCGCGCCGCCACCCACCGACCACCCGTCTCCACGCCTGAGCGAGGTTCCGATGCGACCGACCGTGACTCCCCTCTTCTTCCCGCTGCTGGCGCTCGCACTGGCCGCCGCGCCCGTCGCACGCGCCGACGACGACCGCGCCTGCAGCCACAGTGCACCGCAGTCCCTGGTGCTCGACATCGGCGACGCCCGCAGCGTCCGCTTCCACGTCGGCAACGGCCGGCTGCGCCTGGACGGCCAGCCCGGCCAGGCCGGCAGCCTGCAGGGCCGCGCCTGCGGCTCGAGCGCCGCGGAACTCGCCCGGCTTCGCGTGGAGCAGTCGCGCGAAGGCGACGCCCTGGTGGTGCGCCTGGTCCGCGAGGAGCGCAGCGGATGGAACCTCGGCAACCGCTACGCCTGGCTCGACCTCGCCGGCCGCGTGCCTGACGGCCTGCCCGTCGAGGTCCAGCTCGGCTCGGGCGATCTGCAGGCCACGGGCCTGGCCGGTCTCGGCCTGACCGTCGGCTCCGGCGATGCCGACGCGCGCCGCATCCGCGGGCCGGTCGACGCCCGCGTGGGTTCCGGCGACATCGGGCTCGCCGACATCGGCAGCCTCGACCTCGGTTCGGTGGGCTCGGGCGACGTCACCGTCCGCGGCGTGCGCGGCGATGCGCGCGTGGGCAGCGTCGGCTCGGGCGACGTCGAACTGGCGGACGTCACCGGGAACGTGGACGTGGGCTCGCTGGGCTCGGGTGACATCGCACTCGAACGCGTCGGCGGCAACGTCAGCGTGGGCTCGATCGGCTCCGGTGACGTCGACATCCATGGCGTGGGCGGCAACCTGCGCGTGCGCGCGGTGGGCAGCGGCTCGGTCGACCATGCGGGCGTTTCCGGCCAGGCCGACCTGCCGCGCAAGCGCTGACGCCGCTGCGAGCGATGCAGGCGATGCGGCCATCGCGGCCACAGTGGGCGCGGCGGCTCCCACGGGCAAGGCTCCGCGGCTGCCGCTAGACTCGGGCGAGGCCATGCCGCAGCCGGCGGCGTGGCGACCGATCCGGGGACTGCATGCGCGACATCGTCTGGAAGCCCGGCGCGCCGCGCGCCATCCTGCTCGCCACCGACCTCGACGGGCGCTGCGACCGCGCGCTCGACCGGGCCGTCGCACTCGCGCGGGACTGGGCGGCCAGGCTGGTCGTGCTGACCGTGGTCGAGCCGCCCCCGGCGCCGCCGCTGCAGCCAGGCCAGGCGCTGCCGGTGCAGGCCAGCGAGGTCGCGCTGCGCGCCGCGGCCCGCCTGCGCCGCGACATCGGCCCCGCCGCGGAGGGCCTGGACCTTGAACTGCTGGTCCGCGAAGGCCGGGTCGGCGAATGCATCGATGCGGTGGCCGACGAGACCGGCTGCAGCCTGCTGGTCACCGGCGTGGCCCACGACGCCTTCTTCGGTCGCCACCTGCTCGGCAGCACCGTGGACTGGCTGGTCCGGCACGGCGGCCTGCCGCTGCTGGTGGTGCGCGATCGCGCGCACGCGCCCTACGCGCGGGTGCTGGTGGCGAGCGACCTGAGCCCGCCGTCGGCACGCGCCCTGGACGTCGCCCGCGCGCTGTTTCCCGATACCGCCGCCAGCCTGTTCACCGCCTTCGACGTGCCCTACCTGGGCCTGCGCGACGGGGACCGCGATGGGGGCGTCGACGATGCGCGTGATGCGACGCTGGACGCGGCGCGCCGGTTCCTGGACGCGGCGGGCCACGCCGACCTGCCCGCCGCCACCGCCCACGGCGACGCCGCGGTGCGCCTGGCCGAGCACGCGCTGGCCGTCGACGCCGACCTCGTGGTGGCGGCCTGCGAGGGCCGCGGCGCGCTGTTCCACCTGCTGATCGGCAGCGTCGCGCGCGGAATCCTCGACGCGAGCCCCTGCGACACCATCCTGGTGCCGGAGCCGAAGGCCCGCCGGGACGCGTGACCGCCGCCCCGGCAGGGGGCGACGGACGCGGCGTCGCGCTCAGTCGCCGCGGATGCCGCCGCGGGTCAGCGCCAGCGGATCGAGCAGCGCGCGCAGCCTGGCCTCCGGCAGCCCGGTGGCTTCGACCGCCACGTCCAGCACCGGCCGGCCTTCGCGGTAGGCCTGCTTCGCGATCGCCGCCGCCTTCTCGTAGCCGATCACCGGGTTGAGCGCGGTCACCAGGATCGGATTGCGCCCGAGAGCGGCCTCCACCACGTCGCGGCGCACCGTCAGGCCGTCGATGACCCGGTCCGCCAGCAGCCGCGACACCGCCGACAGCAGGCCCACCGACTCCAGCAGGTTGCTGGCGATCAGCGGCAGCGCCACGTTGAGCTGGAAGTTGCCGGTCTGGCCGGCGACCGTGACCGCCACGTGGTGCCCCATGACCTGGGCGCAGGCCATGACCGTCGCCTCCGGGATCACCGGATTGACCTTGCCCGGCATGATCGAGCTGCCCGGCTGCAGCGCCGGCAGCTCCACCTCGCCCAGGCCGGCGAGCGGCCCGGCGTTCATCCAGCGCAGGTCGTTGGCGATCTTGATCAGCGCCACCGCCAGCGCATTGAGCTGGCCCGACAGCTCCACCGCATCGTCCTGCGAGGCGATGCCTTCGAACTTGTCCGCGGCGGACTCGAAGCGCGTGCCGGTCGCGTCGGACAGGGCCTGGGCCACCGCCTGGCCGAAGCGCGGATCGGCGTTGATCCCGGTCCCGATCGCCGTCCCGCCGATCGGCAGCCGCCGCAGCCGCTTGAGCGTATCGGCGAAGCGCGC
This sequence comes from Luteimonas sp. MC1750, assembly GCF_016615955.1. Taxonomy (NCBI): domain Bacteria; kingdom Pseudomonadati; phylum Pseudomonadota; class Gammaproteobacteria; order Lysobacterales; family Lysobacteraceae; genus Luteimonas; species Luteimonas sp. MC1750. Next base: position 1,704,048 of record NZ_CP067113.1, read on the forward strand.
CTCGGCCGACGCCAGCTGCGCCGACCAGGCACCGAACTCCTGGGCGAAGGTCAGCGGCATCGCATCCATCAGGTGCGTGCGCCCGGTCTTGACCACCTTGGCCAGCGACCGGCCCTTGCGGTCGATGCTGCCGCGCAGCTGCTTCAGGGCCGGCAGCAGCTCCTCGACCACCGCGAGTTGCGCCGACACGCGCAGCGCCGTCGGCACCACGTCGTTGGAGCTCTGCCCCAGGTTCACGTGGTCGTTCGGTTGCACCGGCTTGCGCCCCGCGCGGGTCGCCAGCGTGGCGATCACCTCGTTGGCGTTCATGTTCGATGAGGTGCCCGACCCGGTCTGGTAGACGTCGACGGGGAAGTGCGCGTCGTGCTGGCCGGCTGCGACCTCGCGCGCCGCCTTGCGGATCGACGCCGCCAAGCCCTTGGGCAGCAAGCCGAAGCCCGCGTTCGCCTCGGCCGCGGCCGCCTTCACCAGCCCCAGGGCGCGGATGAAGCCACGCGGCATCGGCCGCCCGCTGACCGGGAAATTCTCCACCGCGCGCTGGGTCGACGCGCCCCACAGCGCATCGGCCGGCACCTGCAGTTCGCCCATGCTGTCGCGCTCGATCCGGAACTCCTTGCTGCCCACGGCATCCTCCAACGGGTTTTCCCCGCAGGATACGCCGCCGCCCGTACCACCTCTCACCGAAGCCGAAATGCCGGCGCCCGCGAGAGCGGGACGCTGCGGGGTCGGGATGGACAGCGCACATGGATGTGCGCGGAAGGCGCTTCAGCCATGGATGGCTGATGCGCCGGTCCATCCCGACCCCGCAGCGGCACGCGTCCGCACGAAGCCGACCCGGAGAGGCCCGACCCCACCCGGTTAGAATGAACGGCCTCCCCCCCAGACCGCCCGCCATGCCCGCCCTCGACCCCCTGCTCGCCCTGTCCCCGCTCGATGGCCGCTATGCCGGCAAGGTGGAGGCCCTGCGACCGGTGTTCTCCGAGTTCGGCCTGATCCACGCTCGCGTGCGCGTCGAGATCGAATGGCTGCTGGCCCTTGCCGCCGAACCCGGCGTTCCCGAGCTGCCCGCCTTCGGCGACGCCGCCGCGGCGCGCCTGCGGGCACTGGCCGATGGCTTCACCTCCGCCGATGCCGCCCGGGTGAAGGAGATCGAGCGCACCACCAACCACGACGTCAAGGCGGTCGAGTACCTCATCAAGGAACGTCTGGCCGACGACGCCGAGCTGGGGCCCGCGCTGGAATTCGTCCACTTCGCCTGCACCAGCGAGGACATCAACAACCTGGCCTACGGCCTGATGCTCGACGCCGCCCGCCGCGACGTCATGCTGCCCGCGCTGGACGCCGTCACCGCCACCCTGCGCGGCATGGCCCACGGACTGGCCGGCGTGCCGATGCTCTCGCGCACCCACGGCCAGACCGCCTCGCCGACCACCGTCGGCAAGGAGATCGCCAACGTCGTCGCGCGCCTCGAGCGCCAGCGCGCCCAGCTGGTGGCGGTGTCGCTGACCGGCAAGGCCAATGGCGCCGTCGGCAACTACAACGCCCACGTGGCGGCCTATCCCGACGTCGACTGGCCCGCGTTCTCGCGCCGCTTCGTCGAATCGCTGGGCCTGGACTTCAATTCCTACACCACCCAGATCGAACCGCACGACTGCGTGGCCGAGATCGCCGACGTGATGAAGCGCATCGCGACCATCTGCATCGACCTGTGCCGCGACGTCTGGGGCTACATCTCGCTGGGCTACTTCCGCCAGGCGGTCAAGGCCGGCGAAGTCGGCAGCTCGACCATGCCGCACAAGGTCAACCCGATCGACTTCGAGAACGCCGAGGGCAACTTCGGCATCGCGGTCGCGCTGTTCGAGCACTTCGCCACCAAGCTGCCGGTCAGCCGCTGGCAGCGCGACCTCACCGATTCCACCGTGCTGCGCGCGGTCGGCACCGCCTTCGGCCACGCCCTGATCGGCTTCGACGCGCTGGGCCGCGGGCTCGGCAAGCTCAGTGCCAACCACGAGCGCCTGGCCGCCGACCTCGACGCGGCCTGGGAAGTGCTGGCCGAAGCCGTGCAGACGGTGATGCGCCGCCATGGCCTGCCCAGCCCCTATGAACAGCTCAAGGCGCTGACCCGCGGCCAGGGCATCGATGCCGCCTCCATGCGCGCCTTCATCACCGGCCTCGAACTGCCCGAAGCCGAGCGCCAGCGCCTGCTCGAGCTCACTCCCGGCGGCTATACCGGCCTGGCGGAAGCCCAGGCCCGCGCCGTCTGACCGCCCCACGACAGGACCCCGACATGGCCAAGCGCCCCTCCTCCCTTCCCTTCGAGGTCCAGGCCCGCGCCGGCCAGCCGCTGGGCATGGCCCCGCGCGCCTTCCTGCGCGACTACTGGCACAAGCGCCCGCTGCTGGTCCGCGGTGCCTTCCCGGGCTATGTCTCGCCGGTGGAGCCGGAGGACCTGGCCGGGCTGGCCTGCGAGGAGGGCGTGCTCGCGCGCCTGATCCAGCATGACCGCGCCCGCGACGCCTGGACCGTGCGCAGCGGCCCGTTCCCGGAAGAGCTCTTCCCGGGGCTGGGCGACCGCGACTGGACCCTGCTGGTGCAGGACATGGACAAGTGGGATCCGGACATCGCCGCCCTGCTGCCGGCCTTCAACTTCCTGCCGCGCTGGCGCGTGGACGACGTGATGGTCAGCTTCGCCGCCACCGGCGGGTCGGTGGGCGCGCACGTCGACCACTACGACGTCTTCCTGCTGCAGGCCATGGGCCACCGCCGCTGGCAGATCGATGCCTCCGACGCGATGGGCCGCGGCACGCCCGCGCTGGATTTCCGCGACGACGCCGAGATCAAGCTGCTGCGCGACTTCTCGCCGACCCACGACTGGGTGCTGGAGCCGGGCGACATGCTGTACCTGCCGCCGCTGGTCCCGCACCACGGCGTCGCCGAGGACCCCTGCCTGACCTTCTCGCTGGGCATGCGCGCACCCTCGGTGGCCGAGCTCATGGGCGACTACGTCGACACCCTGGCCGCCGAGGCCGACGAGGCGCTGCGCTACGCCGACCCGGCCCTGGAGGCGGCGAAGGATCCCTGGGAGATCGACGCCGCGGCAATGGCGCGCGTGGTCGAGGCCCTCAACGCGGTGCGCATGGCCGACGCCGACGCCCTGGGCGACTGGTTCGGCCGCTTCATCACCGTCTACCGCGCCGCGGCCGGCCCGGGCACCGGCCCGGGCGCCGATCGCGCCGAGGGCGGGGTGCCCGACCCCGGCCAGCTCGGCCAGGCCCTGGACGACGGCCTCGTGCTCGCCCGCTACCCCTGGACCCGGGTGGCCTGGCGGCGCGCGGCCAAGGGCGCCAGCCTGTACGTGGCCGGCCAGTCCTGGCGCCTGCCGGTGGCCGATGCCCGGCGCCTGGCGGCCACCGAGCTGCTGGACGCGGCCGCGTGGACCAGCCTGTCGGCCGCCGGCCGCGACTGCGTGGCGGGCCTGATGGCCGAGGGCCATTACCGCCTGGAAGACACCGACACACGCGATCCGGACGACCGGGGAGACTGACATGCGCGACGGCGAGGCGTTCCGGATCCAGTCCTGCGACTACGCGCAGGGCCTGCCCGAGCTGCGCCGCGTGCGCGAAGCCGTCTTCGTCGAGGAACAGGGCGTGCCCCTGGCCCTGGAATGGGACGAACTGGATCCGGCCTGCCACCACGTCATCGCCCGCGACGCCGACGGCGCGCCGATCGGCACTGGCCGGCTGACGCCCACGCGAACCATCGGCCGGATGGCGGTGCTGCCCGGGTGGCGCGGCCGCGGCGTCGGCGAAGCGCTGCTTGCGGCACTGGTCGACCAGGCGCGCAGCCTCGGCTGGCGCGAGGTCTCGCTGCACGCCCAGGCCAGCGCGATCGGCTTCTACGCCCGGGCCGGCTTCCTGCCGGTCGGCGAGCGCTTCCAGGAAGCCGGCATCGAGCACCAGGGGATGCGGCTGCTGATCGACGCGCTCAACCTGGTCGAATCGCGCGCCGCGGCGATCGCCGCCACCCTCGGCGTGGTCGGCGGCGCGCGGCGCCAGCTCGACATCTATACGCGCGAACTCGACCCCGGACTGCTCGACCAGGCCGATGTGGTCGACGCCCTGCGCCAGGTGGCAACGCGCGGGCAGTGCAACATCCGCATCCTGCTGCAGGATCCGGCCGCGCCGCGCCGGGCGCTGGCGCCGCTGGTCGCGCTCGGCCAGCGCCTGCCCAGCGCGATCGCCTTCCGCGCCATCGAGGAGCAGGTCGACCGCGCCTTTCCGTCGGCCTTCATCGCCAATGACGGCGGCGGCCACCTGTTCCGCCCGCTGGGCAACCGCTGGGAAGGCGAGACGCGGCTGGACGGGCCGGGCCGCGCGCGGCACCTGCGCGGCGTCTTCGATCCGTTCTGGGAGCGCGCGCGCGCCTGCAGCGAATTCCGCGTGCTCGGCATCTGATGCGCGCCGCTTCGTCGCGCGGTCGGGGCTATAATTGAGCGGATCCATCGCCTGAACAGGCAACGCGCCAGTGCCGCACGGCGGGCACGGCTTCCCTCCCCCTCCTTCCTGAGCTCTTCGACGCCATCGTGGCCAATCTATTGAAGCAGTTTGCGCAGTCTTCCGAACTCGGCGCCAATGCCGCCTATATCGAGGACCTGTACGAGCAGTACCTCGTGGACTCCGACAGCGTCGGCGCCACGTGGAAAGCCTGGTTCGACGGCTTCAAGGGCCGCGAAGCGGGTGACGTTCCCCACTCGGTGGTCATGGACGCGGTCGCGCGCGCCGGCCGCGAGGCGAAGGCGGGCGTGGTCACCACCGGCGGGGCCAGTGGCGGCGACCTCGAGGCCCAGCGCAAGCAGGGCTCGGTGCTCAAGCTGATCACCGCCTACCGCTCGCGCGGCCACCTGCAGGCGGACACCGATCCGCTGGGCATGGCCGAGAAGATCGACGCGCCGGACCTCGAACTGCCCTTCCACGGCCTGTCCGACGCCGACCTCGACACCGAGTTCGCCACCGGACCCGGCGGCGGCACCAGCACCTTCGGCGGCGCCGCGCGCATGCGCCTGCGCGACCTGCTCGCGCTGCTGCGTGCGACCTATGCCGGCCCGATCGGCGCCGAGTTCATGCACATCCCGCAAGCCGAGCAGCGCCGCTGGATGTACGAGCGCATGGAGCAGGCCGGCGGCCGCTACAGCCTGACCGCCGACGAGCAGCAGCGCATCCTCGAGCGCCTGACCGCGGCCGAGGGTCTCGAGCGCTACCTGCACACCAAGTACGTCGGCCAGAAGCGCTTCTCGCTCGAGGGCGGCGACTCGCTGATCCCGCTGCTCGACACCGTGATCCGCCGCGCCGGCAGCGACGGCGTGAAGGACATCGTGATCGGCATGGCCCACCGCGGCCGCCTCAACGTGCTGGTCAACACGCTCGGCAAGAGCCCGCGCCGGCTGTTCGACGAGTTCGAAGGCAAGTTCGAGCACAACGCGCTGGCCCACGCCGGCGACGTGAAGTACCACATGGGCTTCTCGGCCGACGTCGCCACCGACGGCGGCCCGGTGCACCTGGCCCTGGCGTTCAACCCCTCGCACCTCGAGATCGTGGATCCCGTGGTCGCCGGTTCCGTGCGTTCGCGCCAGGAGCGCCGCAAGGACGCCGACCGCCGCCAGGTGATGCCGATCCTGATCCACGGCGACGCGGCCTTCGCCGGCCAGGGCGTGGTGATGGAGCTGTTCCAGATGTCGCAGGCGCGCGGCTTCGCCGTCGGCGGCACCGTGCACGTGGTGGTCAACAACCAGGTCGGCTTCACCACCAGCGCCCGCGAGGACGCCCGCTCCACCCTGTACTGCACCGACGTGGCCAAGATGATCGCCGCGCCCGTGCTGCACGTGAACGCCGACAATCCGGAGGCGGTCGCCTTCGCCGCGCGCCTGGCCTACGACTTCCGCCAGGAATTCCGCAAGGACGTGGTGATCGACCTGGTCTGCTACCGCCGCCACGGCCACAACGAGGCCGACGAGCCGGCGATCACCCAGCCGGTGATGTACCAGGTGATCCGCAAGCACAAGACCACCCGCGAGCTCTACGCCACGCAGCTCGAAGCCGCCGGCGTGCTCGAGGACAAGGGCGGCCAGGCGCTGGTCGACCGCTACCGCGACAAGCTCGACTCGGGCGAGGTCACCACCGAACTGGCCGAGGTCGGCAAGACGCCGGCGGAAAGCCGCCTGTTCGTCGACTGGGGCACGCTCGTCGCCGGCAAGCTCACCGACGGCGCGGACACGACCGTCGATGCAGGCAAGCTCAAGGAGCTCGCCCGCGCCATCACCACGATCCCCGACGACGTGCAGCTGCACGCGCGCGTGGCCAAGGTGTACGAGGACCGCCGCAGGATGGCGGCCGGCGACGCGCCTGCCGACTGGGGCTTTGCCGAGAACCTCGCCTACGCCACCCTGCTCGACGAGGGCTTCGGCCTGCGCCTGGTCGGCCAGGACGTCGGCCGCGGCACCTTCACCCACCGCCACGCGATCCTGCACGACCAGAAGACCGACACCTACCACCTGCCGCTGCGCGCGCTGGTGGACGAACCCGAGCGCGCCACCGTCATCGACTCGCTGCTGAGCGAGGAAGCGGTGATGGCCTACGAGTACGGCTTCTCCACCACCGACCCGAGCACGATGTGCATCTGGGAGGGCCAGTTCGGCGACTTCGCCAACGGCGCGCAGGTGGTGATCGACCAGTTCATCGCCTCGGGCGAGGCCAAGTGGGGCCGCATCAGCGGACTGACCCTGCTGCTGCCGCACGGCTACGAAGGCCAGGGCCCGGAACACAGCTCGGCGCGCCTGGAGCGCTTCCTGCAGCTGTGCGCGCTGGACAACATGCTGGTCTGCGTGCCGTCCACGCCCGCCCAGGCCTTCCACATGCTGCGCCGGCAGATGCGCATGACCACGCGCAAGCCGCTGATCGTGATGTCGCCCAAGTCGCTGCTGCGCCACAAGCTGGCGGTGTCGACCCTGGACGAGCTGGCCACCGGCGGGTTCCAGCACCTCATCGGCGACGCCTCGGCGGACGCGAAGAAGGTGAAGCGCGTGGTCCTGTGCTCGGGCAAGGTCTATTACGACCTGCTGGAGGAACTCGACAAGCGCGGCGGCGGCGACGTCGCCCTGGTGCGCGTCGAGCAGCTCTATCCCTTCCCGCGCGAAGCGCTGGTCGCCGAGCTGGCCCGCTACGGCAAGGCCACCGACGTGGTCTGGTGCCAGGAAGAGCCGCAGAACCAGGGTGCGTGGTACCAGATCCGCCACCACCTGCAGGCCTGTGTGCCGGCCGGCCTCGAGCTCCACTACGCCGGCCGCCCGCGCTCGCCCTCGCCTGCCGTCGGCCTGTTCGCCGACCACGTCGAAGAGCAGCAGAAGCTGGTCGACGACGCGCTTGCATCCCCCGTCGGCAGCGTCTTCGCCGCCGACTGACCCCACACCGATTACGACCAGGACGCATCAAGACCATGGCCACCGAGATCAAGGTACCGGTACTCCCCGAATCCGTTTCCGACGCCACCATCGCCACCTGGCACAAGAAGGTGGGCGACCCGGTCGCGCGCGACGAGAACATCGTCGACCTCGAGACCGACAAGGTCGTGCTCGAGGTTCCCTCGACAGTCGAGGGCGTGATCAAGGAGCTGAAGTACGCCGAGGGTGACACCGTCACCAGCCAGCAGGTGCTCGCGATCATCGAGGCGGGCGCCGCGCCCGCGAAGTCCGCCGACGCCCCGAAGGCCGCCCCGGCCGCCGGGGCCGAGCAGGTCCAGCCGAAGGCCGAAGCCGCGAAGGAAGAAGCCAAGGCGCCCGCCTCCACCCGTCCCGCTCCTGTCTCCGGCGGCGCCGGCGAGCTGCCCCCGGGCGCGCGCTTCACCGCCGTGACCCAAGGCATCGATCCTTCGCAGGTCGAGGGCACCGGCCGCCGCGGCGCGGTGACCAAGGAAGACCTGGTCAACTACGCCTCCGGCAAGACGCCCGGCGTATCGGGCGGCGCGCGTCCGGAAGAGCGCGTGCCGATGACCCGCATCCGCAAGCGCATCGCCGAGCGCCTGATGCAGTCCAAGGACTCCATCGCCATGCTGACCTCGTTCAACGAGGTCAACCTCGGCAAGGTGATGGCCATGCGCAAGGAGCTGGGCGAGTCGTTCCAGAAGCAGCACGGCGTCAAGCTCGGCTTCATGAGCTTCTTCGCCAAGGCCGCCGCCAACGCGCTGCAGAAGTTCCCGGTGGTCAACGCCTCGGTCGACGGCGACGACATCATCTATCACGGCTATGCCGACATCTCGATCGCGGTCTCGACCGACCGCGGCCTGGTGACGCCGGTGCTGCGCAACGTCGAGCGCATGGGCTTCGCCGACGTCGAGAAGGCGATCGGCGACTACGCCGTGAAGGCGCGCGACGGCAAGCTGTCGCTGGACGACCTGCAGGGCGGCACTTTCACCATCACCAACGGCGGCACCTTCGGCTCGCTGATGTCGACGCCGATCGTCAACCCGCCGCAGTCCGCGATCCTCGGCATGCACACCATCAAGGAGCGCCCGATCGTCGAGAACGGCCAGGTCGTCGCGGCGCCGATGATGTACATCGCGCTCAGCTACGACCACCGCATCATCGATGGCAAGGACGCGGTGCAGTTCCTGGTCGACATCAAGGACCAGCTCGAGAACCCGCACCGCATGCTCCTGGGCATGTAAGGAGAGCAACAGACATGGCTGAACAATTCGACGTCGTCGTCATCGGTGCCGGCCCCGCCGGCTACCACGCCGCGATCCGCGCCGCCCAGCTGGGCATGAAGGTCGCGTGCATCGACGCGGGCCTGGGCAAGGACGGCAAGCCGGCCCTGGGCGGCACCTGCCTGCGCGTGGGCTGCATCCCGTCCAAGGCGCTGCTGGATTCCTCGCGCCAGTTCCACAACCTGCAGCATGTCTTCGGACAGCACGGCATCACCGCCAAGGACGCGAAGATCGACGTCGGCACCATGGTCGGCCGCAAGGACGCGATCGTGAAGCAGTTCACCGGCGGCATCGCGCAGCTGTTCAAGGCCAACAAGGTCACGCCGTACTACGGCTTCGCGACCCTGCACGCCGACCGGCTGGTCAAGGTCGCGCAGCACGAGGGCGGCGAGATCGAGCTGACCGGCACCAACGTGATCATCGCCGCTGGCTCGGATTCCATCGAGCTGCCGTTCGCGAAGTTCGACGGCGACACCATCGTCGACAACGTCGGCGCGCTCGACTTCACCGAAGTGCCCAAGCGCATGGCCGTCATCGGCGCCGGCGTGATCGGCCTGGAGCTCGGCAGCGTGTGGAAGCGCCTCGGCTCCGAGGTCGTGATCCTCGAAGCGCTGCCCGACTTCCTGGCCGCGGCCGACGCGGAGGTGTCGAAGGTCGCCGCGCGCGAGTTCAAGAAGCAGGGCCTGGACATCCGCCTGGGCGCCAAGGTCTCCAAGGCGGAAGTCACCGGCAAGGGCAAGAAGAAGGAAGTCCAGGTCACCTTCGCCGACAAGAAGGGCGAAGAGACCATCACCGTCGACAAGCTGCTGGTCGCCGTGGGCCGCAAGGCCGCGTCCAAGGGCCTGCTGGCCGAGGGCAGCGGCGTGAAGCTGACCGAGCGCGGCCAGATCGAAGTCGACGCGCACTGCCACACCGGCGTCGACGGCGTCTGGGCCGTGGGCGACTGCGTGCGCGGCCCGATGCTGGCGCACAAGGGCTTCGAGGAAGGTATCGCGGTGGCCGAGCTGATCGCGGGCCTTCCCGGCCACGTCAACTTCGACACCATCCCCTGGGTGATCTACACCGAGCCGGAGCTGGCCTGGGTCGGCAAGACCGAGCAGCAGCTGAAGGACGAGGGCATCCCGTACAAGTCCGGCAGCTTCCCCTTCGCCGCCAACGGCCGCGCGGTGGCCATGGTCGAGCCGGCGGGCTTCGTGAAGGTGCTGGCGCACGCCGAAACCGATCGCGTGCTGGGCATGCACCTAGTCGGCGCGAATGTGTCCGAACTCGTGCACGAAGGCGTGCTGACGATGGAGTTCAAGGGCTCCGCCGACGACCTCGCCCGCATCTGCCATGCGCATCCCAGCCTCTCGGAAGCGATCCACGACGCCGCCATGGCGGTGGACAAGCGCGCGATCCACAAGGCCAACTGAGGCCGCGGGCGGACGCCGGGCAGGCGCCCGTCCCGACCCTCCGACACCGGCGCCGGGCCCTGCCCGGCGTCGTCCTTTCCGGCTCCACACGGGTTTCCACGGCATGAAGAGTCTCTGCGTCTATTGCGGTTCCAACAGTGGTTCCAGCCCCGCCTACGCCGAGGCCGCGATCGCGCTCGGCACGCGCATGGCCCGGGACGGCATCCGCCTGGTCTACGGCGGCGGCAACATCGGCCTGATGGGCACGGTGGCCGACGCGGTGCTGGCGGCCGGCGGCGACGTGGTCGGCGTGATCCCGAAGCAGCTGGTCGACATGGAAGTGGCGCACCTGGGGCTCGCGGAGCTCGAGGTGGTGGGCTCCATGCACGAGCGCAAGTCGCGCATGTTCGACCTCGCCGACGCCTTCGTCGCGCTGCCGGGCGGCTTCGGCACGCTGGAGGAGATCGTCGAGATGCTCACCTGGCGCCAGTTGGGCATCGGCAACAAGCCCTGCGCGATCCTCGACGTCGACGGCTACTGGTCCCCGCTGATCGCGATGATGGACCGCATGGTCGAGGACCGCTTCCTGCATCCCGGCCAGCGCGAGGACCTGTGGACGGGCCGCGACATCGACGACATGCTGGCCTGGATGCAGGCCTACCAGCCCGCCCAGGCTTCGAAGTGGCTGGACGAGAAACGCACCCGCGAACTGCGCTGAGCCGCCACCCCCTACCCCATGGCTTGATTGCAGGAGCGCCGTGCGAAGGAGACTGATCCCATGACCGTTCCGAACACGTTCCCTGCCTTTCGCATCCACAGCGACGACGCCGGCTATCGCGCCGGCATCGAGGACATCGCCCTGGACGACCTGGCGCCCGGCGAGATCGTGCTGCGCACGGCGTACTCGTCGGTCAACTTCAAGGACGCGCTGGCCGGCACCGGCAAGGGCAAGATCCTGCGCCGCTTCCCCCTGGTCGGCGGCATCGACGTGGCCGGCCACGTGGTCGCATCCCGCGACCCGGGCTTCCGCGAGGGCGACGAGGTCCTGGTCACCGGCTGCGGACTCAGCGAGACCCGCGACGGCGGGTACTCGGCGTACGCACGGGTGGAGTCGGCCTGGGCGGTACGGCTTCCCGCCGGGCTGACGCTGCGCGAATCGATGGTGCTCGGCACCGCCGGGTTCACCGCCGCGCTGGGCCTGCTGCGCATGACCGAAAACCGCCAGCATCCCGGCCTTGGCCCGCTGGCGGTCACCGGCGCCACCGGCGGCGTCGGCTCGCTCGCCGTCGACATCTTCGCCAGCGCCGGCTACGAGGTGCACGCGGTCAGCGGAAAGCCCGAGCAGGTGGACTACCTGCGCGCCATCGGCGCCAGCGAGGTGATCGGGCGCGACGCCCTGGCCACCACGCGGCCGATGGAGTCCGCGCGCTTCGGCGGCGGCCTGGACAACGTCGGCGGGACGATGCTGGCCAGCCTGCTGGCGCAGACCGCCCCCTACGGCAATGTCGCCAGCGCGGGCCTCGCCGCCAGCCACGACCTGCCAGCGACCGTGATGCCCTTCATCATCCGCGGCGTCTCGCTGCTCGGGGTGGCCTCGGCCGGCACCGCGCGCGACATCCGCGACGCGGTCTGGGCGCGGCTGGGCGGCGACTGGAAGCCGCGCCACCTGGAGCGCATCTGCACCCGCGAAGTCGGGCTCGAGGAACTCCCCGGCGTGTTCGAGGGCATGCTCGGCGGCGGCTCGCTCGGACGCACCCTGGTCCGGCTGTAGCGCAGGGCGGCGTTTGCAGGCCCGGTCGCTGCGGCTACAATCGCCGGACTTGAATGGGGGACAACATGGCGCGCATCCTGATCGTCGACGATTCGCCGTCGCAGCTGATGGGCATCCGCCGCATCGTGGAGAGCCTTGGCCACGAAGCGCTGACCGCGGAGGACGGCGCCGCGGGCGTCGAGGCCGCCAAGCGTGAACTCCCCGACCTGATCCTGATGGACGTGGTGATGCCGAACCTCAACGGCTTCCAGGCCACGCGTTCGATCACCCGGGACCCGGCAACGAAGCACATCCCCGTCGTGCTGGTCACCACCAAGGACCAGGAAACCGACAAGGTCTGGGGCATGCGCCAGGGCGCGCGCGCCTACATCACCAAGCCCTTCAGCGACACCGACCTGTCGGAGACGATCAGCCGGGCGATCGCGAGCGGGTAAACGCCTCGCGCAGGCCCTCGTAGGCCGCCTTCTGCGCCTCGTCGCGCGGAGCCGGTGCCTGCACCTCGAGCTCCACGATCTGGTCGCCATCGGCCAGCCCGCCGCTGCCCGGCAGCCCGCGGCCACGCAGCCGCAGCCGCCGGCCCGCCTCGGAGCCCGCCGGCACCTTCAGCTCCACCGTGCCACCCAGGGTCGGCACGCTGACGCTGGCGCCGAGCGCCGCTTCCCAGGGCGCGACTTCCAGCGCGTAGAGGATGTTGCGGCCGTCGACCTCGAAGCGTGCGTCGGTCGCGTACTCGACTTCGAGCAGAAGGTGCCCGCCGCGTTCGCCCTGCCCCGCCAGGCGGATCACCTGGCCCGGACGGATGCCCCTCGGCACCTTGACGTCGAGCGTGCGGCCGTTGACCGCGATGCGCATCGCGCCGCCCTTGTGGACGGTGTCCAGCGGCACGACGAGGCGCGCGCGGGTGTCGCCGCGCGGCGGGCCACCGAAGCCGGGGCCACCGCGCTGCTGCTGCGCCTGGCGCCGGAACAGGCTTTCGAAGAAGTCGCTGAAGCCGCCGTTGCCGCCTCCACCGCCGAACACCTCTTCGTAGTCGAAGCCGGGTCCGCCACCCTGGCCGCCGAAGCCGCCCGGGGGCGGATGGATGTCGTCGCCGGGACGGTAGCCGCGTGCGCGCAGCTGGTCGTAGGCCTTGCGGCGCTCCGGATCGCGCAGCGCCTCGTAGGCTTCGTTGACCGCCTTGAAGCGGTCCTCGGCGTCGGACTCCTTGCTGACGTCCGGATGGTACTTGCGTGCGAGCCGCCGGTAGGCGGTCTTGATTTCGGCGTCGCCGGCGCTGGGTTCGATGCCCAGGACGGCGTAGTAATCCTTGAACTGCATGCGTACTCCGTTCGCGCGGCGTCCGGTGACACGCCGGGCCGCGGCAGGGTAGCAAGATCGGGGCGCCGGGCCGGCAAGGCAAGCCCCCCGGATCGCGGCGTGGCACCATGGCGGCGAGGGCGCGCGAATCCGTCGCCGCCCACTGCGCATACGGAGCCCCCATGCCCATCCAGCCCGGCGACGCCATTCCCGAAGTCACGCTCAAGCACATCGACGACGGCGTGCACACGATCGATACCCCGACCCTGTTCGCGCACCGCAAGGTGGTGCTGTTCGCGGTCCCGGGCGCGTTCACGCCCACCTGCTCCGAGCGCCACCTGCCCGGCTTCGTCGAGCACTTCGACGCCTTCCGCGAGCGCGGCATCGAGGTCGCCTGCATGGCGGTCAACGATCCGTTCGTGATGCAGGCCTGGGGCGAGAGCCAGAACGTGCCGCAGGGCCTGCGCATGCTGTCCGACGGCAACGGCGACTTCGCCCGCGCACTCGGCCTGGAGATGGACGCCAGCGCCTACGGCATGGGCGTGCGCAGCAAGCGCTTCGCCCTCTATGCCGAGGACGGCGTGGTCAGCCAGCTGTTCGTCGAGGCGCCGGGCGAGTTCAAGGTGTCCTCGGCCGAGCACGTCCTCGCCTCAATCTGAGGGCCCTCGGGCGACATCGAAGGCCAGGCTGGCCCAGGCGCCGCCCTCGGCCAGGGCGGTCAGCTGCTGGCGGCCGGGTTCGCCGAACTCGCGCCACAGCGGCTGGCTGCCGCGGGTCGCGCCCACCCAGCGGCCGTTGAGCAGCCACTGCACCTCCCCCTCGGCGCCCACCGCGCGCAGCGCCAGCCGCGGACCCTGGAGCGATCCGGGCGCGCGCAGCAGCAACGCACCGTCATTGACCCCTTCGATGTGCATCGCGATGGCGCCCGCGCGACCATCGTCGGCGCAGTCGGGCGCGAGCGGCGGCAGTCGCGCGGCGGCGCGTTCGCTGGCGGTCAGCCAGGGCGATGCCAGCGCCGGCCAGCGCGCCACGTGCCGCACCCCGCGCCGATGGGGCGCGGGGCAGTCCGCGCCCAGCCGCTGGCCGCTGTCGACATCCACCTCGATCCGCTCCAGGCCTGCGCCCCAGCGGCGCACGTCGCGCTCGGGCAGCGTGGGCGGCACCGCCCCGTCGAGGACCCAGGCGTCCAGGCGGCGCTGGCAGGCGCCTTCCGGCTGTGCGTCCGCGGCGGTGCCGAGCGGCCAGCACACCGCGCGCGCCGTGACCGTGGCCGGCTGTGGAAGGCCCACGGCATCGCCGGCCTGCCGGGGCAGGCTGTCGAAGACCTCGAACAGCAGCGGCAGCGCGGTGACCGCGCCGTACTGGCCCGGCAGCGGCGTCCCGTCGGGCCGGCCCACCCAGACCCCCACCGTGTAGCGGCGCGAGGTGCCCAGCGCCCAGGCGTCGCGGAAGCCGTAGCTGGTCCCGGTCTTCCAGGCCACGCGCGGGCGCCGGCCGGCATCGAAGGTGTCGTCGCGCTCGCCCGGCCGCGGGTTGGCGGCCAGGACCTCGTGCACGATCCACGCCGCCCCGGGCGAGAGCAGCCGGCGCTCGACCACCGGGTCGGCCGGCGTGTAGCGCACGCGCCCGGCGGTCCCGCCGCGTGACAGCGCCGCGTGCGCACCGACGAGGTCCTCAAGACGCGCGCCCGTGCCGCCGAGGATCAGCGCCAGGTTCGGCCGGCTGCCGCGCGGGAAGCGCAGGCCGATTCCGGCGTGGTCCAGGCGCGCCGCGAAGCGCGCCGGCCCGACCCGGTCGAGGATGTCGACCGCGGGCACGTTGAGCGACAGGCGCAGCGCGTCGGCCACCGACACCGGGCCGTTGAAGGCGGCGTCGAAGTTGCCCGGCCGGTAGCCGCCGAACGACTGCGGCGCATCGACCAGCAGGCTCTGCGCGTGCACCAAACCGTCGTCGAGCGCCATGCCGTAGACGAAGGGCTTCAGCGTCGAGCCCGGCGAACGCCAGGCCCGCACCATGTCCACGTGGCCCAGGCGCGCGCGGTCGCCGAATGCGGCGGTGCCGATGTAGGCGCGCGCTTCCATGCTGGCGTTGTCGACGACCAGCAGCGCGGCCGAGGTGCGTTCGGGCAGCGGGCCGACGTGGGCCCTCAGCCGCTCCTCGAGCGTGCGCTGCAGGGCGGCATCGATGCTGGAGACGATGCGCGTCGCCCCGGGATCGCGTGCGCGCAGGCGTTCCGCCAGCAGGGCCGCGGACAGCGGCGGCTGCAGCGCGCGGGCCACCACCGGCTCGATGCGCGCGTCGTCGACCTCGGCGCGACTCCAGCGCCCGCTGGAGGCCATGCGGGCCAGCACCTTGTCGCGCGCGCGCCGCGCGGCCTCCGGCTCGCGGTCGGGGCGCAGCCGCGTCGGCGCCTGCGGCAGCACGGCGAGCAGCGCGGCCTCGGCATGCGACAGGCGTGCGGCCGGCTTGCCCAGGTAGGCCCAGCTCGCGGCCTCGACGCCCTCGATGGTGCCCCCGAACGGCGCGCGTTCCAGGTACAGGGCGAGGATCTGTGCCTTGGACAGGTGCGCCTCGAGCTGCAGCGCGCGCAGGATCTGCCGGAACTTGCCCAGTGGCGTGCGCCGGTGCGGCTCGAGGATGCGCGCGACCTGCATGGTCAGGGTCGACCCGCCGGAGACGATGCGGCGGCTCGACGCCGCCTGCCACGTCGCACGCAGCAGGGCCACGGGGTTCACCCCCGGATGGTGGCGGAACCAGCGGTCCTCGTAGGCCAGCAGGGCCTCGATGTACAGCGGCGAGACGCTGGCTTCGGTGGCCGGATGGCGCCAGACGCCGCCGGCGTCGGCGAAGGCGCGCAGCGGCTTGCCGTCGCGGGCCGTGACCAGGGTGGCGTGGTCGCCGGCCGCCGGCAGCGGCGGCGGAAAGGCCAGGTCCAGCGCCAGCAGGATGAGCAGCAGCGCGACCGCGCCCCAGCGCAGGATCGCGAGGGCGCGGGGCGCGGTCATGGCTGGACGACGGTCAGGCGCTCCGGCTGCGCGCGGCCCACGCCGCGCAGTTCGGGGCGGTACATGTCCTCCACGAGCGGCGGCGGCACGGCGTACTCGCCGGGCGTCACCGCGCGCACCAGGTAGAAGACGTCGGCGGCGCGGCCGGCGTCGAGGCGCAGCGCGGCGACGTAGCGGTCGTCGCGGAACTCCTCGTGCACCACGTCGGCCGAGTCGCCACGCTCGGCGAGGCGGATGCCACCGACCACGACATCCGCCCAGGTCGAGGCGTCGCCGAGGTTCATGTTTTCCACCTCGAGCCCGGCCGGCAGCAGGTCGGTCAGCAGCGCGTCGGGCATGTCGCGATCGGCGGTCAGGGTCACGCGCGCGACCAGCGCCTCGCCCTCGCGCAGGGCGCGCGGGGTCCAGGGCTTGCCGTCGGTCGTGTACCAGCGGCGCTCGACGCGCAGCACGCTGTCGTCGGCGGCCGGCGCCGCGCGCGGGATGCCGGCGACGTCCATGCTCGCGTACAGCGGCGCCTCGCCCACCGGCGCGAGGCGCACGCCGGCAGCGAGCGCGGCGTGACCGTAGCCGCGCGAGAAGCGGCGCAGTGGCCCCAGCGCCTCGTCGATGCCGGCCTCGGTCAGGGTGGCGGTGAAGGTCCTGCCACTGCCACCGCCAAGCTCGCGCCCCAGGCGTGCGATCGCGGCCTGCTCCTGCGTGCTGAGATGGAACCAGCGTGCCTTGCGCCGCGCGTCCAGCTCGGCGCCCAGCCCACGCAGCCCGGCGGTGCGTGCCGGCGTGGACAGGTCGTGCTTGCGCACCAGGGCCTGCATCAGCGCGGCATCGCGCAGCGGCGTGCCGTAGTCGCCCAGCCAGCCGGGGCGGTCGCCCTTCCAGGCGAAGGCCTCGTCCAGGGCCTGTGTGCCGCGCCTGGCGTCACCCTGCAGCGACAGTGCGAGGCCCAGGTGCGCCAGCGGCATCGCGCCCTGCGCGGCCTTGCGCTCGCCGTCGTGCAGCGCGCGCAGGGTGCCCAGCGGCGCGCGGTTGACCCGTGCCAGCACGTAGCCCGCGTGCGCCCTGTAGGCCAGGCGCAGGTGCGCGCGATGATCCCGCCCGTAGAACTGCTCGGCGTCCGACAGCAGGTCTTCCGACAGGCGCGCCAGCGCGCGCTGCAGCATCGCCTCGGGCACGTCGAAGCCGGCCTCGCGCGCATCGAGCATGAACTCCGCGACGTAGGGCGTCAGCATCGCCTCGGGCCGGTCGCTGCCGCCCCACATGCTGAAGTGGCCAGAACCGGTCTGCAGCGCGGCCAGCCGTCCCAGCGCCCCTTCCATGCGCCGCTGGCGCTCGTCGCCCGGCAGCGGCGACATGCCCCAGGCGGCAGCCGTCGGCGCATCGAGCACCAGCGCCGCATAGCCCTTGCTCGCGGTCTGCTCGGCGCAGCCATAGGGATAGCGCAGCGCACCGTCGAGGGCGGCGGCGAACGCGATCGGCGGCGACGCGTCCAGGCCCAGCCGGGCGTTCACCGAGCCAGGCAGCAGGCCGTCGGCCAGGGCCGGGTCGAGCACCACGGGCGCCACCGGGTCGAGCACGCGGCTGCGCGAGCGCAGCACCTGCGGCCAGGGCGCGCGCACCGGGAGATCATGGCTGCGGTCGACGGCCACGCCCGGGCCATCGACGCGCACCCGCACCCTGGCCACTTCATGGCCGTCCAGCGCCTGCAGCGGGAAGGACAGCGTCGAACGGCCGTCGGCGGGGAGCGCGACGGTGCGGACGCCCTCCTCCACCCGCAGTGGCCCGACGCCGTCGACGCGCACGCGGAAGTCGCCGGCCTTGCCGGTGTAGTTCGCCAGGTCCAGGGTCACCGTGGCGCGGTCGCCCGGCGCCATCACCCGCGGCATGCTGGCCTCCGCCACCAGCGGCGCGCGGACCAGCAGCTCCGCATCGCGATGGCCGTAGGCGGCGTCTGCGAACACCAGCGTCGAGACCCGCAGCGTGCCGTTGAAGTCCGGCAGCCGCAGTTCGACGGTCGCATTGCCCTTGGCATCCAGCTGCACCGGCCCGGAGAACAGGTCCACGGTCTGCACGCGCGCGGTGGGCCGCCGCGCCTGTGGCAGGGCCAGCATCCCCTGGTCGCCGCCGAAGCGCAGGCGCGCGGTTCCGCCGTCGAGGCTTTCGATCACCCGCCCGTAGACGTCGTACGCATCCACGCCCAGGCGGCGCTGCGCGAAGAAGTGCGCGTGCGCGTCGGGCACCGGATAGCGGGTGATGTTGAGGATCCCGAGGTCGACCGCGGACACGGTCGCGTGCGCGGTCTTCCCCGCGAGCGCCGGCGCCGCGACGGTGACGCGCAGGGCCTGGTCCGGCTTCGCCTGCTTCGGCAGCGAGAGCCCCACCGCCACACGGCGGTCGCCCCGCGCCATCGGCACATGGGCGACGCCCACGGCTCGCGCCGGCGTGACCTTGCTCGCCGAGCTGCCACCACGGAACACCAGCGCGGTCACGTAGACGTCGTGGCGCTCCCAGTCCGCGGTCACCGGCACCTTGAACGTGCTCCCGGCGCGTGCGTCGATCGCCTGCACGTAGAGCAGCCGGTCGCTTTCCACCAGCAGCAGCCCCTTGCCGGCGTGCGGCGGCGTCACCGTGACCTCCAGCGTGTCGCCGGCGCGGTAGCCGGTGCGGTCGAGCGCCAGCTTGACCTTGTCCGGGCGCGCATCGAGGCCGCGGTTGTCGTCGTTCCAGCTCCAGCCGGCGCGGAAGGGGTAGCGGGTCACCAGGCCGGTCTGCGGATCACGCGCCTCGAGCCGGTACTCGCCCCACTCCACCGGCAGGTCGATGCGCTGCGCGGTCGCGCCGGCGTCGACCGTGCGCGTGTCGACCACTTCGTGTCGGCTGGTATGGCTGTAGCTCCAGCCGCCGTCCTGGTCGAAGTTCCAGTGGTAGTCGCGGTGCTCGCGGACCAGGGTCAGCTCGATGCCGGCCAGCGGCCTGGGCCGGCCCTGGGCGTCGACGCGCAGGATCTCGAAGCCGGCGCGCGCGTTGGCGTCGCTGCCTTCGGCGTCGTCGAACAGCGGGCGGATCCCGACCAGCGCATCGGCCGGCCACAGCACGCGCTCGAGGCTGCGATTGACCGTGCGCCCGCCGCTCTCGTACAGGCTGCCGGCCACCACCACCGAGACCGGCGTGTCGCCGCGCACCTCCGCAGGCAACGCGAGCGTCTGCGCCAGCCTGCCGGACGCGTCCAGGGTCGCGTCGACGACGTCGCTGGCCTCGCGCGGCAGCGACACCGTCGGATCGCCGAAGAACCAGCCCGGCATCGATTCGACCGGATGCTGCTCCACGGCGACCGCCAGGCGCGCGGTGAACCGGTTGCCGGCGGCGGGTGCGCCGTAGAGATAGGCGCCGGTGACCGCAAGGCGCAGCGGGTCGCCCCTGGACAGGCGCGGCTGCGCGCTGTCGAGCTCCAGCTTCATGCGCTCGGGGAGGAACTCCTCCACGCGCAGCGCCATGCCCTGCACGACCTCCTTGCTGGCGGGATCGGTGCGGAATTCGACCTGCCAGCGGCCGGTGGGAGCCTCGGCGGGGATCGCCTTCTCGAAGCGGTAATGGCCCTGGGGACCGGCCTCGAGCCGCGACTCGACGAAGGTCCTGCCGTCGGGCTGCTTCAGCCGCGCGAACAGCGGCTGCGCCTTGCCGTCCTTCGGGGCCGGAACGGGCCGGCCGTCGGCATCGCGCAGCAGGGCCGAGACGCGCACGGTCTCGCCGGGCCGGTACAGGTCGCGGCCCGACCAGGCGAAGACGTCGAACCACGCCTGTTTCCGGCCGGCGACCACGAACTCGGACAGGTCGAGCGCCGGCTGGTTGAAGGGCAGCATCGAAATGTCGCTGCCACGGGTCGCGACCAGCACCTGCGCCGCATCGAGCGCGTGCCCCAGCACCGCGTTGCCGTTGGCGTCGGTCTCGGCCTTGAACACCGGCTCGCCATCCTTGCCCAGCACGCGCAGCGCGACCCCGCCCAGGGCCGCGCCGTCCTGCAGGGATGCGGTGTGCACGAACAGCTGGTCGGCGTAGGCGCGCACGTGCAGGCCGATGTCGCTGACGGTGAAGAACGCGGTGTCGTACATGTCCTCGAAGCTGCCGGCGCGCTTCATGCTGGCGAAGTACAGGCCGGGCTGCTGCAGCTCGGCGATGTCCTGCAGCGGCAGGTAGGTCACCGCGCGCTCGTTGCGCTCGCCGGCCAGCACGAAGCGGTTGACGTAGACCGGCTCGGCCATGCGCGCCACGCCGCGGGCGCTGCCGTAGCGGTTCTCCAGCTCCCAGCTGCTGCGGCGGCCGCCGCGCTGGTACTCGGAGAAGAAGCGCGGCAGTTCGGACTCGCGCACGCGCAGGAACTCGACGTCGACCTCGGCCACGTTCACCGAGACCACCGGCAGGCCGCGCGACTCGCGCGCGGGCAGCACGCTGCCCTGGGAGGCGAAGCCGGCGGCCGGCTTCAGCTCGCCGGTGTGGACCTTCTGCTCGATGTCCCGGCCCAGCGTGCTGCCGTCGGCGGCGGTGAGCGCGGCGGGAATGCGCAGGGTGTAGTCGCGGTTGGCCTCGACGAAGGGAAAGCGCAGCACGGTGCCGCCCTCGTCCAGGCTCCAGGCGCTGCCGTCGGCGACCGGCTCGGCAAAGGTCAGCAGCCGGTCGAAGTCCTGGGTGCCGACCAGGGGCTGCGAGAACTCCACCGCCAGCGCCAGCGAGCCTTCCGACTCGTCGGGCCAGGCGCGCACCAGGCCGAAGCCCTCCACCGGGGCGCGTTCACCGACGATCGCCTCGCCGCTGGGTGCCGGCAGCTGCCCGCCCTCGTTGCGCTTGCAGCCCAGGGCCAGGGCGGCCAGCAGCACCGCACCGACGGCAAGCAGCCGCAGGCCGGTCGAGCGGTGGAATCCTTTCATCGCGTCATCCCCGGGAGTCGCCGGCAGTATAGGAGCGTCGGCATCCGGGTCGACAACGCGTGGCGGCGCGCAACGGGGTCGGAATCAGCGCAGCGGCCTGCTCGGAAACAGGAGCGGCCAGGCGTATGGCCTGGCCGCTCGCCAACCGGACGGGTTCGGCCTACTCCGACGCGGGCCCGACGGTCTCGACACCGCCGTCGGCGTCGTCCGCTTCCGCACCGTCGAGGTCCTCGTCGTCGCCGATCGAACCGTCGACGCGCTCGATCGCCTGCAGGCGCTCGCCCTCGCCGAGGCGGATCAGCGTCACGCCCTGGGTGTTGCGGCTGACCACCGAGACCTCGGCGGCACGGGTCCGCACCAGGGTGCCGCCGTCGGAGATCAGCAGCACCTCGTCCTCGCGGCTGAGCAGCACGGCGGCAACCAGGGCACCGTTGCGCTCGGTGGTCTGGATGCCGATCACGCCCTGGGTGCCACGGCCCTTGCGCGGATATTCCGCCAGGCGCGTGCGCTTGCCGTAGCCGTTGACGGTCGCGGTCAGGACATAGGCGTCCGGCTCCCCGGCGCGCTCCGCCTCGGGCTGTTCGCTGCCGTCGATGGCCACGGCCTCGTCGTCGCCTTCGAACTCCTCGGCGCTGTCGGCTGGATCGGCCACGATCAGGCTGACCACCGACTCGCCATCGGCCAGGCGGATGCCGCGCACGCCGGTGGCGGTGCGGCCCATGGCGCGCACGGCCGACTCGTCGAAGCGCACCGCCTTGCCGTTGCTCGCAAACAGCAGGATGTCGCGGCCGCCGTCGGTGAGCTCGGCGCCGACCAGGGCATCGCCGTCCTCGAGGTTGATTGCGATCTTGCCGCGCGCCAGGCGGAACGCGAACTCGGTCAGCGGAGTCTTCTTGACCGTGCCGCGGCGGGTGGCGAAGAACACGTACTGGTCCTCGCGGTACTCGCGCACCGGCTGGACGGCCTGCACCTTCTCGCCTTCCTCCAGCGGGATCCAGTTCACCAGCGGGCGGCCGCGCGCGTTCGCGCCGGCTTCCGGCAGCTGGTGCACCGGCAGCCAGAACACGCGGCCCAGGCTGGTGAAGGCCAGCAGCGTGTCATGGGTGTTCACCAGCCACAACTGGGCGATGGAGTCCTCGTCGCGGGTGGCCGCCGCGTTGCGGCCACGCCCGCCGCGCTTCTGCGCGCGATAGGCGCTGACCGGCTGGCGCTTGGCGTAGCCCGCCTGCGAGACGGTCACCACCACGTCCTCTGGCTCGATCAGGTCGAGGATGTCGAGGTCTTCCTCGCTGGCGCGGATCTCGCTGCGGCGCGCGTCGCCGAACTCTTCCTTGACGTTGCGCAGCTCGGTGCGGATCACCTCCAGCAGCACGTCCGGATCCTCGAGGATCTCGATCAGGCCGCGGATGGTCTCGAGCAGCAGCTTGTACTCCTCGGTGAGCTTCTCCTGCTCCAGCCCGGTCAGGCGGTGCAGGCGCATCTCCAGGATCTGCTGCGCCTGGACCTCGGTCAGCTGGTAGCCGTCGCCCAGCAGGCCGACGCCCTGCGGCAGGTCCTCGGGACGCGAGGCCTCGGCACCGACGGCCCCCAGCAGCGCACCGACCAGGCCGGGCTGCCACAGCCGGGCCAGCATCCGCTCCTTGGCGACCTGCGGATTGTCGGAGGTCTTGATCAGCTCGATCATCTCGTCGATGTTGGCGAGCGCGACCGTCAGGCCCTCGAGGATGTGGGCGCGGTTGCGCGCCTTGCGCAGCTCGAAGATCGTCCTGCGCGTGACCACCTCGCGGCGGTGGCGCACGAAGGCCTCGAGGAAGTCCTTGAGGTTCAGCAGACGCGGGCGGCCGTCGACCAGCGCCACCATGTTGATGCCGAACACCGACTCCATCTGGGTCTGCTGGTACAGGTTGTTCAGCACCACCTCGGCGGAGTCGCCGCGCTTGATCTCGATGTAGATGCGCATCCCGTCCTTGTCGGACTCGTCGCGCAGCTCGCTGATGCCCTCGAGCTTCTTCTCCTTCACCAGGTCGGCGATCTTCTCGATCATCCGCGCCTTGTTCACCTGGTAGGGGATCTCGGTGACGATGATCGATTCGCGGCCGTTGTCGGCGATCTCGATGTCGGCCTTGGCGCGCATGCGCACGCGGCCACGGCCGGTGCGGTAGCCGAGGTGGATGCCGGCCACGCCGTTGATGATGCCGCCGGTGGGGAAGTCCGGACCCGGGATGTATTCCATCAGGCCGTCGATGTCGATGTCGGGGTTGTCGATCAGCGCGATCAGCGCGTCGATCACCTCGCCCAGGTTGTGCGGCGGGATGTTGGTGGCCATGCCCACCGCGATGCCGGCGGAGCCGTTGACCAGCAGGTTCGGGAACCGGGTCGGCATGACCGTCGGCTCCAGCTCCTTCTCGTCGTAGTTGGGCTGGAAATCGACGGTTTCCTTGTCGATGTCGGCCATCAGCTCGTGCGCGAGGCG
The DNA here is from genome assembly GCF_016615955.1 of Luteimonas sp. MC1750. Lineage (NCBI taxonomy): Bacteria > Pseudomonadati > Pseudomonadota > Gammaproteobacteria > Lysobacterales > Lysobacteraceae > Luteimonas > Luteimonas sp. MC1750. The sequence goes on from NZ_CP067113.1 coordinate 1,727,657, forward strand.
CGACATGCGCGCCTCGGTGTAACGCATGGCCGCCGCGGAGTCGCCGTCGATCGAGCCGAAGTTGCCCTGGCCGTCGACCAGCATGTAGCGCAGCGAGAACGGCTGCGCCATGCGCACCAGGGTGTCGTACACCGACTGGTCGCCGTGCGGATGGTATTTACCGATCACGTCACCGACGATGCGCGCCGACTTGTAGTAGGGCTTGTTGCTGTGGGCGCCGAGCTCGGTCATGGCGAACAGCACGCGCCGGTGCACCGGCTTCAGTCCGTCGCGGACGTCGGGAAGCGCGCGCCCGACGATCACGCTCATGGCGTAATCGAGGTAGCTGCGGCGCATCTCGTCCTCGAGATTGACCGGGATGATTTCCTTGGCGAGCTCGGCCATCGTGACCCTTTGAGAGTATTTCGGGAATCCGCCACGGGCAGGCGCGCGGAGGGCGCGCGAAAGGCCGGACGGAAGCGGTTGATTCTATCACATCGCGGCCATTCACGCGGGGCCGATCCTGCTTCAAATCAAGCACTTGCGGGTGGTTTGCGGGTGCGCTCCGGAGAGGGTTTCCGCTGCGGGAGGGGGTTGCCGGGGGGCGTGCTCCGCCCGGCCTCAGACATCCATGTCCGAAGGCCGGGGCGTGGGCCATCCATGGCCCACTCTCCGCACGCCCCCCGGCAACCCCCTCCCGCCCGACCGTTGTCGGTTTCGTGTGCGCAGGGTCGACTCGTACGCACGAGCGTGGCACCGACGGGACGGACCGAAGGCCGCGATGTCCGGGCTTGCGCCCTCGAAGCCGAGGTCCCCGATCTCGCGGCGCGGGGCGCTGCAAGGGGGGTACGGACAGCGCACACGGATGTGCGCGGTAGGCACTTCAGCCATGGATGGCTGATGTGCCGGTCCGTACCCCCCTTGCAGCGACACGCTCCCTCCCGGATCCGAGGCCCTTGGAGCGCGACTGCGAGGCGCGACAGCGAGCCACCACGCCATGACGATCCGTGCGACGTCGTCACGACCGGCGCGGTCAGGGCACGGCGCCTGGCCTGTGCATCACCGACCGAACAGCGCCTGCATGGCCCCGGTGTCAGGCCGTTCGACGATTCCTTTCTCGGTCACGATCGCGTCGATCAGTTCGGCGGGCGTCACGTCGAACACCGGGTTCCAGGCCTGCACGCCCTCGGCCACCGTGCGGCTGCCGCCGGCAGCCAGCAGCTCGGCGGGATCGCGCTCCTCGATTTCGATCAGGTCGCCCGAGGACGTGTGCATGTCAACGGTCGAGGACGGCGCCACCACCATGAACCTCACCCCGTGGTGGCGCGCGGCGATGGCGAGCTGGTAGGTGCCGATCTTGTTGGCGACGTCGCCGTTGGCGCAGATGCGGTCGGCGCCGACCACCACCCACTGCACCCCGCCGCCCTTCATCAGGTGCGATGCGGCGGCATCGGCGATCAGCGTGGCCTCGATGCCGTCCTGCTGCAGCTCCCACACGGTCAGCCGCGCGCCCTGGTTCCAGGGCCGCGTCTCGCCGGCGTAGACGCGCTCGACCCTGCCCTGCGCCACGCCGGCGCGGATCACGCCCAGCGCGGTGCCGAAGCCGGCGGTCGCCAGCGAGCCGGTATTGCAGTGGGTGAGCACGCCGCTGCCGGCGTCGATCAGCGACGCACCGAGCACGCCCATCGCATGGTTGGCGGCCAGGTCCTCGGTCTCGATCGCGCGCGCCTCGGCCTCGAGGGCGCCGCGCCAGTCGGTGCCCTCGCCCGCCTGCGCACGCAGCAGCGCGGCGCGCATCCGCGCCAGCGCCCAGGCCAGGTTGACCGCGGTGGGCCGCGCGGCGTTGAGCCGCTGCAGGGCGGGCTCGAGGCGTTGGGCCGCCTGCGCCGCGTCGCCGGCCTCGATCGCGCGCGCGGCGAGTACCGTGCCCCACGCGGCGGCGATGCCGATGGCGGGCGCGCCGCGGACCGCCAGTGCATGGATCGCCGCGGCGACGGCGTCGCTGTCGCGGCAGGTCACGTATTCGGTCGCGAAGGGCAGCCTGCGCTGGTCGAGCAGTTCCAGTGCCTCGCCGGTCCAGCGGATGGGGCGGATGCGGTCGTAGCGGGCGTAATCGATGGCGGTCTCCATCGGCGCAGTTTACCGGGCCGTCGCGGCGCCAAGGTCGGGCCGCGATGCTTCGGCCGCGGCGCCAAGGTCGGGGCGACGATGCGTCGGCTGCGGCGACGTGGCCCTCAGGCCTGCGCGAACCCGTACGCCAGCACGTCGGCGATGGCGCCGGTGTCGAGCATCGTCATCAAGAGGCGGTCGATGCCGAGCGCGACGCCGGCGCTTGCGGGCAGCCCCGCGGCAAGCGCGGCCAATAGCGCCGCGTCGACCGGCGGACGCACGTCGCCGCGCGCCCCGCGCACGGCGTGGTCGCGCGCGAAGCGGGCGCGCTGCTCGTCCGCGTCGGTGAGCTCGTGGTAGCCGTTGGCCAGCTCGAGCGGGCCGAGGTAGAGCTCGAAGCGCTCGGCGACGTCCACGTCGCCGCGGCGTACGACCCTGGCCAGCGCGCACTGCGAGGCCGGATAGTCATGCATCGCCAGCAGCTGGCCCGCCGGGAACGCCGGCTGGATGTGATGGGTCATCAGCAGGTCCAGCCAGTCGTCGCGGGTCAGGCCCTCCGGATCGACTTCGCCGCGGAACGCCGCCTGCAGTTCGGCCAGGGATGCGGTCATCGGATCGAGGTCGAGCGCTTCGCGATAGACCTCGCGGAACGAGGCCTTGCGCAGGCTCGCCTCCCGTCCGACCAGGGCTAGCGCGGCGCGCACTAGCTTCGCGGTCTCGTCGATCAGCGGCTCCAGCGTCCAGCCCACGCGATACCACTCGAGCATGGTGAACTCGGGGTTGTGGCGGCCACCGGCTTCGCCGTCGCGGAACACGCGGCCCAGCTCGTAGCAGTCACCGATGCCTTCGGCGAGCAGGCGCTTCATCGGGTACTCCGCCGACGTGCGCAGCCAGCGCGTGCGCGGCGCACCGTCGGTGCGGCCGCCGAACTCGACGGTGAACGAGGCGATGTTGGGATCGGTGTTGCCGGCGCGCGACATCACCGGGGTCTCGACCTCCAGCACGCCGCGGGCCTCGAAGAAGTCGCGCACCAGGCGATTCAGGCGCGCGCGCAGGCGCAGGGCGTCGTGGTTCACGCGTCCACCGGCGCGAGCGCGATGCCGAGGATGTCGCGATCGTCGTCGCGGAAGCCGGCGCGCAGGTACAGCGCCTTCGCGCGCGGGTTGTGGCGGTTGACTTCCAGGCGCGCGACTTCGGCGCCGTGCCGGCGCACCCAGTCGCACGCGCTGGCCAGCAGCGCGCCGCCCAGCCCGCGGCGCACGCGGGCTTCATCGAGCGGGATCCGGTCCTCGGCGTAGAAACGACGCAGCATGTCGAGCAGTGCGGACAGGTCTTCCAGCCCTGCGCTGCGCAGCGACAGCGGTGCATCCAGTCGGCTCATGCCTGTGCCCCCAGGAAGGCCAGCAGCCGCGCCTCGTCCCAGACCTCGACGCCGAGCTCGGTCGCCTTGGCCAGCTTCGAGCCGGCCTCGGCGCCGGCGACGACGAAGCCGGTCTTCTTCGACACGCTCCCCGACACCTTGGCGCCCAGCGCCTCGAGCTTCTGCTTCGCCTCGTCGCGGCCCATCGACTCCAGCGTGCCGGTCAGCACCACGGTCACGCCTTCCAGCGGTCCGGCCGCCGCGGTGTCCTCGGGCAGCGCGCCCAGCAGCTCGGCCTGCATCGCGGCGGCGGCCAGCAGCAGGCGCGCGTTGGCATCATCGGACAGCCACTCGGCCACGGCGCTCGCCGCTTCGTCAGGCAGGCCCGCGATCACGAAGTTGTGGCGCTCCTGGTCAAGCAGCGTGGCGGCGTCCGGGAACGCGTCGGCCAGCTGCTTCGCGCGCAGCGGCGTGAGCCGCGCGATGCCCAGGTCCGCCAGCAGCGTCTGCAGGTCGAGGCCTTCGCGCAGCTTCGGCGAAGGCGCCCGGGTGTCGGCGATATGCACGCCCGCGGCCAGCAGCCCGTCGATTACCGCCTGGTTTCCGGGCTGGTCCAGGAAGTGTCCGAGCGCGCGCGCCACTTCGTCGCCGATGTCGGGCACGCGCTTGAACAGCGGCCACGGCGTGCGGCGGATGCGGTCGAGATCGCCGAACCAGGCGGCCAGCGCCTTGGCGGTGCTCTCGCCAACGTGCTCGATGCCGAGCGCGAACAGGAAGCGCTCGAGCGTGGTCTCGCGGCTGCGCGCGATGGCGTCCACGAGGTTTTCCGCCCACCTGGTCGCGACCTTCCCCGACTTCACCGTCTCCGGCGTGGTGCCATCGCGTTCGTCCGCGCGACGGCGCATCTCGACGAACTCGTCCACGCCCAGGCCGTACAGGTCGGCGATGCTGGTCGCGTAATCGAAGTCCACCAGCGCCTGGATCAGGCGCTCGCCCAGGCCGTCGATGTCCATGGCGCGGCGCGAGGCGAAGTGGAACAGCCCCTGCACGCGCTGCGCCGGGCAGACGAGCTCGCCGCTGCAACGCGCCACCACCTCGCCCTCCTCGCGCACGATCTCCGAGCCGCAGACTGGGCAATGCCCGGGCATGCGCCAGGCGCTCGTGCCCTCGGGGCGCCGCTCCAGGATCACCCGCAGCACTTCGGGAATGACGTCGCCCGCGCGGCGCACGATCACCGTGTCGCCCACGCGCACGTCCAGGCGCGCGACCTGGTCGGCGTTGTGCAGCGTCGCGCGGGTGACGGTCACGCCACCCACGTGCACCGGGCGCATCAGCACCCACGGCGTGACCGCGCCGGTGCGGCCGACGTTGACCTCGATCGCCTCGACGACGGTCGACTCTTCCTGCGCGGGGAACTTGTGCGCGATCGCCCAGCGCGGCGCGCGCGAGACGAAGCCGAGGTCGGCCTGCAGCTCGTGGCTGTCGAGCTTGTAGACCACGCCGTCGATGTCGTAGGGCAGCCCGTCGCGCGCCTCGCCGATGCGGCGGTAGTAGTCGAGCACGCCCGCCAGGCCCGTGGCGCACTCCACCAGCGGCGACACCGGCAGGCCGAGCCCGCGCAACCAGGCCAGCACGCCGGAGTGCGTGGCCGGGACGCGCGCACCCTCGACCTCGCCCAGCGCATAGGCGAAGAACGCCAGCGGCCGCTTCGCGGTGATGGCGGGGTCGAGCTGGCGCAGCGAACCGGCGGCGCCGTTGCGCGGATTCGCCAGCGGCTTGGCACCGTGCGCCAGTGCCCACTGGTTGTAAGCCTCGAAGCCCGCGCGTGGCATGTAAACCTCGCCGCGCACCTCGAGCACCTCCGGGATACCCGGGCCACCCGTGTCCCGCAGGCGCAGCGGAATCGCCTTCAGCGTGCGCAGGTTGGCGGTGACGTCCTCGCCCGACGCGCCGTCGCCACGGGTCGCCCCGCGCACGAACAGCCCGTCCTCGTAGCGCAGGCTGATCGCCAGCCCGTCGAACTTCGGCTCCACCGAGAACACCGGCGCATCCAGGCCCGTCTCGCGCACGATGCGCGCCACGAACTCCGCGACTTCCCCGTCGCTGAAGGCATTGCCCAGCGAGAGCATCGGCACCGTATGGCGGACCTCGGCGAACCGTCCCGAGGGCGCGCCGCCCACGCGCAGCGTCGGCGAATCCGGGGTCTGCAGCGACGGATCGGCGGCCTCGATCTCCGCAAGCTTGCGCAGCAGCCGGTCGTACTCCACGTCCGGCAGCGCCGGATCGTCGAGCACGTGGTAGCGATGGTCGGCGTCGTCGATCAGGCGGCGCAGTTCGGCGGCGCGCTGCTGGGGGGTCTGGGCCATGCGGGGATTGTCCCGCGAATCCGCGGAAGCGGCCACACGGGCGGTTCGCCGCCTGTTGCAGGAGCCGCCATCGCGGCGATTCCGCTGCGCTTTTGTGGGAGCCGCCATGGCGGCGATCGGGGGCGCCGGAACGTCCCAATCGCGGCTGCAGCCGCTCCTACAGGATCACGAGGGGATCACCAGTCGGGACTGCGCGTGATCGGCACGTCCTGCTCGCGGTCGTAGGTGCGCAGTTCCTCGCGCAGGTGCGAGATCCGCTGGCGGCCGAGCGCGTTGCGGTGCTCGTCCAGCAGCACACCGTCAAGCAGGTCGGCCATGCGCTCGGCCGTGGGCAGCATCGCGTCCCAGGCTTCGAGCGCCGGTACCGGGGCCGGCAGGGTCAGGAAGAAGGCGATCGCCGGCGTCTCCAGCGACTGGATCCCCTCCATCTCGAAGCTGCCCGGCTTGCGGATGTTCGCCACGCTGAACACGGGCCCGCGCTCCGGATGGCCGTTGACCAGGCGATGGAAGACGTTGAGGTGGCCATAGGTCAGCCCCGCCTTCTCGGCCGCGACCACGATGTCCGGGCCACGCAGCACGTTGCCGGCACGCGCGGCGATGTAGAGGGTCACGATCTTGTCGAACTCGTCGCTGACGCGGCGACCGTACTGGCTGACCGTGGCGCCGGCGGTGCCGCCGACGGCGCCGTCGAGCAGTTCCATCTCGGCCTGCACGGTGTCCTCGCCGGCGGGCGCGGCGCCCTCGCCCAGCTCGCGCTCGAGCTGCGCGCCAAGCGTCGGCTCCATCCGCTCGTCGCGCGGCGCGGGCGCGCTCCTGGACGGCACGCGGCGGCCCTGCGGGCTGCGCGGTCGCGTGCCGAAGTACCAGATGGCCGCGAACAGCAGGACGCCCACGACCAGGATCCCGATCCGCAGCAGCCAGGTGTCAGTCATCGTGCTCTCCGTCTTGAAAGGTGCTTGAAGCTCAGGCGGCGCCGGCCAGGCGCGCGGCTTCCGCGAGGTCCACCGACACCAGCCGGCTGACGCCGGGCTCGCGCATGGTAACGCCCGACAGCTGCCTCGCGGCTTCCATCGTCGCCTTGTTGTGGGTCACGAACAGGAACTGCACCTTCTCGCTCATCTCGGTGACCATCGCGCTGAAGCGGCCGACGTTGGCCTCGTCCAGCGGCGCGTCGACCTCGTCGAGCAGGCAGAACGGCGCCGGGTTGAGCTGGAAGATCGCGAACACCAGCGCCACCGCGGTCATCGCCTTCTCGCCGCCCGACAGCAGCGAGATGTTGGACACGCGCTTGCCCGGCGGGCGCGCCATGATCGCCACGCCGGTGTCGAGCAGGTCCTCGCCGGTGAGTTCGAGATAGGCATGGCCGCCGCCGAACAGGCGCGGATAGATTTCCTGCACGCCGGAGTTGACGCGGTCGAAGGTGTCCTTGAAGCGGCCGCGGGTCTCGCGGTCGATCTTGCGGATCGCGTCCTCCAGCGTCTCCAGCGCCGAGTTGAGGTCGGCATCCTGGCTGTCGAGATAGTCCTTGCGCTGCGCGGCCTCGGCGTGCTCCTGGATCGCGGCCAGGTTGACCGGCTCCAGGCGGCGAAGCTTGGCGTCGAAGTCGGCGACCATGCGCCCCCAGGCGCCGGCTTCGGCGTCGTCGGCCAGGCCGGCGACCACCTCGTCCAGCACGAAGCCGGCCTCGACCACCGCGGCGCCCAGCTGTTCGGCGTGGATCACCAGCGCCTGCTGGTCGAGCCTGCGCTGGGCGATGGCCTCGCGCTGGGCGATGGCCTGCTCGTCGCGCTGGTGGCGCACCTGCTCGCGCTCGCGCAGCGCGGCATCGATGCCGTCCAGCGTGCTGCGCGCCCCGGACAGCGCCTGCTCGGCGTGCACGCGCTGGGCCAGCGCCGCCTGGCGCTGGCGCTCGAGATCGTCGACGGGGCTGTCGCCGGCCGCCAGCTGGGTGGTGATCTCGCCCAGGCGGGTGTCGAGCTGGCCGCGCTGGCCGCCCATGCGCTGCAGCGACTGGCGCAGCCCGTGGGCCTGCGTGCGCTGGGTTTCCAGCTGCAGCGCCAGCGCGTGCGCCTGCTCGCGTGATTCGCGCGCCGCGGCGCGGGTCTGGTCGCGCGCGGTGGCATGGCGGATGCGCTCGGCCTCGAGGGCGCGCCGCGTCTCCTCCAGTTCGGCCATCCGCGACACCGCGTCCTCCAGGCGTCCACGCGCCTCACGCGCCTGGTCGCCGCTGCCGGCCAGCGATTCACCCAGCTGCGCGAGCTCGGCGTCGATGCGCTCGATGCGGTTGCGCGCCGCGTCCAGGCGGCCCTGCTGCCCCTGGAGTCGGCCCGCGAGCTCGGACACGCTGCGATGCGCCTGGTAGAGCTGGCGCTGCACATCCTCGCGGGCCTGCTCGGCGGCGAGCAGGCGCTCGCGGCCGCTGGCCATCGCCTCTTCGAGCTCCGCCTCGCGCGCCTGCAGCTGCTCGATGCGCTCGCGCAGCCCCTGGATCTCGCGCTCGCGCAGCAGCGCGCCCTGGCGCGCGGCGCCGGAGCGCAGCACGCGAAGCCAGCCGGCGCCGAGGCGCTCGCCGTCGCGGGTGATCACCGAATCGCCAGGCTCGAGCCCTGCCTGCAGCGCGCGCGCCTCGGCCAGCGAGTCGGCCACGTGCAGGCGTGCCAGCAGGCGGCGGATCGCCAGCGGACCGCGCACGCGCGAGGCGAGCGAAGTCGGCGCGAACGCGTCCTGTCCGGTTTCGGACGACACCAGCGCGATGCGCCCGTCGCCCAGGTCGGCCAGCGCTTCGACCAGTGCTTCCGGGCTGTCCACCAGCACGCCTTCGATCATCTGGCCGAGCGCACCCTCGACCGCGTTCTCCCAGCCCGCCTCGACCTCCAGCGCCTCGCCGACGCGGGTCGAGGAATCCAGGTCGTGCTGGCGCAGCCAGGCCATCGCCGCGCCCTGCTCCTGGCCCAGCGCCGCATGCTGCAGCGTCTCCAGCGAGGACAGCCGGCCGCGGCCCTCCTGGGCCTGCTTGCGGACGTCGGAGATCTCCTGCTGGGCGGCGCGCTGCTGGTCCTGCAGGTCGAGCGCGGCCTGCTTGCGCGCGTCGAGGTTCTCGTTGAGACCTTCCAGCGCGATCTTCTGCGCCTCGTGTTCCTCGGCCACGCCGGCGAAGGCCTCGGCCAGCGCATCGAGATCGAGCGCGGAACGCTCGCCCGACAGGGCCTCGCGGCGGCGGCCGGACTCCAGCGACTGGCGGTCGAGATAGTCGACCCGGGTGCGCTCGACGTCGGCCGCGCGCGCGGCTTCGCCGGCCTCGCGGCTGTGCGCGTCCCAGCGTTCCTGCCAGTCGGCCAGCGCGGCCTCGGCGTCGCGCAGCGCGTCCTGGCGGACCTCGTCGCTTTCGCGCAGGGCTTCCAGCGCGGGTTCGGCCTCGGCGATCGATTCCTCCAGGATCGCCAGCCGCTCCTCGTCGCCGCCGATATGCAGGGCCAGCTCGGCGATCGCGTCCTCGGCCTCTTCGCGCGCGCGCACCAGGCGCTGCGACAGCTCCTGCTGGTGGGCGATCTGCTGCTCGATGCGCGCCAGCGTACCGCCGACCTCGTAGCCGGCCGCCTGGGCGCGGCCGAGCGCCTCCATGGCCTCCTCGCGTCGCACGCGGCCTTCCTCGAGCTCGCGCTCGGCCTCGCGCTGCTCGGCGATCAGCTGCTGCAGCCGGGTCTCTTCCTGTGCAAGGCCTTCGCGCAGGCGCGACAGGCGGGCGTCCAGGGCGCGGAACTCCAGCGCCTTCCACTCGGCGTCCCGCACCCGGCGCTCGGCCTGGATGGCGGTGTACTGCTCGGCCTGGCGGGCCTGGCGCGCGAGGTGGGTCAGCTGCTTGCCGACCTCCTCGCGCAGGTCGCCGAGGCGGTCGAGGTTCTCGCGGGTGTGGCGGATCCGGGTCTCGGTTTCCCTGCGGCGCTCCTTGTACTTGGAGATGCCGGCGGCCTCTTCCAGGTACACGCGCAGCTCTTCGGGCTTGGCTTCGATGATCTGGCTGATCATCCCCTGCTCGATGATCGAGTAGCTGCGCGGGCCGAGGCCGGTGCCGAGGAACAGGTCGGTGATGTCGCGCCGGCGGCACTTGGCGCCGTTGAGGTAGTAGCTGCTCTGGCCGTCGCGCGAGACCAGGCGCTTGACCGAGATCTCGTTGAAGGCCGCGAATTCGCCGGTGATGGTGTGGTCGCTGTTGTCGAAGATCAGCTCGACGGTCGCCTGCGACACCGGCTTGCGCGCCGTCGAGCCGGAGAAGATCACGTCGGTCAGCGAGTCGCCCCTGAGGCGGCTGGCCGAACTCTCGCCCATCACCCAGCGCACCGCGTCGATGATGTTCGACTTGCCGCACCCGTTCGGACCCACCACGCCGGTCATGTTGGTCGGCAGGTGCAGGGTGGTCGGGTCGACGAAGGACTTGAATCCGGAGAGCTTGATCGTGGACAGGCGCATGCGGCGGTCGGTGGCCTCGGCGGCGCACGGGCAGGCCGTGGCGCGGTCGGTGACGGGATTGGTGCGTGAATGCGGCCCGGCGGGCCGGCATCGCCGCAGTATAGCGGCAGGCGTGGGGCCCGGCCCCGGCCCGCCCGGCCGCGGCAAGTCCCGATCCGCGGAGGGCCGGAGCCCCGATGCCGCCCGCCCTCCGGCGCGCCCAGCATCGCGGCATGGACACCCTGCCAACGGCCCGCATGCAAATTCCCGGCACACCCCGGACCGGGCTTCGCGTGGCCGTCCTTGCCCTGGCCCTGGGCGTCGCGTCGGCGCCGGGACCGGTCCTGGCGCAGGCGCCGGGGCGCGACGAGGGGCTGATGCTGGCCGCCTCGCTGTCCCGCGCGCACGGCCTGACCACGCCTCGCCCGGTTGACGAGTACTGGGTGAGCGAAAAGCTCGACGGAGTGCGGGCGCGGTGGGACGGCCGCAGGCTGTGGACCCGCGGCGGCCTGCCGGTGGACGCCCCGGCCTGGTTCACCGCCGGCTGGCCGGCGCTGCGGATGGACGGGGAGCTGTGGCTGGGCCGGGGCCGCTTCGAGGAGGCCAGCAGCCTGGTCCGCAATCCGCCGGCGGACGACGCGCCCTGGCGCGCGATGCGCTTCGTCGTCTTCGACCTGCCCGGCGATCCCGGAAGCTTCGGGGAGCGGGTCCTGGCGATGCGGCGGCTCGCCGGTCCAGGGATCGCGCCTTGGCTGCGCCCGGTCGCCCAGTCGCGGGTGGCCGACGGCGCGCAGCTGCGCGCGCGGCTGGACGCCGTGCTTGCGGCCGGAGGCGAGGGGCTGATGCTGCACCACGACGCCGCCCGCTACGTCGCGGGCCGCCATCCGGACCTGCTCAAGCTGAAGCCGCACGACGATGCCGAGGCGCGGGTCGTCGGCCACCTGCCGGGCCGCGGGAAATACGCCGGGATGGTCGGTGCCCTGCTGGTCGAGCGCGCGGACGGCTCGCGCTTCCGCCTGGGCAGCGGACTGGACGACGCGGAGCGTGCCTCGCCCCCGGCGGTCGGGAGCCTGGTCACCTATCGCTACAGCGGCCTGACCGTGAACGGACTGCCGCGCTTCCCGCGCTACCTGCGGCTGCGGGAGCCGCCTGGCGCAACCGGCGAGCCGACGGCGGCCTCCCCCTGACCCGCTGCCGCGTCACGCGGGTCATGACGCCCGGACCTGGTCAGTCCCGGGACCCGGCATCGAGACGTTCGCCGCCGTCGGGCTCGAAGACGTGGACGTGCCGCGCGGCCACCCGCAGCGGCAGGGTGTCGCCCACGCGTGGCAGGTCGCCCGGCGGCAGCCGCGCCACCAGTGCATGTCCGCCTGCCCGCAGGTTGACGAAGACTTCGCTGCCCACCGGCTCGACGACTTCCACCACGGCCTGAAACGCGAAGGCGTCGTTGGAACCGATGCCGTCCTCCGCCTGCGCAACATCCGCCTGCGCAACCTCCGCTCGCGCAGACTCCGCCGCGCCGGCATCCGCGGCGCGGTCCGCCCGCAGGAGATGCTCCGGCCGCAGCCCCAGCGCCAGCGTGCGCCTGTCCCACTCCGGGAGCGCGCGCAGGCCCGGCAGCGGCAGCCGCGTTCCATCGTCCATGAGCAGTGCGGCGCTGCCGCGGAGATCCAGCCGCCCGTGCAGCACGTTCATCGCCGGACTGCCGAGGAAGGTCGCCACGAACAGGTTGGCCGGGCGTTCGTACAGGGCCATCGGCGTGTCGATCTGCTGGATGCGCCCGCCGTCGAGCACCACGATGCGCTGGCCGAGCGTCATCGCCTCGACCTGGTCATGGGTCACGTACACCATCGTGGTCCCGAGGCTGCGATGGAGCCGCGCGATCTCCACGCGCATCGCCGCACGCAGCCGGGCGTCGAGGTTGGACAGCGGCTCGTCGAGCAGGAACACCTGCGGCTGTCGCACCAGCGCCCGGCCCAGGGCCACGCGCTGGCGCTGGCCGCCCGACAGCGCCGCCGGCTTGCGCTCCAGCATGTCCTCCAGGCCGAGCGTCCTGGCCGCGTCCGCCACGCGCGCGGCGATCGCCGGCTTGTCCATGCCGCGCAGCTTCAGGCCGAAGGCCAGGTTCCCGGCCACGCTCATGTGCGGGTACAGCGCGTAGTTCTGGAACACCATGGCGATGTCGCGCTCGCGCGGCGCGACGTCGTTGACGACGCGGTCGCCGATCGACAGTGTGCCGGCGTCGACCGCCTCGAGGCCGGCGATCATTCGCAGCAGCGTCGACTTGCCGCAGCCCGACGGGCCGACCAGCACCAGCAGTTCGCCATCGCGGGCTTCGAAGCTGGCGTCGTGCACGGCCACGAAACCGTCGGGATACACCTTGCGGACGTGTTCGAGCCTGACCCGCGCCATCGCCACTCCCGGGGTTGTTCCCCGTCATGCGGTGCCGGGGTCGCTGCGTTATCCTCGCAATGTAACTGCTTTCATCGCATCTCCGCGCATCTTCGCGCATTGCCGCGCCCCTGGAGCACCGCCCATGTCCGACGCCCCCGCCCGTGCCCGGGACGCCAGCTTTCCCGACGGTTTCCTCTGGGGCGCCGCCACCGCCGCGCACCAGATCGAGGGCTCGCCGCTGGCCGATGGCGCCGGCGCCAGCATCTGGACCCGCTTCGCGCACACGCCGGGCATGACCCTCAACGGCGACACCGGCGATGTCGCCTGCGACCACTACCGGCGCTGGAAGCAGGACGTCGCGCTGATGCGCGAACTGGGGCTCAGGGCCTACCGCTTCAGCGTGTCCTGGTCGCGCATCCATCCCGAGGGCACCGGCCGCGTCAACCAGGCGGGCCTGGACTTCTATTCGCGCCTGGTCGACGAGCTGCTGGAAAACGGCATCGAACCGCTGGTCACCCTGTTCCACTGGGACCTGCCGGCCGCGCTCGACGATCGCGGTGGCTGGCTCAACCGCGACTGCGCCGACTGGTTCGCGGAATACGGCAGCACGCTGTACCGCGCGCTCGACGGCCGGGTGAAGAAATGGGCGACGATCAACGAGCCCTGGGTGGTCACCGACGGCGGCTACCTGCACGGCGCGCTGGCCCCCGGCCACCGCAGCCGCTACGAGGCGCCGATCGCCGCGCACAACCTGATGCGCGCGCACGGCGCCGCGGTGCAGGCCTACCGCGCCGAGGGCGCGCACGAGATCGGCCTGGTGGTGAACATCGAGCCGAAGTATCCGGCCAGCGACTCGGCCGAAGACGCCGCGGCCGTGCGCCGCGCGCATGCCTACATGAACGAGCAGTTCCTGCATCCGGCCCTGCTCGGCCATTATCCGCCGGAGCTGAAGGACATCTTCGGCGATGCCTGGCCGGACTGGCCGGCGCATGACTTCGCGCTGATCCGCCAGCCGCTCGACTTCGTCGGCATCAACTACTACACCCGCAGCGTCACCGCCGCCGGCGACAGCTACCCGCAGCGGACCGCGGTGGTGCGGCAGCCGCTGGGCACCTATACCGAGACCGGCTGGGAAGTCTTCCCGCAGGGGCTCACCGACCTGCTGCTGTGGTTCAAGGACACCTACGGCGACCTGCCGGTCTACATCACCGAGAACGGCGCCGCGTTCTTCGATCCGCCGGTGGCCGAGGACGGGCGCGTGCGTGACCCGCTGCGCACCGGCTACCTGCGCAAGCACCTGGGCGCCATCCACGACGCGATCGCGGCCGGTGTGGACGTGCGCGGCTACATGGCCTGGTCGCTGCTGGACAACCTCGAATGGTCACTCGGGTATTCGAAGCGCTTTGGTATCGTCCATGTGAACTACGCCACCCAGGAGCGCACGCCCAAGGACAGCGCGCGCTGGTACTCCGGGGTGATCGCCAGCAACGGGCGGACGCTGTCCGATCCGCTTCCCTACTGATCCGAGGATCCCGGCGCCGGCATGCATGACCTTTCCCTGCACACCGGTCCCCATGGCGGCACGCGGCTCCGCGACGGCGTCGAGTTCCAGTCGTACCAGGACCGCACGCAGTGGGCATGGGCCGCGGCGGTCATCCTCTCGGCGGCGCTGCGCCGCGCACTCGAGGCCCAGGGCCGCACGCGGCTGCTGCTGTCCGGGGGGCGCACGCCGGGCCCCGCCTACGCCGCACTCGCGCGTGCCCCGTTGGCCTGGGACCGGGTGGACGTCGCCCTGGTCGACGAGCGCTGGCTGCTGCCCGACGACCCCGACAGCAACGCGCGCATGGTGCGCGAGTCGCTGCTGGTCGAATGCGCCGCGGCGACGCGCTTCGAATCGATCACCCGCGCGGGGCGCGGCTTCGCCGAGGCGGTGACGATCGCCAACATGCACGCCGCGCATCCGGCCAGCGTGGTGGTGCTGGGCATGGGCGAGGACGGGCATGTCGGCTCGCTGTTCCCGGGCATGGTCGGGCTGGCCGACGCCCTCGCCTCGCCGCGGCCCTACGTGGCCGTCGACGCCACGGGTTGCCCGGGCGCCGGCCGCTTCACGCGACGGATCAGCCTGACGCCCGCGGGACTCGCCTCCGCCAGCACGCGCCTGCTGCTGATCCGCGGCGCGCGCAAGCGCGAGCTGCTGGACCAGGTGCTGGCCGGCGACGATCCGATGGAGTTTCCGGTGCGCATCGCCTTCACCACGCCGGGCGCCGCGCTCCGGATCCTCTGGTGCCCGTGACCGCGTAGCCGGTCCGATCCGTCCGGCGCGGCCCCGGCCGCCGTCAGGGCTGCAGGTCGACGACCACGCGTGCGCCGGCATGCGGGATGCGAAGTTCGCGGCCCTCCCAGGTCAGCGGCACGCCATCGAGGGTCGCGGCCCCGGGCTCGCCCGCCCAGGGCCAGGGCAGCACCAGCCCGCCCGGCGGAAGGCCGGCGTCCGCCGCGATCTCGAGCACCAGCTGCGCACCTTCGCGCCGCAGGCGATAGCCGAGCGTCCCCTGCGGCGTACGCATGCCGGCCAGCGCGACGCCGCTGCCGTCCAGCCACGACGTGGGTACGCCGGCTGCCAGCACCACGCTGTCGTCGGACTCACGGACGTAGGCGAACATGTCCAGGGCGGACCGCACGAAGTCGGACGCGACCCAGGCGTGCGGCAGGTCGCCGAGGAAGAACGGGGTGCGCGGCGTCGGCGTGACCACCTCGGCCCACTGGTTCCAGGCCGGCGGCGCGCGGTCGTCGAGGAACCATTGGGCCGCGTCCCAGGCGCGGTCGCGCCAGCCCAGGCGGACGAAGGCCCCGACGTTGCGCCACTCGTAGGGCGTGTACGCATCCCACGCGCGCGTCCCGTCGCGGCGCTCGGCGAACTCGCGCCAGTAGCGCTCGAAGGTGTTGCGCAGGCGGTCGGGTGGCAGGTTGGCCAGCTCGCCGCCGGGCGCGAGCGCGATGGTGGTCGAGGTGGCGTCGAAGTCGCCCAGCTCCGCGGCGCCCGGCAGGTAGTCGATGCCGTGGCGGCTCGCGGCGGCATCGAGCGAGGCCAGCAGGTCGGCGCGGAACCGGTCGCGCGCGACCGCCATGCGCGCCGCATCGTCCGCCCTGCCCAGCGCCGCGGCCAGCTGCACCGCGTCCTTGTATCCGCGCAGCGCCCAGAAGTTGTCCCAGTACGCATGCATCGGCTTGGCCGAATAGCCTTCGTGGCTGATCGAGGCCGGCATCATTCCGTAGAAGGCCGGGTCCTGCGCGCGGTTGGCGGCAGTGCGATCGCTCTGCGCCAGCGCTTCCATGTACTCCCAGGCCGCGAGCACGTGCGGCCACATGCGCTCGAGGAAGGCGTCGTCGCCGGTGTGGCGCCAGTACTCGGCGATGTTGAAGATCAACTCGCCGTGGCTGTCGTTCTCGGGAACCGGGTCGCTGCCGCGGTCGTCGACGCAGCACGGCACCTTGCCGTCGTCGAACTGGAAGGGCGCGTACCACGCGAGGTAGTCGCGCACCGCGTCGGCCCGGCCCATGCGCAGCAGGCCTTCGGAAATCATCGCGCCGTCGCGGATCCAGCTGCGCGAGTATGACCGCGTGCCCGGCTGCAG
This sequence comes from Luteimonas sp. MC1750, assembly GCF_016615955.1. Classification (NCBI taxonomy): domain Bacteria; kingdom Pseudomonadati; phylum Pseudomonadota; class Gammaproteobacteria; order Lysobacterales; family Lysobacteraceae; genus Luteimonas; species Luteimonas sp. MC1750. The sequence goes on from NZ_CP067113.1 coordinate 1,743,946, forward strand.
CCGCGGCCCGACGCGCGAGACCAGCATGTGGGCGAGCGCGGTGCGCAGCGTGTCGGCCAGCGCCTGGCCTTGCGGCGGCACGTCCAGGCGCACCTGGTCGAGCGTGCCGCGCCAGTGCGCCGCGACCTCCTGCTGCAGCGTGTCCGCGTCCCACCAGCGCCGCGCCGGCGCGCTGCTTCCGGTCATCGGCACCATGACCTCGACGCTCTGCACCGCGCCCGGTGCCAGGCGCATGCGCCAGACCAGCGCCGCCGAAGCCAGGCCGGTCGGATCGTTCGCCACGCGCACCGTGCCCGGAAGCCTGCCGCCCGCCAGGTGCTGGACGACGTCGCCGGCGTCGAAGGCCGATGCGAACGAGGCGTCGGGCACCTGCTTGGCGAACACGCGCGGAACGCCCGCCACCGTGACCATGCCGCCATCGACCCCGATCGCGGCGATCCGGCTGACCCCGCCGATGGTGTTGAGGAACTGGGCCGGCGGATTGACCTGCAGCGGCCGCGCCGCCAGCGCGAGCTGGAGGTCCTGGGCGCGCCCGCTGGTATTGGCCAGCCGGTAGCGCAGCACCAGCTGCGACCGCTCCGGCGTGCCGGCGGCGAACGCGGTGATGCGCAGCGAGAAATCGTCGTGGCGCCAGTCCACGCTGGGAATCGGCAGGTAGCCGTCCTGCAGCGACTGGCGCGGCGTCACGTCGGCCCAGCTCACCAGCCGGCCGCCGGCGATGACGAAGGGCTCGACGCTGAAGCCGCCGCGCGCCACTTCCACCGCGCCATCCTCGCCCAGCAAACCCTGCTGCAGACCGCCGTCCAGCCCCAGGATGGTCCAGTACGGCTGCTCGCCGCTGAAGCCGCGCGGGTAGCGGCCACGCGGCAGGTCGGCCGCCACCGCGCGCACGAAGTCGTTGGGATGCGCGCTGAACGCGAGCGGCTTCACCGCGGCTTCGGCGAGCGCGAACTCCGCGCCGGGTCCCTCCAGCAGGTCGAGCGCGATCCAGCGCGCCTCGGCCTCCGGCAGGGCGATCCAGTCGCGCCCGCCATCGCCACCCTCGACGGTGCGCGGGTCGCGCCAGGCGACTCCGTCCTCCGACAGCTGTACCCGATAGCGCGAGGCCTGCCGGCCCGGCAGCCAGTCCAGCACCAGGCCGCCGAATTCACGGACGCTGCCCAGGTCGAGCACGAGCCGCTGGCCGCCCCTGACCACCGGCGCGCGCCAGGCGCTGGCCCTGTCCGCGTCGACCGCCGCCGCGGCCCCGCCTGCCGTAGCCATTGCCGTGGCGGCGAGCGGGCCGTCGTCCGAAGGTGCAAGGGTGCTGAAGGCCAGTTGATCGAAGCAGACCGAGCCCCGCCCGCCGACGCGGTTGTAGACCACGAGTTCCATCGCGGCGCTGGCGCGCAGCACCGGGTCCGGATCCGGCCCCCAGGCCTTGACGATGTGCCGCGCCTTGTAGCGCTGCGGCGTCCAGCGCGACGGCGGCTCGACCGACGTGCGGTTGGCCCACCAGACGTTGTCGCCGCTGGCATCGACCAGCTTGAACTGCAGGTCGTTGGCCGGCGCATCGCCACGCAGCTGGAGGTCGAAGCGGTAGTTGCCGGGGAACTCCAGGGGCAGCGCGCGCCGGATGCCCGCGTGGCCGGAGACGCCGTTGAAATCGTAGTCCAGGCACAGGGCGCGTCCCTCCGCGCCTTCGACCGCGCGGATCGAGGCGCGGACCTGGTCGGAGGCGACCACGCTCCAGGCCGGCGGGTCTTCGAAGCCGTCGAGCACCTGCGTGGACAGGACCTCCTGCGCGACGGCGGGCACGACGACCGCCAGCCATCCCGCCAGCGCGGCCAGCACGGCCGTCGCCGCCCTGCCCCTTCGGCCACGCCTGCCCGCGACCCGCTGCACCCGGCACCGCGCACCCTGCAAACCCGTGTCCTCCACCATCCGTCCGCGCCTCCTCAGCCCTTGACGCTGCCCAGCAGCAGTCCCTGCATGTACCAGCGCTGCAGCGCCAGGAACAGCAGCAGCACCGGCAGCACGGTCACCACGGCGCCGGCCATCATCATCTCGACGTCCATGATGTGCTCGCGCGACAGCGCCGCCAGGGCCACCGGCAGCGTGTACCGGTCCTGGTCGGCGAGCACGATCAGCGGCCACATGAAGTCGTTCCACGCGGCCATGAAGCTGAAGATCGCCAGGGTCACCAGCACTGGCTTGAGCATCGGCAGCACCACCTGGACGAAGATCCGCAGCTCGCCGGCGCCGTCGATGCGCGCGGCCTCGAGCAGCGCGTCCGGGATCGAACGCGCGTACTGCCGCACCAGGAAGATGCCGAACACGCCGGCCAGCGCCGGCACCACCACGCCGCCAAGCGTGTTGACCAGGCCGAGCTCCTTCATCAGCAGGAACAGCGGCAGCATCGCCACCTGCGCCGGCACCACCAGGGCCGCGAGCAGGACCTGGAACAGCCGGTCGCGCCCGCGGAAGCGCAGCTTGGCGAAGGCATAGCCGGCCGCGGTGTTGACCACCAGCGAGCCGAACGTGATGCCCAGCGACACCAGCAGGCTGTTGGCGAAGGCGCGACCGATGCCGGTGCGCGCGAACAGCTCGCGGTAGTTGTCGAGGGTGACCGCGCTGGGCAGGAGCGGCGGCGGGAAGCCCGAGGCCTCGCCCGTCGGCATGAACGACACCGAGACCATCCACGCCAGCGGCGCCAGCGCCAGCAGCGCGAATACCGCCAGCGCGCCGTTGACCAGCAGCGCCTGCAGCCGCGAACCGCCGACCGGCCGGCTCATACCAGGTCCCGCCGGCTTCCGGCGCGCAGCAGCAGCGTGGTCGCGCCCAGGATCACCAGGAACAGCATGAACGCCACCGCCGACGCCCGGCCAAGGTTCCACCAGCGGAAGCCCTCCTCGAACATCAGGTAGAGCACGCTGACCGTGGACTGCAGCGGATCGCCGCGGGTCATCACGTAGGGCTCGGCGAAGAGCTGGAAATAGCCCGACACCGTGATCACCGACACCACCAGCAGCACCGGTCCCAGCGCCGGCAGGGTGATGTGCAGGATCTGCCGCCAGGTCGAGGCGCCGTCGATGCGCGCGGCCTCGTAGAGCTCGCGCGGGATCGCCTGCAGGCCGGCCAGCAGGATCACCATGTTGTAGCCGAAGTTCTTCCACACCGCGAAGCCGATGATCGTGGGCATCGCCCAGAGCGGATCACCCAGCCAGTCGACCGGCGAGATCCCGACGTGGCCCAGCGCCCAGTTCACCAGGCCGTAGCTGGTGTGGAACAGGTAGCGCCAGATCACCGCCACCGCCACCAGGGTGGTGACCACCGGCGCGAAGAGCGCGGTTCGGAACACGGCCTTGGCGCGCGCGAGCTGCGAGTCCAGCAGCAGCGCCGCCGCCAGCGACACGCCGATCGACAGCGGCACGCCGACGAGGACGAAATAGCTGGTGTTCCACAGCGCCGTCCAGAAGATCGGCGTGCGCAGCAGCTCCAGGTAGTTGTCCAGCGCGACGAAGCGCAGGTGCGCGGGATCGGCCAGCGCGTAGAGGTCGAAGTCGGTCAGGCTGAGCAGCAGCGCCGAGGCGACCGGCAGGGCGAAGAACAGCCCGATCACGATCAGTGCGGGGGCCACGAACATCCAGCCGGCGACTCCACCGCGCATCACCGCGCCTCCTGGTCCACGATCCAGCGCCGCTTGGCGAGGATGGCGTCGACGGCGGCATCGAGCTCGCGCACGGCCTGGTCCTGCGCCAGCCCACCGCGCACCACGCGCTCGGTCACCAGCCGCAGCTCCTGCGCGATGCGTTCCCACTCGAGCACCTTGGGCGTCGGGCGCACGCGCTCCAGCTGGTCGCGGAAGGCGGCGGCCAGCGGGTCGGCCGCGAGGTCGGGGTGCTGCCACGCGCTGCGGCGCGGCGGGAGATTGCCGCTCAGCGCGTGGAAGCGGCGCTGCACCGCCGGGCGCGACAGGTATTCCACCAGCCGCCAGGCGGCATCGGCGTGGGCGCCGCCGCGCGGCAGCACCAGGCTGGTGCCACCGGCGATGCCGGCGCCCGGGCCGTCGGGGCCGGGCAGCGGCATCGTGCCCCAGGCATCCGCCAGCGCCGGCGGCGCGCGGCGGCGGAACTCGCGGATGTTCCACGGCCCCGACAGGTAGAAGGCATACGAGCCGCGGAAGAACTCGTCCCAGACATTGGACACCTGGGTTTCCGACAGCGCCGGCGCCCAGCCCTCCTCGAAGATCCGCGCATAGAACGCCAGCGCGCGGCGGAACCCGGGGCTGTCGAAATTGCCGCGGGTGTCGCCATCGCGCAGCAGCGGATCGTCCTGCTGCAGGGCCAGCGACAGCTGCGGCTCGAACTCGTTGAGCGGCAGCAGGATCGCGTGCCGGCCTGGACCGGCCGCGCGCTGCACCGCGGCCATCGCCGCCGCCCACTCCTTCCAGGTGCGCGGCGCCGTCGCGACCCCGGCGTCGCGCAGGATGTCCTTGCGGTAGAACAGCAGCCGGGTGTCCACATACCAGGGCACGCCCAGCAGCTCGCCATCGACGACGTTGGTGTCGAGGATGCCGGGGAAGTAATCGCCGGCATCGACCACGACCGAGGCGTCGACGCGCGGCCGCAGCGGCTCCAGCGCGTCCAGCGCCGCGAACTCGGGAATCCAGGTATTGCCCAGCTGCAGCAGGTCGGGCATCGCGTCGGCGGCATAGGCGGTCAGCAGCTTCTCGTGCGCCGCCGTCCACGGGATGGCCTGGACCTCGACGCGCAGGCCGGGATGCTCGCGCTCGAAATCCGGCAGGAGCTCGGCGACCACCTCGGCTTCGCGGCCCATCGCCCAGAAGCGGATGGTGGTGGTGGCGTCGTCGCCGCCCGGCGTGCAGCCGCCGACGGAGGTCACTACCAGCAGGAACAGCAAGGCCAGGACGGCCGCCGGGATTCGCGCCGGGCGGAGCCGGACCATCCGGGTCAGGCCGCGCGTCGCGGCAGGCGGGCCGACGCCGCGCCGTCGGGGCGTCGGGCCACCGCCCGTGGCTCGCGGGTGACACCGGCCGGCGCGCGTGCGTCCGCGCCGTCGCCCCCAGCGGCATCGGGAGCCGGGCCCTGGCCCTCACCGGGCGGATCGTCCCCGCCCTCGCCGGTGCCCTGCTCCCCGGCCGCGTCACCCGCCTGCAGCTCGGCCAGCCAGCCGCCGGTGAAGCCCGCGCGCTCCAGCCCCCTGCGGATGTACGGGCTGCGCTTCATGACCTCCCAGACGAAGCCGCTGCGGTAGTTGGCGATGCCGATCAGGATCGGCCCCTGGTCGATGCCGATGTAGTCGCTGGCGACCCAGCCCTTGCCGGGCACGATGCGCCCGGTCTTGAGCGGAATGTCGTACTCGAAGCTCGGATTGAAGGAATCGAGGAAGCCGTAGCTCGAGTACAGGTACTCGCCATGGTGCTCGACCAGCGCTTCGGTCGCCGGCACCACCAGCTCGGGCGCGTACGGCAGCGACGCGATCGCCGCGGTCGGGGCGATCGTGCCGTCGTCGAAGGCCACCGCGATCCCCGCGCCGCGGGCGCTGTAATGGCGGAACTCGCGCATCTGCCCGTTGTAGTCCTGGTCGGTGCGCTGCGGCCCGTCGCTGGCGGTCAGGCCCCAGATGTCCGGCCCGTAGCCCTTCCAGCCCATCGGGTTCTCGATCGCGTACGAGCGCTGGGCGTAGGTGGCGCGACGCGAGTTCTCGAAGTAGTCGATCCCCCGGTCGCGCATGTAGGCGTCGCGGATGCCGCGGAAATCGATCCAGGCGTGGCTGTACTGGTGGCCGAAGTGCGGCGCGAAGCTCAGGTATTCCTGGCCCTGGTAGATGCCCCAGCTGTCGTCATAGGTCTTCGTCCACGTGGTCCAGGCCTCCGGCTCGACCGGGTGCGTCGGCGATCCGAGCGCGAGGATGTAGACCAGCATCGCCTCGTCGTAGCCGGTCCAGTCGTGCTCGATGAAGCCGCTTTCCGGGTACCAGCCCATCGACACCAGTGGCGGCCGGACCTGCAGCCAGGGCCACTCGATGCGCCGGTAGAGCGCATCGGCCAGCTCGCGGATGCGCTGTTCGCGCGGCTCGTCGCTGTCGTAGTAGGCCTGCGCGAACAGCACGCCCAGCATCATCAGCCCGGTGTCGACGCTCGAAAGCTCCACCCAGGGCTCGTAGCGGTGGCCGGTGCGCATGTCGAGGAAGTGGTAGAAAAAGCCGCGGTGGCCGATGGTGCCGGTGGCCGCCGGCCCCTGCGGCGACTCGAGCAGGAATTCCAGGGTCAGCAGCGTGCGGTCGACCGCCTGCCGACGGCTGATCCAGCCGTTCTCGATCCCGATCGGATAGGCCGTCAGCGCGAAGCCGATCGCCGCCACGCTCGCGAACGGGCGTGACGGGAAGCGGTCGGGCGTCATGCCGTTGCGCTCGTCGGTGGTGTCCCAGAAGAACTGGAAGGTGCGCTTCTCGATATCGCGGAACAGCGGCGGCAGCGTCATCGGCCCCGGCGGCGCCGCGTCCGGCGGCGGCGCCGTCACCACCACCTCCTCGATCGGCCCCGGCCGCGGCGGCTCGACCTCCTGCGCCTGGTCTCCACGCCCGCAGGCGGCGAGCATCAGCACGCAGGCGAGCAGCGGCAGGACGAACGGGGTTGGACGTGTCCGCGTCCGCATCATTCCTGCCGCAACCTGGTCACCAGTTGAACCCCATCGAGAGCTTGAAGGTCCGCGTCGGCAGCAGCTGGCTGGTCGGGCGGCCGAGATTGGGATTCGGCTCGCCGGGCGCGCCGAACCAGTCATCGCGACCATCGTAGTTCACCCAGTCGAACACGTTCAGCACGTCGCCGCGGACATAGAAGCTGAGCCGCTCCCCGGCCTGCCAGGTGCGCTGGGCGGCCAGGTCGAACTGCTTGAAGCCCAGCGTGCCGTCCGGGGTGTAGTAGTCGATGATGCAGTCGTCCCAGCCGGCCAGGCAGTTGGTGCCCTGGCGTGGGCTGGGGCTGGCGAGGCTCAGCTTGCCCGACAGCGTGAGACCGAACGGCGCCTCGTAGATGCCGGTCGCGACCAGGCGATGCTTCGGCACGCCGGTCGAGGCCAGCCAACCGAAGCCGGCCAGGTCGGGATAGTCGAACGCGCCGCCGGACGTGGTGTTCGCGTTCTGCTCGGCGTCGGTGAAGGTATAGGCCAGCGTCATGCCCCAGCGCGAGGCGGGCGTATAGGGCTTGTCGACCTTTAGCGCCAGGCTGTTGGCGCGGGTTTCGAGCCCGTTGGTGCCGATGATCAGGCGCCCGTAGCCCGGCACGCCGAACGCGGCGTCGTCCCACGGCGGACCCCAGGTCGTCCCCGGCGCGAAGAACTCGCCGTCCGGCCTGCGGTTGCCGAGGTGGAACACCAGGCCGTCATGGCTGGTGACGTGCGACAGCGTCACCTCGGTGACCCACGCGCCGTACAGGTTGCGCATGCCCAGGCTGAACTGGTCGGAGTAAGGGGTCTTCAGGTCGTTGTCGAGCAGGTAGCGCTCGGAGCCCAGGTTCGGATTGGCGGCCACCAGGGCCTGCAGGGCCGCAGGATCGAACCAGGTCTCGTCCCAGGCCAGGCAGGTCGGGCTGGACGCGTTGCAGTCATGCCCCGCGGTATCGAACTGGTAGGTGTAGGGCGGGAAGCTGTACTTGGTGGTCTCCAGCGCCAGCTGGCTGAAGAGGTTGCGGTCGTAGGACCGGCCCGCGCCGCCGAAAATCACGTGCCGCTGGTCGCCGAGCAGGTCGTAGGAGAAGCCAAGCCGCGGCTGCCACGCGTCCTTGAAATCGTCGCGCTCCGACCCGGTGCTGATGTAGTCGTCGATGCGGATGCCCGAGCCCGGTGCGTTGATGTTGTCCCAGCCACGCAGGGCGGCCACGTAGTCGGCCGGGGTCACGTAATCGGTATAGGCGGGATTGGTCTCGTAGTCCCAGCGCAGGCCCAGGTTTAGCGTCAGGTGCTCGTTGACCTCCCAGTCGTCCTGCACATAGATGCCGTACTGCTTCCCGGACGTGGTCAGTCCGCCCGTCGCCTCGCCCAGCGGCGCACCGAAGCGGACCTGGTACGGGATCGAGGTGTCCTGGCCGATGTCGTAGTAATACTGGGCGTTGTAGGGGTTCTGCTCCAGCGACGTGATGTCGATGTCCTTGAACTTCACGCCCATCTTGATGGTGTGGCTGCCGCTCCACTCGAAGCTGTTGAGGGTCAGGTCGTTCTGCACCGACCAGCCCTTCTGCCCCTTGTCCTGGAAATCCGGCCCGCCACCGGCCTGCAGGATCACGTCGTTCGAGTTGTCTGTGGTCAGCACGTAGCCGGGTTCCAGCGTGAACGCGCGCGGGCGCCAGCTCGCATCCTCGTAGCCGACGTGGAAGTCGTTGAGGAAGCGCTCGCCGCTGTACTGGTAGCGCAGGTCGATGCGACGGTCGTCGTTGTCCTTCTCGCTGCCGTACATGCGGGCGCGCGTGCCGTCGAAGTTGCCGAGCTCGCTTTCCTCGCGGACCTTGGCCGTCAGCTCCACCAGGTGCGCGTCGCCGGGCAGCCAGCTGAGCTTGCCGAAGTACATGTCCTGCTTGAACGGCGCGCTGAAGCTGCCGATGAGCGGCTGCAGCGCCGGCGGCAGCAGTTCCGGCGTGCTGGCGAAGCCCTGCCCCGGCGTCACCGCGCGCGGCGAGATGTACTCCTTGGCCTCGTAGGCGATGAAGAACTGCAGCCGGTCGCGGATGATCGGGCCTTCGAAGGACGCGCCGTACTGCTCCTCGCGGAATTCCGCCTTGCGGCCCTCCGCGGCCTCGCTCTCGGTCGCCTTGCGCCAGTCGGTGGAGGTGCGGTCCCAGAAGAAGCTGCCGCCGAATTCGTTGCTGCCCGAGCGCGTGACCGCGGTGATCGCCGCGCTGCCGAGCTGGTCGTATTCGGCCTTGTAGTTGGAGGTGATCACCTTGTACTCGCCGATCGCGGCCTGCGGGAACGGATTGCCGCGGGTCGAGTCCTGGCCGCTGACGCCGCCGGGCAGCACGTAGTTCTTCTGCCCCACGCCGTCGATGAAGACGTTGATCGCGCTGGAGTCCTGCGCGCCCGAGCGCAGCCGGGTCGAGCCGTCGCTGCCCTGCGAGAACTGCACGCCGGGCACGGTGTCGGCAAAGGCGAGGAAGTTGCGCGTGCCCTGCGGCAGCGCCTGGATCTGCCGGGGCGTGATGTAGGTCGCCACCTCGGAGGTCCGCGTCTCCACCAGCACCTGGGCGGTCACGGTCACCGCGTCGAGGGTCTCCGCGTCGCCGGCGGTGGCGGTTTCCTCGACCCCGCCCACGCCCAGGTCGAGGGTGGCGGTCTGGCCCACGCGCACGGTGATCTCGCGGCTGTCGGTCCGGCCGCCGGCGCTGACGTCGATGCGATAGCTGCCCGGTGGCAGCCCGCCCAGGCTGTAGGCGCCGTTGCTCGCGCGCACGCTGCGGCGCAGCCCGGTGGCCAGGTTGGTCGCGGTCACTTCGGCGTCGGTGGCCGGAGCCGAATCCAGCATGACCTGGCCGCGGATGGTGGCGGCGGTCGACTGGGCGAGCGCAGGCGTCGCGCCCAGCAGCAGGCCGGTGGCCAAGGCAGCGGCCAGCAGCGAGCGCTGGACGGGAAGGTGTCGCTGGGGGTGCGTGCTCATGTCGATCTCCAGGGGCCAGTCAGGGCACGGGGCGGGCGCCGGCGCGCAGGCCGGGTTCCGCGGACACGCACTGCTGGACGATGGAGCGGCTGCCGTCCCCTGTGCCGGCCCCCTCCCTCGACTGCAGCCGCAGCCGCAACGCACGTGCCCCGAGCCCGGCGATATCTACCCCCATGCTGGTGAGCGCCGGGTGCACGCGCCCGTCCGCCTTGCTCAGGGCAGCACCTTGCGGAACGGACGGACCTCGACGCTGGCATAGACGCCCGCGGCGACATACGGGTCGGCATCGGCCCAGGCGCGCGCATCCTCCAGCGAGTCGAAGCGGGCGATGACGATGCTGCCCGAAAATCCAGCCGGCCCGGGGTCATCGGCATCGACGGCCGGGCATGGGCCCGCCACCAGCAGCCGGCCCTCGTCGCGCAGCAGCTGCAGGCGCGCGAGGTGCGCGCCGCGCGACGCCGCGCGCCTGTCCAGCACCCCGGCGCCGTCGCGCCCTTCGATCGCGTACCACATCGGTCCTGCTCCATCTGCCGGCAACGGCCGCCATGCTAGCCGCAACCCGCGATGAAGCCCCGCATCTGTACGGGCTGGACAAGCCGCATTCGCTGCCAGTACCCTGAACCCCGGTTCCGAGTGCCGGAACGCAGCGGCGGCGCGGTCCGCCCGTCCTGCCCCAGCCGGCCCACCCACGACCTCACTGCCACCGCGCCGCCACGGCTGAAGCCGTCGCGCCCGGCCGGAGTGGTCTGGCTGCAGTGCCCCGCGGCCGCCGGCCGCACAGGCGCCACCGCGTCCCGTCCGGGGCCTGGCGCATGCGTTCTTCCAAGTTCGAGTGGCCCGGAGGGGGCCGCCACACCGATGACCCAAGCCGGTTCTGACACCGCTGCCGCAGCCGCGCCGGACGCCCACGTGCCCGGGCGGGCGCCGATGCAGCAGGAAATCGCGCTGGCCACGGTGCACGGGCAGCCGCTGCTGCAGCTGCCGCAGGACCTCTACATCCCGCCGGACGCGCTGGAGGTGATCCTCGAAGCGTTCGAAGGGCCGCTCGACCTGCTGCTGTACCTGATCCGGCGCCAGAACCTCGACATCCTCGACATCCCGGTGGCCGAGATCACCCGCCAGTACGTCTCCTACATCGACGTGATGCAGGAGCTGCGCTTCGAGCTGGCGGCGGAATACCTGGTGATGGCCGCGATCCTGGCCGAGATCAAGTCGCGCATGCTGCTGCCGCGTCCGCCGGCCGACGAAGGCCTCGAGGACGATCCGCGCGCCGACCTGGTGCGCAGGCTGCAGGAGTACGAGCGCTTCAAGCAGGCCGCCGAGGACATCGACACCCTCCCCCGGCTGGACCGCGACACCAGCGTCGCCAGCGCCTTCGTGCCGGAACGCACGATCCACCGCGAGCCGCCGCCGGTCGACCTGCGCGAGATGCTGATGGCCCTGCACGACGTGCTCAAGCGCGCCGAGCTGTTCACCGGCCACGCGATCCGCCGCGACGCGCTGAGCGTGCGCCAGCGCATGGGCGAACTGCTCGCGCGGCTGGAGGACGGCGCCTTCCACCGCTTCGAGCAGCTGTTCGAAGCGCGCGAGGGCAAGCTGGGCGTGGTGGTGACCTTCCTCTCGATCCTCGAGCTGGCCAAGGAACGCCTGCTGGACATCGTGCAGGAAGCGCCGCTGGCGCCGATCTACGTCAAGTCGCTGGCGGTGGACCACTCCGGCGACGCCCCGCTCGAGTTCGCCAGCGAATTCGACGACGACATCGATGATGCCGCCGGCGACGACGCCGGGCGCTGACGCGTCGCCACCCGCAACAGGACACGCATGGATCCGCTACTGATCAAACGCATCGTCGAAGCCGCCCTGCTGGCCAGCAGCCAGCCGCTGACGGTGGTGCAGCTCAACGGGCTGTTCCCGCTGGACGAACCGGCGCCGGAAGGCGGCATCGGGCAGGCGCTCGAAGCGCTGCAGGCCGAATGCGCCGACCGCGGCGTGGAACTTGTGGAGGTCGCCTCCGGCTGGCGCTACCAGGTGAAGTCCGAGGTCCACGCCTGGGTGGCGCGGCTGTGGACCGAGCGCCAGGTGAAGTACACCCGCGCCACGCTCGAGACCCTGGCGCTGATCGCCTACCGCCAGCCGATCACCCGCGGCGAAATCGAGCAGGTGCGCGGCGTGGCGACCAACAGCAACATCATCAAGGCGCTGGAAGAGCGCGAGTGGATCCGCGTGGTCGGCCACCGCGACATGCCCGGGCGACCGGAGCTGCTGGGGACCACCAAGGGCTTCCTCGACTATTTCGGGCTCAAGCGCCTGGACGAACTGCCGCCGCTGTCGGAGCTCAAGGATTTCGGCGAGCTGGAGCCGCAGCTGCAGTTCGAGCCCGAGGCGAAGGACGCCGGCGACGCGATGCCGCTGGGCGACATCGATGCCGGCAGCGCCGACGCCGACAACGACACAGACACAGAAGACACAGACACCGGATCCGACACCGTGGACGCCACGGACGCCGGGGACGTTCCGCCGCACACCGCGGCAACCGACGAAGACGATGCCCTCGCCGACGACGGCGACAGCACTGGAGTGGAAGAAGAATGACGCAAGACAAGACCGGCGGGCGCAAGCTGTCGCTGAAGCGCGGCCCGGCCGCGACCACCGAAACCGAGGCCCCGAAGCTCGAGGAGCGGCTGCACAAGGTGCTGGCCCAGGCCGGCCTGGGCTCGCGCCGCGCGCTGGAACAGCGCATCGCCGACGGCCTGGTCAAGGTCAACGGCGAAACCGCCCAGGTGGGCATGAGCATCCGCGGCGGCGACCGCGTCGAACTCGACGGCAGGACCTTCGTGGCCAGCGCGCTCACCGAGCCCGCCCGCGTGCTGCTCTACAACAAGCCCGAGGGCGAGGTCACCACGCGCGAGGATCCCGAAGGCCGGCCGACCATCTTCGATTCCCTGCCCGCGCTCAAGGGCGCGCGCTGGATCGCGATCGGGCGCCTGGACATCAACACCACCGGCCTGCTGCTGCTGACCACCGACGGCGAACTCGCCAATGCGCTGATGCACCCGTCGTTCGAGGTCGAGCGCGAGTACGTCTGCCGCGTGCGCGCGCCGGAAGGCATGGAGACCGTGCCCGACGCCATCGTCGACCGGCTGCAGCGCGGCGTGGCCCTGGACGACGGCCCGGCGAAGTTCGACGAGATCAAGCGCATCGGCGGCACCGACTCCCACGAGTGGTTCCAGGTCACGGTCAAGGAAGGCCGCAACCGCGAGGTGCGCCGGCTGTGGGAATCGCAGGGCTGCCAGGTCAGCCGCCTCAAGCGCATCCGCTACGGCCAGGTGGAACTGCCGCAGCCGCTGCTGCGCGGCCAGTCGCAGGAGCTGGCCGACGAGAAGGTGCAGGCGCTGCGCACCCAGCTGGGCCTCGAGGACGGCACGCCGGCCGCGCTGACCCTGCTGCCGGTGATCGGCCAGCGCCGGGCAGCCAAGTCCACGGTCCAGGTGGGCGGCCAGCACCGCAGCCACGGCTATGTCGGCGGCCACACCACCACCGCCGACGAAGGCCGCGAGCTGCGCCGCTTCGACAACGTGCGCGAGGACCGCGGCCGTCGCGGCGGTCCGCGCAAGCCCTCGGGTGGCCTGACGGTCACCGGTGAAGCCGCGGCGCGCCAGTCGCACAAGCCGCTGAAGCAGCGCCAGGACCGCCGCGCCCTGCCCGAAGGCAACCCGGCCGCGTTCCGCAGCTGGTACGTGCCCGACGGCGTCGACACCGGCCCCTCGGGCCACCGCAACGCCGGTCCGGGTGGCGCGCGCAAGCCGGCCGGACGCAAGCCCGGCGGCCCCCGCCCCGGCGGTCCGGGTGGTGGTGGCGCGGGTGCCCGCACCGGTGGCGCCGGCAGGCCCGCCCGTGCGGCGCATCCCTATGGCCATCCCGGCAACGCGCCGGTGTTTCCCTCCGATCACGCCACGCCCGGCGGGCACGAGCGCCCGCGTGGCCCGCGCCCCGGCGGTCCCGGCGGCAGGCCTGGCGGCGCCGGCAAGCCCGGCGGACGCCCCGGTGGCCGCCCCGGCGCCGGTGGGCCGGGTGGCCGTCCCGGCGGTGCACCGGGCGGCCGTCCCGGCGGTCGTCCGCAGGGCGCCGGTCCGCGTGGCCCGGGCGGCCCGCGCGGCGGTGGCGGCGGCGGACGCCGCGGCGCCTGAGATCAGCCCCGGTCGAGCGTGAACGCATCCCCGTCGCCGAGGGCGGGGAAGCGCGCACGGTGGGCGGCGAGCTCGTCGGCCAGCAGGGTGGTGGTGACCACCACTTCCTCGTCGGTGCATTCGCTCAGTGGCGCGCCGAGGAAGTCGATGACCGCGCTGTCGCCGGCGTAGGCCAGGCCGTTGCCATCCCGACCGACCCGGTTCAATCCGGCGACGTAGCAGAGGTTCTCGATCGCGCGCGCGCGCAGCAGGATCTTCCAGGCGTGGGCGCGCGCCGCCGGCCAGTTGGCCACGTAGAGCTGCAGGTCGAAGGCCGGACGGCCGTCGGCGTCGAGCGTGTTGCGCGCGAACACGGGGAAGCGCAGGTCGTAGCAGACCAGCGGGTTGATCCGCCAGCCGCGCAGCTCGACCACCAGCCGTTCGCGTCCCGCGGCATAGCGCTCGTGTTCGCGCGCATAGGTGAACAGGTGGCGCTTGTCGTAGTGCGCGAGGCTGCCGTCGGGCCGCACCCAGAGCATGCGGTTGTAGACGCCTGCGCCATCGCGAAGCTGCACGCTGCCGCTGACCACGGCGCCCAGCGCGGCGGCCTGCTCGCGCATCCAGCGCACCGTCGGCCCGTCCATGTCTTCGGCCTGGTCGATGGCGTCGTTGCTGAAGCCGCTGGTGAAGGTCTCGGGCAGCAGCACCAGGTCGGTGATGCCGCGCAGCGGGCCGATCAGCTCGCCGTAGTACTCGCGGTTGCCGGCGGGGTCGTGCCAGAGCGTGTCGCCCTGGACCAGGGAGATGCGCAGGTTGTCCATGTTCCCGTCCTGATCGGTCAGAGGTTCGCCAACCGCGCGATGGCGGCGTCCAGGGTCGGCTGCGCCTTGGCGAAGCACAGCCGCGCCAGCCGCTGCCCGGGCGGCGGCGACTCGTAGAACGGCGACAGCGGGATCGAGGCCACGCCGTGCTCGACGGTCAGCCAGCGACAGAATTCGGCGTCCTGTAGGTCGCTCACTGCGGAGTAGTCCACCAGCTGGAAATAGCCGCCCGGCACCGGCAGCGGGCGCAGGCGCGTGCCCATGAGCCGTTCGCGGAACGCGTCGCGCTTGGCCTGGTAGAACGCGCCCAGGCCCAGGTAGTGCCCAGGCTCCTCGCGCAGCATCTCGGCGAAGGCATGCTGGGCCGGCGCGAACGTGCAGAACACGTTGTACTGGTGCACCTTGCGGAACTCGAGCGACAGCCCGGGCGGCGCGATGCAGTAGCCCACTTTCCACCCCGTGCAGTGGTAGGTCTTGCCGAAGCTGGAGATCACGAAGGCGCGCTCGCGCAGCGCCGGATGGCGCAGCGCCGACTCGTGGCGCGCGCCGTCGAACACGATGTGTTCGTAGACCTCGTCGGAGATCAGCCAGACGCCGGTGTCCTGCACGATCGACGCGAGCTCGGCCATGTCGTCGGCCGAGAGCATCGCACCCGACGGGTTGTGCGGCGTGTTGACGATCAGCATGCGGGTCTTCGCACCGATCGCCGCGCGCACCCGCGCCCAGTCCGGCGCGAACGTCGCCGGATCCAGCGGCACGTGCACCGCACGCGCCCCGGCCAGGTCGATCGCGGGCTCGTAGCAGTCATAGGCCGGGTCCAGGACTACGACCTCGTCGCCGGCGCGGACCACGGCGTGGATCGCGTTGAAGATGGCCTCGGTGGCGCCGCTGGTCACGGTGACTTCGGCCTCGGGATCGGGGCGGTGGCCGTACAGCGAGGCGGTCTTGTCGGCGATCGCTTCGCGCAGCGCCGCCACGCCGGTCATCGGCGCGTACTGGTTGTGGCCGGCGCGCATCGCGCGCTCGAGCGCGTCCACCAGCCGCGGCGGCACGTCGAAGTCGGGGAAGCCCTGGCCGAGGTTGACCGCGCCGTGTGCGGCCGCGAGCTGCGACATCACCGTGAAAATGGTCGTCCCCACCTTCGGAAGCTTGGTGCCCGGCATGCGTCTTCCTCCATCCCGGCCGCGTGCCGGAGCATCCGCGAGTTTACGCAGCGTGCCGGCATCGCGTTAAATCACCCCATGTCCTCCCTGCCCCCCGCCCCCATCGAGGCCGACGTCCACCGCCTGGCCACGGCCTATCTCGACGCGGTGTACCGCTGGGCGCGCGACGGGGACTGGCACGACATCCGCATCGGGCTGCCGGTTCCGGGCCTCGAGCTGCTGCATCCCGACGTGCGCTGCTTCGGCCTGCTGTCGGCGTGGAATCCGGTCTCGCAGCCGCGCGATGACGCCGCCAACCGGCGCGCGGACGCCGCGCTGGAAAGCGAACTGGCCGCGCGCGACATCGTGCGCGTCCCGTCGTTCTCGTCGGCGCGCAATCGCAGCTGGCGCGAGCCGGGCTGGGTGGTCTTCGACGTCGACAGCGCGCTCCTCGACGCGCTGTGCCGCCAGTTCGGCCAGCTCGGCGGCTTGTGGTGGGAACGTGGCCAGCCGGTCCGCCTGCGCATGCAGGCCGCGAAGCCGGCGGGCTTCCCCGACGACGCCCAGGTCGACTGGCTAGAATAGCCGCCGTCCGGTCGCCGTCGCGGCCCGTGTCGCACGATGCCCGAGCCCGCCAGCCCCACGCCTCCCCTGCTCTCCGCCCAGGCGCTGCGCTTCACGCGCAACGACACGCCCGTGTTCGGTCCGGTCGACTTCGAGGTCGCGTCGGGCGAAGCCTTGCTGGTCCAGGGCGACAACGGTGCCGGCAAGACCACGCTGCTCAAGGTGCTCGCCGGCCTGCTGCGTGCCGATTCGGGTGACATCCGCCTGCAGGGCCGTGCGGTCGACGACGCACTGCGCGCACGCGTGGTCGGCTATCTCGGCCATCTGCCGGCGCAGAAGGCCGACCTGAGCGCGCTGGAGAACCTGCGATTCCTCTGCGGCCTGCACGGCAGCCGAGTTGGCATGTCGCTGGAAGACGCGATGGCCACCGTCGGGCTCGCCGGCTACGAGGATGCGCTGGCGCGGCAGATGTCGGCCGGACAGCGCAAGCGGCTGTCGCTGGCCCGGCTGTGGCTGTCGCCGGCGCCGCTGTGGCTGATGGACGAGCCCTACGCCAACCTCGACCTCGATGGCATCGAGCTGGTGAACCGGATGATCCAGGCCCACCTGCGCGAGGGCGGCGGCACCATGGTCACCACCCACGGCGCGTACGCCGCGCCGCCGGTGCGCACCCGGCTGCTGGTGCTGGAGCGTCCATCATGATGTGGTCCGCCGCCAAGGCACTCGCGGTCCGCGACCTGCAGATGCTGTGGCGCAGGCGCGGCGACAGCCTGCAGCCGGCGCTGTTCGCCCTGCTGGTGCTGGTGCTGTTCGCGCTGGCGCTGGGCAGCGATCGCGTGATGCTGGCGCGGGTCGCACCCGGGGCGCTCTGGGTGGCCGTGCTGCTCTCGGGCCTGCTGGCGCTGGACACGCTGTTCCGCGGCGACGCCGAGGACGGTTCGCTGGAGCAATGGCTGCTGGCACCGGTGCCGCTGGCGTGGCTGGTCCTGGTCCGCGTCGCCACGCACTGGGCGACCACGGCGCTGCCGCTGGTCCTGGCGATGCCGCTCCTGACCGAACTGATGGCGCTGCCGCGCGGGCACTGGCCGGTGCTCTTCGCGTCACTGATGCTCGGCACGCCGCTGCTGGCGCTGCTGGGCGCGGTGGTGGCGGCGCTGACCGTCGGCATGCGCCGCTCGGGCATCCTGGTGGCGCTGCTGGCCCTGCCGCTCTACGTCCCGGTGCTGGTCTTCGGCGCCGGCAGCGTCACCGCCGCCACCCAGGGCTTCGACCCGGCCGGCGGCCTGCTCCTCCTCGCCGCGGGCCTCGTGGCGGCCCTGGTCCTCGCCCCGCTCACCGCGGCCGCCGCGATCCGGATCGCGCTGTCCTGAGGTCGATGTTCGGCTGCAGGGTTCTGGTGGGCACGCCAGCCAAGTTGGCCGGCTTTGTGGAGGAGCGTGGCGCTGCGGGGTGGGTGGGGACAGCGCACAGGGACGTGCGCGGTAGGCGCTTCAGCCATGGATGGCTGAGGCGCCGGTCCCCACCCACCCCGCAGCGCCACGCGCCCCCCGAAGCCGAGGCCAAAAACCACCATGGCGCCTGAAACGCCGCCAACCCGCGCCACCGTGTTCCAGCTCCGCGCCTTGGCCCGCGGGGCCAAACCTGAAAGAATGCAGTGCTGGTCCGGACGCCCGCCCAGGTCCTGGGCCGGCCCTTTCCGGGCCTGCACGCCTGCCGCCAGCGAAAACCAGATGTCCGACATGAACCCGGTACTCCGCTGGTTCCACCAGCTGGGGTCGCCCCCCTACTTCGACCGCTTCGCCGCCCGCTGGGCGCCGTGGGGCTATGTCCTGGGCGCCCTCGTCATGGCCTGGGGCATGTACGGCGCGCTGTTCCAGGTGCCCGCCGACTACCAGCAGGGCGACAGCTTCCGCATCCTCTACATCCACGTCCCGGCCGCGTGGATGAGCCTGCTCGTGTTCGGCCTGATGGCGCTGTATTCCGCGATCGCGCTCATCTGGCGGATCAAGCTGTGCGAGATCCTGGCCATGGCCTGCGCGCCGATCGGCGCCGCCTTCACCGCGGTGACCCTGGCGACCGGGTCGATCTGGGGCAAGCCGATGTGGGGCACCTGGTGGGACTGGGACCCGCGCCTGACCAGCCAGCTGGTACTGCTGTTCCTGTACCTGGGCGTGATCGGCCTGTACCACGCCATCGACGACCGCCGCACCGCCGCGCGCGCCGCCGGCCTGCTGGCGCTGGTCGGCGTGGTGATGCTGCCGGTCATCCGCTACTCGGTGGTCTGGTGGAACTCGCTGCACCAGGGCCAGACCATCCGCGTGTTCGGCGAATCCTCGATGGACCCGAGCATGCTGCCGCCGCTGGTCTGGGTGGTCATCGGCACCAAGTTCTGGTTCGCCGGTTCGCTGCTGGCGCGTGCGCGCGCCGACAACCTGCAGCGCGAGGCGGGCAAGGACTGGGTGCGGCGCCTTGCCGGGGCCGGGAGCACGCCATGAGCTATCGCGAATACGTCATCGCCGCCTACGCGGTGTTCGCCCTGATGCTGGCCTGGGACTATATCGCCCCGCGCCTCGCCATCGCCCGCCAGCTGCGCGCAGCGCGCAGGCTGGCCGCGCGCCGCGCCGCACGCCCTGCCGGCAACACACGTCCCACGGAGCTTGGTCGATGAATCCCACCCGCCGCAGGCGCCTCTGGTTCGTGCTCGCCGTCGTCGCCGCGGCTGCCCTGGTGGCGGTGCTGGTCGGCGCGGCGCTGCAGCGCAACGTCGCCTACCTGTTCACGCCGGCGGAGATCCTCGATGGCCGCGCCGGTGCCGACGTGGCTTCGGGCGCGACCCGGTTCCGGCTTGGCGGCATGGTCGCCAAGGGCTCCTTCGAACGCACGCCCGGCTCGATGGAGGCGCGCTTCCAGGTCAGCGACGGCGACGCGCTGATGCCGGTGGTGTACTCGGGGATCCTTCCCGACCTGTTCCGCGAGAGCCAGTCGGTGGTCGCCACCGGGCGCATGCGCGCCGACGGGACCTTCGTCGCCGAGGAAGTGCTGGCCAAGCACGACGAGACCTACGTGCCCAAGGAAGTGGCCGACAAGATGGGCCTGGCGCACGAGAAGCACAACGTCGACATGCCTGCCGCGGCCGACGAAGGCGCGCGCTAGTGCTGCCGGAGATCGGCCAGGCCGCGCTCGCCCTGGCGCTGGTGCTCGCGGTCCTGCAGGGCATCGCCGGCCTGGCCGGGGCCGCGCGCGGCCGCGAGGAACTGGCCGCGGTGACCCGTCCGGCCGCGCTGGCGCAGCTGGTGCTGGTGCTGGCCGCGTACGTGCTGCTGACGATGGCCTTCATTACCGGCGACTTCTCGGTCAGGTACGTCGCCGACAATTCCAACAGCCTGCTGCCGCTCGTCTACCGCTACACCGCGGTCTGGGGCTCGCACGAGGGCTCGCTGCTGCTGTGGGCGCTGATGCTGGCGGTGTGGAACGCCGCGGTCGCGCTGATGTCGCGGCGCATTCCGTGGAGCTTCCGCGCGCGCGCACTGGGCATCATCGGACTGGTGGCGGTGGGCTTCCTGTCGTTCATGGTGTTCACGTCGAATCCGTTCGACCGCCTGCTGCCCGCGGCGGTCGAAGGCCATGACCTGAACCCGCTGCTGCAGGATCCGGGGATGATCATCCATCCGCCGCTGCTGTACATCGGCTACATCGGCTTCGTGGTGCCGTTCGCCTTCTCGCTCGCCGCACTCCTGGAAGGCGTGGTCGACGCGCGCTGGCTGCGCTGGTCGCGGCCCTGGACCAACATCGCCTGGGCGTTCCTGACCGTCGGCATCGCCATGGGCAGCTGGTGGGCCTATTACGAACTCGGCTGGGGCGGCTGGTGGTTCTGGGATCCGGTGGAGAACGCCAGCTTCATGCCGTGGCTGGTCGGCGCGGCGCTGATCCATTCGCAGGCGGTGACCGAGAAGCGCGGAAGCTTCGGCAGCTGGACCATGCTGCTGGCGATCGCGGCGTTCTCGCTGTCGCTCCTCGGCGCGTTCCTGGTGCGCTCGGGCGTGCTGACCAGCGTGCACTCCTTCGCCGCCGACCCGTCGCGCGGCCTCTTCATCCTGGTCTTCCTCGGCGCGGTCATCGGTGGCGCGCTGCTGGTGTACGTGATGCGGGCGCCGCGGCTGGCGCAGGGCAAGCCGTTCTCGGTGTCCTCGCGCGAGACCCTGCTGCTGGTCAACAACCTGCTGCTGGCCTCGGCCTGTGCGATGGTGCTGTTCGGCACCCTGTACCCGCTGCTGGCCGACGCGCTCGACCTGGGCAAGGTCTCGGTTGGTCCGCCCTACTTCGGCACCCTGTTCCTGGTGCTGATGGCGCCGCTGGTGATGCTGGTGCCGTTCGGGCCGCTGACCCGCTGGCAGCAGGAGCAGGCGTCGAGGCCGATGGCGATGCTGGCGCCGTGGCTGGCGCTCGCGCTGGGGCTGGGCGTGGCGGCGTGGTTCCAGGCGCCGCAGGGCGCGGTGAAGACCGGGTTCGGCGTGTTCGCCGCGGCCTGGGTGGCGCTGGGCACGCTGCGCTTCGTCTGGACCCGCATCCGCGCGAAGGGCCGCAGCTTCACCCCCGAGATGCTGGGCATGGTGCTGGGCCACCTCGGCATCGCGGTGTTCGTGGTCGGCGCGATGCTGGTCGAGGCGCAGAACGTGCTGCGCGAGGTGCCGATGCTGCCGGGCCAGACCCAGACCATCGGCCGCTACGACTTCCGCTTCGACGGCGTCGACCGCGTGCAGGGTCCCAACTACATGGCCGACCGCGGCCACGTGCAGGTGTTCCGCGATGACCGGCCGCTGGTGCTGCTGCATCCGGAAAAGCGCGCCTATGCCAGCGGCGGCCAGGTGATGACCGACGCCGGCATCCACGCCGGCCTGCGCGCCGACATCTTCGTGGCCCTGGGCGAGCCGCTGGGCAATGACGCGTGGGCGGTGCGCCTGCACGTGAAGCCCTTCGTGCGCTGGATCTGGGCCGGCGCGCTGCTGATGGCGCTGGGCGCCGTGGTGGTGGCCTTCGACCGCCGCTTCCGCCTGCCGCTGAAGAAGGAGGATGCGCGATGAACACGCCCCTGCCGCCTGGAGCCCCCTTGCCGGGCGCGCCTGTGCCCGGAGTGCCGCCCACCGGCGGACGCCGCCTGCTGGCCGTCCTGCTGGTCGGGGGCTTCGTGGCCCTGCTGGTGCTGCTGGCCTGGGGCGTGAGCCGCTCCGACCGCCCCGACCGCGAGTCCCTGCCCTCGCCGCTGATCGGCAAGGCGGCGCCGCAGTTCTCGCTGCCGGTCCTGCATGACGCCAGCTACCGCGTCGGCAGCGGGGACCTGCGCGGCCAGCCCTACATCCTCAACGTGTGGGGCAGCTGGTGCCCGGGCTGCCAGGAGGAGCATCCGGTCCTGGCGCGCTACGCGGAAACCAAGAAGATCCGCGTGGTCGGCTACAACTGGAAGGACGAGCCCGCCGACGCGCTGCGCTGGCTGGAGCAGTTCGGCAATCCCTACTGGGTGGTGATCACCGACTACGAAGGCGAGACGGCCATCGAGTGGGGGATCTACGGCGCGCCCGAGACCTTCCTCGTCGACGCCGAGGGCATCGTGCGCTGGAAGCACGTCGGCCCGCTGACCGACGCGATCGTCGACGATGTGCTCGCGCCGATGGTCGCCGGGCTGGAGTCCGGCGGATGAGCGCGCGCGTGGCCCATGCCGCGAAGACCGTCCTGCTCGCCGGCGCGCTCGCACTGCTGGCCGCGGCCGGCCTGCTCGCACCGCAGTCCGCCGCCGCGCAGGCGGTGCGCAACGTCCAGCCACTGGAATTCCGCGACCGCGCCGAGGAACAGCGCTTCCACCAGCTCACCCTCGAATTGCGCTGCGTGATGTGCCAGAACCAGTCACTGGCCGATTCCGACGCGCCGATCGCCCACGACCTGCGCCGCGAGGTGTTCAACCTCATGCGCGAAGGCCGCAGCGATGCCGAGATCAAGACCTTCCTCGTCGAGCGCTACGGCGAATTCGTGCTTTACCGCCCGCCGTTTGGCGGCGGCACCCTGCTGCTGTGGCTCGGTCCCGCGCTCGTGCTGCTGGCCGGCGCCGTGGTGCTGGTGGTCGTCGTGCGCCGGCGTGCCTCGGCCAACCGCGTCGCGACCGATCCCGTCGACGACGGACAGGAGTGGTGATGACCGCGGTCTTCCTCCTCGTCGTGCTGCTCGTCGCGGTGCTGGCCACCGCCATGGTCGCCGCCCCGCTGCGACGTGCCTCGCCGCGCACCTGGCTGGTGGTGATGGCGGCGGTCCCGGTGCTGTCGCTGGGCCTGTACCAGACCCTCGGCACGCCCGCCGCGCTCGACCCCGCCGCCAGAAGACCGGTCGCCGATGGACTCGATGCCGCCACCCAGGTCGATCCGGCGGAGTTCGCCCAGGCCATCGCGGAGCTGCGCACGGAACTCGAACGCAATCCGGAGCAGCCCGAAGGCTGGGTGCTGCTTGCACGCTCGATGTCGGTCCAGGGTGACCATGCGGCCGCGCACGACGCCTACAGCCGGGCGCTGCGGCTGGTGCCGGACGAACCGGCGCTGATGGTCGAGGTCGCGCAGTCCAGCGCGCAGGCGCATCCGCAGAACCGCTTCAGCGACGACGCGGTGGCGCTGCTGCAACGCGCGCTGTCGCTACAGCCGGGCAACCAGCGCGCACGCTGGTTCCTGGGCGTCGCCCAGCGCCAGCGCGGCCTGGATGCCGAGGCGGCGGCCACTTGGGAAGGGCTGCTGCCACAGGTCGACGAAGCCACCGCTTCCAGCCTGCGGCCACAGATCGCGCAGGCCCGCGAGGCCGCCGGCCTGCCGCCGCTGGACCAAGCCACGGCTCCCGCTGCGGGCATGGCCACGCCATCGTCCGACGCGACCGCGGCCCGCGGCTCCACGGCTGCGGGCACCGCCGCCGGCGGCCTGCGGATCCGCCTGAGCCTTGCGCCAGGCGTGGCCGAGCGGGTTGGCCCGGAGGCCACGGTCTTCGTCATGGCGCGCCACCCCGACGGGCCGCCGATGCCGGTCGCCGCCGAGCGCCACCCGGTGTCGGCCCTGCCGCTGGACATCGTGCTCGACGACGGCGACAGCCCGATGCCGACCCAGCTGCTCTCCCAGCTGGACGCGGCGGTCGTCTCGGCGCGGATCTCCGCGCGCGGCACGGTCGAACGCCGTGCCGATGACGTGGAAGCCGCTCCGGTGCGGGTCATCCTGCCCAACGCGGGCACGGTCGAGCTGGTGATCGGCGCGGAGTGAGTCCGCGCACGCGGATCGGCGCCTCGACACTTCGGCCGCGGCGGTAAACTGGCGCCCATGACCGAATTCATCCCGCCCGGCACGCGCTGGATCGAGCTGCCCGCCGGCTTCGCCATGAAGCGCGGCGGCGTCCTGCCGCAGGGCCGCATCGCGTACGAGACCTGGGGCCGGCGCAATGCCGCCGGCGACAACTCCATCCTGATCCTCACCGGACTATCGCCGGACGCACACGCCGCGGCGAGCGCCCACGACCCCTCCCCCGGCTGGTGGGAGCCCATGGTCGGGCCCGGCAAGGCGATCGACACCGACCGCTGGCACGTGGTCTGCGTGAACTCGCTGGGCAGCTGCAAGGGATCCAGCGGCCCGGCGTCGGTCGACCCGGCCACCGGGCAGCCCTGGCGGCTCGCCTTTCCCGACGTCGCCATCGAGGACGTGGCCGACACGGCCGCCCACGTGGTGCGCGCGCTGGGCATCGGTCGGCTGGCCTGCGTCGTCGGCAACTCGATGGGTGGCATGGCGGCGCTGGCGCTGCTGGCGCGGCATCCCGGCATCTCGCGCAGCCACGTCAACGTGTCCGGCGCGGCGCGCGCGCTGCCGTTCTCGATCGCGATCCGATCGCTTCAGCGCGAAGCCATTCGCCTGGACCCGCACTGGAACAACGGCGAGTACGACGAGGCGCGCTATCCCGAGAGCGGGATGCGCATGGCGCGCAAGCTCGGCGTCATCACCTATCGTTCGGCGCTCGAGTGGGACGGACGTTTCGGCCGCGTGCGCCTGGACTCCGACCGCCGCGACGACGAAGACCCGTTCGGGCTCGAGTTCGAGGTCGAGAGCTACCTCGAGGCGCACGCGCGGCGCTTCGTGCGCAACTTCGACCCGAACTGCTACCTCTACCTGAGCCGCTGCATGGACTGGTTCGACATCGGCGAATCCTGCGGCGGCACCACCGCCCAGGGCCTGGCGAAGATCCAGGTCGAGCGCGCGCTGGCGATCGGCGTGCAGACCGACATCCTGTTCCCGCTGCAGCAGCAGGAGGAGATCGCCGATGGCCTGCGCGCAGGCGGCGCGGCCTCGACGTTCCTGCCGCTGGAGTCGCCCCAGGGGCACGATGCCTTCCTGGTCGATTTCGCGCGTTTCTCTCCCGCGGTCGGCGACTTCCTGGCCGCGCTGTGAGCCGGAAGCCGTCCGTTCGGGCCGCGGCATGCTGCGCCGCGGCGCGGGCGATGTGGCGGCCCGTCGTACACTCTTCGCCATGAGCAAGTCCAGCGAAGGCGCCGGCGGCGCCCTGCCCGACGTCCCGTTCCACGGTCGCGAGCGCCTGGTCGCCGGCATCGACCAGGCCCTGGCGGCCGGTGACTGCCACGCGGTGACCGCGGCGCTGCGCGTCGTCATGTGCGAGCTGATCCGCGACCCGGGCGTGCGCCTGCCCGACTGCGTGCACAGCCCGATCGAGGACCACTACGCGCGCCGCGAGCTCTATCGCAGCCCGACGCACGGCTACAGCGTGGTGGCGATGACCTGGGGTCCCGGACAGGGCACGCCGATCCATGACCATGCCGGCTGCTGGTGCGTCGAGGGCGTCTGGGAAGGCGAACTCGAGATCACCCAGTTCGAGCTGGTCGAGCGCGACGGCGACCGCTTCCGTTTCCGCTCCGCCGGCGGCCTGCAGGCAGGCCCCGGCAGCGCCGGCAGCCTGATCCCGCCGCACGAGTACCACACCATCCGCAACGCCGATCCGAGGGCCATCGCCGTTTCGCTGCATGTCTACGAGGGACCGCTGGAGCAGTGCTCGCGATTCGAGCAGGCCTCGGGCGAGTGGTATCTGCGCGTCGACACCGCCTTGCGCACCGACCAGGCTGCATGAGCTTCCGCTGCCGCTATACTTTGCGCCCGCGCCGGAATGGCGGAATCGGTAGACGCAGCGGACTCAAAATCCGCCGCCCTTAAAAGCGTGTGGGTTCGAGTCCCACTTCCGGCACCACGGTAGGATTTTTCTGACCCTCGAACGGGGCCAGCGCCGATACGGGCCTGGCGCGTGTCCGCGCATCATGTCCGCACCGGCAGCACAGCGCACCAACGGACGGAGCGCCGCCTACAGGGATGCATGGCCGTGGTCACTGACCACGGTGCTGGGCCGGATACCTCTCGCCTCATCGGCACCCCGCGCGGCTAACATGGCCCCATGTGCCTGATCGCCCTCGCCTGGCGCCAGCATCGCCACTGGCCGCTGGTCATCGCCGCCAATCGCGACGAATTCCACGCCCGCCCCACCGCAGACGCCGGCCTCGATCCGGACGACCCCACGGTCTATGGTGGACGCGACCTCGTCCAGGGCGGCGGCTGGCTGCAGGTCTCTGCGCGTGGCCGGCTGGCCGCGGTCACCAACGTCCGCGACGGCCTTGGCGCCTGGGCGCAGCCGCGGTCGCGCGGATGGCTGGTCCGCGACTTCGTCCGCGGCGATCTCTCCGCCAGCGACTTCGCCGCCGGACCGGCCGCGGAAACCGGCTACGGTGCCTTCAACGCGCTGCTTTGGGACGGATCCATGCTGGTCCATGCCAGCAACCATCCGGGCATGCAGCATGGCAACGTGGCGCCGGGCATCCACGCCATGTCCAACGGCGCCTTCGACGCGCCCTGGCCCAAGAGCATGGCGGCGACGCGCGCGCTGGAGACGTGGTTGGGCTGCGTCGCCGATATCGCGGATCCGCCTTGCACGGCCGACGTGCTGGAGCCGCTGTTCGCAGCCCTGGCCGACACGCAGGTGGCGCCCGACGCCGACCTGCCGGATACCGGCATCGGACTGGAGCTGGAACGCGCGCTTTCACCGCCCTTCGTCTCCAGCGGCGTGGAATACGGGACGCGCTGCAGCAGCGTGGTGCTGGTGGGTCGCCGACAGATCGTGTTCGCCGAACGGCGGTTCGGGCCACGGGGCGGCGCCATCGGCGGGAGCATCGCCCGTATTCCGCTGCCGGGCAGCTGACGCGTCAGGGCGAGCTGGCGCGGCAGCGCAGCGGCGCGCTGTGCTCCAGGCCCTGCTCCCAGCCGTTGGGCCGGCGCAGCGCGATGGTGTCGTTGATGCAGGCCCGCTCCGCGCCGTCGCGCATCGCGGCAACCGGGCCTGGCAGCAGCACGACGTCGCCCCCGCTGCTCGTCCCTACCGTCACCCTGGCCGCGTCATCGGCCGCGGCGTCGCCATCCGCCGTGCCGTCGGCCGGATCCTGCGGCACGGTCGCGATCGCGGCCGCGGGCACATCGTCATCGGCGAAGGCGGCGCCTGCCAGGTGCCGCACGATGTCGGCCACCAGGATGCCCGCCGCGACCGCCAGCAGCACGGGCAGGAAAAGCGACCACGGGTCGCGGCTGTCGCGCGGGATGACTCGGTTCATGGCGTGCCCCTCGGGAAGCGCCAGAGTAGCGCTTCGCGGCCCGGTCGCAGCCTCGGGTCAACCCGAGGAGACATCGCCATCGCACCGTCAATCCACCCGACCGTCCATCGGCGGACCTGGCCAGGGCCACCAGCCGCGCCCCGTCAGCGCATAGCGGTCGGCGGCCCGCTCGAAGCGGTTGCGCACGCCGATGCCGCCGCACAGGAAATACAAGGGCAGGAAAAACGGCCCCAGCGCCATGTACTGGTACACGTGCGCGCGTTCGTGGTCGGCCAGGCGCACGGTGCGCTGCTCGCACAGGCCTGCCCTGTGTGCATAGGTCAGGCAGTCGCCGTCCAGGCTGTCGCCGGTGTGCAGGATCACGTTGCCCAGCGTGAGCGCGCCTCCCGGACCCCAGGGCACGCCGTCGAAGGCCAGCGCGAGATCCCCGGCGCGCAGCCGCATCCGGGCACCGAACGGGAGCGCGGCCAGGCCGACGGCCAGTCCGGCCACGGTGTTGGGCAGCGCCCACGCCATGCCCAGGATCCCGACGGTCAGGCGTGCCGCGCGCCTGTGCGCGCTCAACCGTCCTCGGGCATCAGCAGCCACAGGACCAGGTAGACCAGGATGCCGGGGAAGGCCGCCGACAGCACCGAGGCGACCACGTAGACGACGCGCAGAAGGGTCGAACTCCAGCCGAAGCGCCGCGCGATCCCGCCGACCACGCCCGCGAGCACGCGGTCGTCCAGCGGACGTGCCAGCCGTGGGCGCACGCTGCTCATCGCTGCGACAGCCAACCGTGGATCGCGTCCGGCACTTCCTTCTGCGCCCGGCCCGAAACGTAGATGCCGATGTGGCCGCCGCGGAACGACAGCTCGGAGTAATCGTCGGTGCCTACCAGCCCGCGCAGCGGCCTGGACGCCGACGGCGGCACCAGGTGGTCCTGCTCGGCGAAGATGTTGAGCACCGGCATCTCGACCATGCCCAGGTGCACCTCGCGGCCGCCGATCTCGATGCCGCCTTCGACGAAGCCGTTGCCCTGGTAATACATGGTGATGAACTGGCGGAAGGCTTCGCCGGCCTGGTCCGGTGAATCGAAGATCCACTTCTCCATGCGCAGGAAGTCTTCCATCGCCGCCTTGTCGTCGAGGATGTCGGCCATGCCGACGTACTTCTGCACGAACAGGCGCCACGGCTTCAGCGTCAGGTAGCACATGTTCATCAGGTCGGCCGGGACGTTGCCGAGGGTGTCGACGAACAGGTCGACGTCCATCCCGCGGGTCCAGTTCGACAGCATGTTGTCCGGAGTGTGGAAATCCACCGGCGTGACCATGGTGATGAGGTTGCGCACCTTCTCCGGGTTGAGCGCGGCGTAGCTCAGCGAGAACGCACCGCCCTGGCAGATGCCGAGCAGGTTGATCGCGTCGACGTCGTACTCGCCGCGCAGGTGGTCGACCGCGCCGCCGATGAAGCGCTCGATGTAGTCCTCGAGGTCGAGGAAGCGGTCCGAGCGGTCGGGGTAGCCCCAGTCGATGATGTAGACGTCCTGCCCGCGCGCGAGCAACTGGCGCACCAGCGACTTGTTGTCCTGCAGGTCGACCATGTAGGGGCGGTTGACCAGGGCGTAGGCGATCAACAGCGGCACGCGCACCGTGGGTTCGCGCTCGCCGATGAAGCGGTAGAGCACCACCTTGCCATCGCGCCAGACCTCCTCGCGCCGCGTGGCGCCGAAGTCGACGTCGTCGACCTCGCGCAGCACCTGCAGTCCGGCGGTGAGCTTCTGCTGCAGGCGGAGCGCCTCCTCGGCCAGGCTCGCGGGCGTGATGTTGAGCGGACCGTACATGTCAGCGCCTCCCCTTCTTCACCGGCTTTGCCGCCTTCGCAGCGGGGCCCCTGGAGGAGCCCTTCCCGACCGACTTGGCTGCCTTCGCCGGGCCCTTCTTCGCGATCGGCTCGGGTGCGCGCGGCACCGAGCCGGAGATCGCGCCGCCGAATCCGCTGCGCGCCGACGACGCGCGCCTGGCCGCCTTCTTCGGCGCGGCGGCGGGCGCCGCAGCCGCGCGTCTCGCGGCGGCGCCGGAGGTACCGGCACGGGCCGCCGTCTTCGCCGCTTTCCTGGACGCGCTGCCGCCCCGCTTCGCGGGAGCCGGCGCGGCCGCTCCACGACGACGCGCCGGGGCCGCCGTCGTGCCGGCCCCAACCGGCTCCGCGGCGCCTGGCTGCGGCGTGCGCCCCAGCGCATCGCGCAGCCGGCGCACTTCGCGCTCGAGCTGCGCCAGCTTGCGATGCGCGCCGTCGAGCTCGCTGCGCGTGGGCATGCCCAGCTGCGCGGTGGCGTCCTCGACCATGCGCTGCACGCCGCCGCGCACGCGCATCTGCGCGTTCACCAGCTGGCCGTAGACGTCGCGGAATTCCGGCGACAGCGCGATGTCGGCATAGGCTTCCTCGGCGGCGTCGATCCAGAGATCGAACAGCGCGCGCCCGGACTGCAGCTGCCGGCCCGGCTCTTCGTGGTCGATCAGCCGGTTTTCGAAGATCAGGAAGGCCTCCTGCTGCGCCTTCGCCATCAGTGCGGCATAGGCGCTGGACGCCTGCTGGTAATCGACCATGTGGCCGGCGAGCTGCTGGATCCGCTCCTGCTGCTCGCGGCCGGCGCCGAAGGCCGGCATCCGCAGCCAGGACGTGCCCTCGTCGCGCACCGACTGCAGCCAGGGCGAAGAATCCTCCACCCACTGCTCCAGGCCCTGCAGGCCGTGCCCGCGCAGGCTGCGCAGCATCTCGGGGAAGGGATTTTCGCCGGCGGCGCCCAGGGCTTCCTTCCAGGCGCGCGCGACGTCCACCGCGTTGGTTTCCTGCCCGGCGAAACGCGCCGCGACTTCCTGCATGCGGGCGTACCACTGGCGGGCCTGGGTGTTGAAATGCCCGACCGCGTCGTTGGCCTCGGTGCGGCCCCCGTGCGCCAAGCGCGTCCACAGGTCCAGCGATTCCTGCCAGGCCTCGACGCCGGGGGGCAGCTGCGGTCCGCCCATCCCGGGAATGGTCGCCGCGGCCGGCGCCGCGCCGCGCAGCACGTCGCCCCATGCGGCCCAGTAGCGTCGCGCCAGCGACTCGAAATCACCCTGAGGATTGCCCAGCATTGCCCGTCTCCATCCGCGTGGCCCGATCATAGCAACCGCACAAGGCGGCGCCAGCGCCGGCTCAGGGCTTGGGAATGCGCAGGGTCTTGCTGATCATCAGCGAGCCGGACAGCGCGTACACCAGCACCAGCGGATGCAGCTGCCACGGCCCGACCTGCCACTGCCCGAGCCACAGGTTGTCGCCGATCGCACCCTGCCACGCGGCCACGGCCAGCAGTCCGACGATCGCGACGCTGGTCGGGATCGGCGTGCCTTCGAAATACTTCACCTTGTCGCCGCCGTCGGCCAGCGTCTCGGCGGTCACGTTGTAGCGCGCCAGGCGGCTCACGCCGCAGCCGACGAACCAGCTCAGGACCACCCAGTCCCAGCCGCCCTGCAGGCCGCAGGCGTAGCCCAGCGCGGCGGGTGCGACGCCGAAGGAGATGACGTCGGCCAGCGAGTCCAGTTCGCGCCCGAGCGTCGAGGCCACCTTGCGCCAACGCGCGATGCGCCCGTCGAAGGCATCGAAGACAAAGGCCAGCGGGATCAGCGCCATGCCGAGCAGCAGGTCACGGACGCCGCTGCTTCCAGCGCCCTCCTGCAGGTAGCGCATCGCGGCGAAGATCGCGCCGGTGCCGCAGAACGCATTGGCAAGCGTGAACCAGTCCGCCAGGTGGAAGTCGCGGAGCATGGAGAAGTGGCGCTGGCGGGTCATCGACGCTCCAATGTGCGCAAGGAAGGCTGCAGCATGCCAAACCCGATGTCAGCGCGGGGCAAATCCGCGTCAGCGCGGCATCGCGAGGTGGGAGACACCCAGTGCCGCGGCGCCGCGCGGCGTCGCTTCGATCACGGCGTCGACCGGCAGCGCCGCGCCATCGAGGTGGGCATCGACCCGGTCCAGCGCCTCGTAGACATAGGGCAGGAGCGGCAGGTAGCGCGCGCCATAGTCGGGGAATGCGAGGAAGCCGTCGAAATGCTGCACGTTGCGCACCTGCCAGTAGCGCACGTCGCGGCCGGCGGCACGGGCATGGGCGACGTAGGGCGCGCTGCTGAAGGCGACCGGGATCAGGCCGTCGTCGAGCCCATGCACCACCACTACCGGCAGCCCGGCGCGCGGCGGTGCCGCGCGCGTGGCGGCGATGCCGGCGCGCACGCGGTCGGCGTCGGGGCCCTGCCCGGTCGACAGGCCGCGCAGGCACTGCAGGCCGGTCCACGCCAGGTCGGGTGGCGCGAGGCCGACGTCCACCAGGCCCACGCCGGAACCCGGTGGAATGCCGCTGGCATCGGACCACCAGGCGGCACGTTCCGCGGCCGTCGCCGCTCGCGGCCGGAAGTCGCTGCCCTGTGCGGCGTACGAGAGTCCGCATGGTCCCTCGCCCACGCCGTAGCGGCCGTATGCGCTCGCATAGGTCGCGGCCACCGCGCGCCAGAGGTCGAAGCCGGCCGACAGCGCACCGGCGCGCAGCGCTTCGTCGGTCCAGCCGCTGTCGGCCAGGCGCTCGCGCGCCTGTCCGGCCTGCGCCGCGGTGTCCGCGCCGTCCAGCAGCCCCTGCGCGGCCAGCGATGCGCAGCGCGCGGCGTACAGCGGACGCACCTGGTCGAGCAGCGGCGGCTGCGGCAGCTGGTCCACCGCCAGCAGCGCGCAGGGCATCAGCAGCGCGGCTTCGGTGGTGTAGTCGTAGAGCGCGCGCGCGCCCGGCGCGTCGACGTACACATTGGGCTCGCCGGCCACGACCGCGTCCAGCCAGTCGCCTTCCAGCTCGGCCGCGCGCAGCACCGCGCCGCCGCCGTTGGAAATGCCCACCGCGATCACGCGCGTGTTGTCGAAGGTGAAAGGCGCCTGCGCAGGCAGGGCCTCGTCCAGCGCGTGCAGCGCGAACTCGGCGGCCTGCTTCACGTGGCGGCCCCAGTCGGCTTCGGGGTTGTCCTGCGAATGGGCGTGCTTGAAGGCCACCCCGGTGGCGCCCTGCGCCGCGTCGGGCGCGAAGGCGATGTCGCCGGCGTCGCGCGCCGCGACGCGTCCATCCGCCCCGAAGCCCAGGCCCGCGTCGAGGTCGAAGTAGTCGCTGCCCGCGCCCTTGTCGGTATAGGCGACGGCGCAGCCGCGCGGCAGGCCCCAGGCACCGGCCACCGCGATCGAGCCGTAGATGCCGCGCGAGCCGGAAGATGCGGTGACCACCACGCAGCGCTTCGCGGCGTCGAAAGCGTCGGGCACCTGCGCCAGCACGCGGTGCGGATGGGTCGCGCCGGGGACGGTGGCATAGGCGGAGAATTCGCGACCGGGAACCGCGGCCACGCTGCCGTACAGGGTGCCGTAGCCACCGGCGGGGCCAAGGTCGGCAATCCCGCGCCAGTTGCTCCAGAGCGCGCGGCGGCGCAGTTCGGCGGCCGTCGGCGCCGCGGCGTCGGCGAACGCCGGCGGCACCATCTGGCGCAGGCCGTCGAGGCCCAGGCCCGCGGTCAGCAGGTCGTCGCCATCGCGATGCAGGCTGCTGCGTGGCTGCTCGAACATCACCGTCTCCCTTGCGTCGCGTGCGGCGGCCGAGGCGCAGCCGGCCAGCACGGCCAGGGCCAGCGTCGCCGCCGTGGCGACCAGGCGCGCGCGCGGCGTGGTCGGGTTGGAATGCGGAAACTGGCGCACGTAGGCCACCTCAGGCTACCGGGAGTGCCCGCACCCTAGCAGCCACCCGCAGCCGCGGCATCGTACTTTCGTACGCGGGGGCCGGCCACCCCGGTTTGCTAACGTGGGCCATCCCCGCCAGGCATGCCCCAATGACCGACACCTTCCTCACCGGCCGCACCGCGCTGGTCACCGGCAGCACCTCCGGCATCGGCCTGGCCATCGCCTGCTCGCTTGCAGCGGCCGGTGCGCGCGTCGCGGTCAACGGACTCGGCGACGAGGCGCAGGTGGGGGCGGCACTGGAGGCGGTGCGCCAGGCCGGCGGTGGCGATGCCCGCCACTTCGACGCCGACCTGCGCGATGCCGACGCCATCGCCGCGATGATGGCCGGGATCGACGCCTGGTCCCCGGTCGACGTGCTGGTCAACAACGCCGGCATCCAGCACACCGCGGCGTTCGCGCAGATGCCGGTGGGCAAGTGGAACGACATCATCGCCATCAACCTCAGCGCCGCCTTCCACACGATGCGGGCGGCCCTGCCGGGGATGGCCGGGCGGGGCTTCGGGCGCGTGGTCAACATCGCCTCGGTGCATGGGCTGGTCGCGTCGAAGGACAAGGCGCCCTACGTCGCGGCCAAGCACGGCATCGTCGGGCTGTCGAAGGTGGCCGCGCTGGAATACGCCGCCACCGGCAGCCGCGACAGCGGCGGCGTGACCGTCAACTGCATCTGTCCGGGCTGGGTCGAGACGCCGCTGATCGAGCCGCAGATCGAGGCCCGCCGCAACGGTGGCAGCCGCGAGGACGGCGTGCGCGCCCTGGTGGCGGAGAAGCAGCCCAGCCTGCGCATGACCCTTCCCGCGGAAATCGGCGCGCTGGCGGTCTGGCTGTGCCGCCGCGAGGCGCACAACGTCACCGGCGCGTCGTTCCCCGTCGACGGCGGCTGGACCACGCAGTAACGCCGAGCGCGCCCGCAGGCCATGGCCACCCTTCTCATCGCCGACGACCATCCGCTGTTCCGTGCCGCCCTGCGCGGCGCCGCGGTCGAGGCCGAGGCCGGCACCGGCGTGCTCGAGGCCGGCACCCTGGACGACACCCTGGCCGCGCTGGAGTCGCGCGCCGACATCGACCTGGTGCTGCTCGACCTGCACATGCCCGGCAACCACGGGCTCGCCGGCCTGGCCGCGATCCGCGCCCGCTTCCCCGCGGTGGCGGTGGTGCTGGTGTCCGCCAACGAGGATCCGCAGGTGGTGCGCCGTGCGCTCGACCACGGTGCCGCCGGCTACATCCCCAAGAGCGCCGGCCTGGACGAGATGCGCGACGCCATCCGCACCGTGCTGGCCTGCGAGGAATGGCTGCCGCCGGCGCTGCGCGGCGCCGTCGCACGGGCCGCGTCCGCTCCGGGCGACGCGGATCTGGCCGCACGCCTGGCGAGCCTCACCGCGCAGCAGTTCCGGGTGCTGGCGCTGGTCGCCGAGGGCCTGCTCAACAAGCAGATCGCCGACCGCCTGGACGTGCAGGAGCGCACGGTCAAGGCGCATCTCTCGGCGATCTTCGAGAAGCTCGGCGTGCGCAACCGCACCCAGGCCGGGGTGATCCTGCGCGGGCTCGAACTCAGCGACCCGGCGCGCCAGGTCGAAAGCGCCGGCTGAGCGTGGGACGCGGCCGGTCCCGGCGCCCAAGTGGTCCGCGCGAGATCAGCGCGAGAACGCCCAGGACTGCATGCGCCCGTCGCGATACGGCATCACGCCGTGGAACGGCCGCGGATCCCCGTCGAACACCAGCGGCACGAAGTGGCGATCGCCCTCCCACAGCGGCAGCTCGAGGATCCGGTCGACGTCGACCCACTCCAGGGTGCCTTCCGGGTTCGAGCCCGGCGGCGTGCCGGTGAAGTCCGTGACCAGGAAGACGAAGGCGAACCAGTCCTCGCCGCCCTTGCCGAAGCCCGGCCAGCCGATGGTGCCGCGCAGCGTGATGCGCGTGCAGTCGATGGCGGCCTCCTCGTGGATCTCGCGCCGCATGCCGGCGAGCGCGTCCTCGCCGGCTTCGAGTTTCCCGCCGAGGCCGTTGTACTTGCCCAAGTGCTGGTCGCCGGGCCGCGCGTTGCGGTGGACCATCAGCACGCGGCGTTGGTCGGGCGACAGGACGTAGCCGAGGGTGGCCAGGATCGGTGTGTAGGGCATCGGCACGGAAGGCAGCGGACGGACGCTGATTGTAGGGTCCGTGCCGCGCTCAGCCGGCGGGCGAGCGGGTGATGCGCATCCGGCCCAGCATCGACTTCAGCGCCAGCGGCCGCACCGGCTTCTGCAGCAGGCCGAGGCCGTGTTCGGCGACCTCGCGGCGCACCGCGTCGGTGGCATCGGCGCTGAGCACCAGGGTCGGCACCGCGGCGTAGCGCGCCGCCAGCCGCTGCCAGGCCTGGATCCCGGTATCGCCATCGTCGAGGTGGTAGTCGAGCAGCCACAGCTCGGCCGCGCGCTGCCCGTGCGCGCGCAGGGCGGCCTCGCTGCCGGCCACGGCGTCCACGCTGCAGCCCCAGGCCTGCAGCAGGTCGGACAGCGATGCCAGGGCCATCGGATCGTTGTCGAGCACCAGCACGTGCGCGCCGGCAAGCCCGCCACGCCCTGCAGCCGGAACCGCCTGTGCCGGCGCCGGCACCGCGGGCAGCGCGATCGCGAACACGGTGCCGACGCCCGGCCGGCTGTGCAGCTCGACGCGCGAACCGAGCAGGCGCGCGATCCGCTCGGCGATCGCCAGCCCCAGGCCCAGGCCCTGCCCGCCCACGCCATCGCCACGGCGGAACTCCTCGAAGATCAGCGTCTGCTGCGCGGGCACGATCCCGGGACCGGTGTCATGCACCTCGATGCGCAGCCCGCCCGCGCTGCGGCGCACGCCCAGCAGCACGCGTCCCTCGCGGGTGTAGCGCACGGCGTTGGCCAGGAAGTTCTGCAGCACCCGGCGCAGCAGCTGCGGGTCGCTGTGCGTCCAGGCCGCGGTGGCCACGTGGTCGAAGCCCAGGCCGCGGTCGCCGGCCAGCGCGCGGAACTCGGAGGCCAGCGGCTCGAGCACTTCGGCCAGCGGGAAGTCGCGCGGCTGCGGCACGAGGCCGCCGGCCTCCAGCCGC
Organism: Luteimonas sp. MC1750; assembly: GCF_016615955.1. Classification (NCBI taxonomy): domain Bacteria; kingdom Pseudomonadati; phylum Pseudomonadota; class Gammaproteobacteria; order Lysobacterales; family Lysobacteraceae; genus Luteimonas; species Luteimonas sp. MC1750. The sequence goes on from NZ_CP067113.1 coordinate 1,779,789, forward strand.
GCCATGTCGAACAGTCCGGTGAGCAGGTCGGTCGTCGAATCGAGCGCGCCGCGGATCTGCCCCAGCGACGCGCGCTGCGTGCCCGCCACCTGCTCGGCCAGCGCGTCGGTGAACAGCTGCGCCGCGTGCAGCGGCTGCAGCAGGTCGTGGCCGACGGCGGTCAGAAAGCGGCTCTTGGCCTCGTTGGCGCGCTCGGCTTCCTGCCGCGCCAGGTCCAGGCTGGCGGTGCGCTCCTCCACGCGCTGCTCGAGGGTCTCATTGCTGCGCTTGAGCTCGGCCTCGGTGCGTCGGAACTGGGTCACGTCGGTGAAGGTGGCGACGAAGCCGCCACCGGGCATCGGGTTGCCGCGGATCTCGACGATGCCGCCGTCGGGGAACACGCGCTCGCTGACATAGGGCGTGCCGGCGCGCATATGCCGCAGGCGCTTGTCGGCCTCGGCATCGATGCGGCCGTCGACGCCTTCGACCAGCCCGCGGCCGAGGTTGTGCGCCACCAGCTCCGCCACCGGCACGCCGATCCGCAGCAGCCCCGGCGGATAGCCGAACAGCTCGGCGTAGCGCCGGTTCCAGGCCACCAGGCGCAGCTCCCGGTCGACCACGCTGATGCCCTGGCTCATGTTCTCAAGCGCCGCTTCGAGCACCCGCTGGTTGAAGCGCAGGTCCTGCGAGGCCTCGCCGACGATCTCGGCCACGGTGTCGAGGTCGGGCCCGGCCTCGCGCCGGGCCGCGTCGAGCAGCAGCCGGGCCGACGCGCTGCCCAGCACCGCGGCGAGTTCGCGCTCGAAGCGCGCCTCGATCAGCGACGGCACCGGGCCGCTGGCCGGCGCGCCGCGCAGCAGCTCGTCCACCGTGCGCGCCGGCAGGAAGCGCCGTCCGGCCTGGCGCAGCGTGCGCAGGTCCGAGCCGCGGGCCACGTCGCGATCCGGCGCGGACAGCCAGGCCGACAGCGCCAGGGTGGTGGCCGCGCCCACGAACAGGCTGACCCCGACCGCGCGCCCCAGCCGGCTCCAGCCGGTAAGCCCGAAGATGCTTTCCGGCGCCAGCCAGGCGATGCCCCAGGGGCCCGCGTGCAGCCAGTCGGCCTGGCCACCCACCAGCTCGACCAGCATCGGCGACAGCATCACCCAGGCCCAGGCCAGGAAGGCCATGACCACGCCCCACGTCGCCGCGGCCGCCGGCGTTCGCGTGCGCCACACCGCGCAGAACAGCGCCGGGGCCAGCGTCGCCAGCGCCGAGAACGACACCGCGCCGACGTCGGCCAGGGTCTCGCTGCCGGCGATCACGCGGCTGTAGGCCCACGCCATCAGCATCACCGCCACGATGCCGGCGCGGCGCAGCGCCAGCAGCGCGCCGCGGTGGTCGTCGCCCTCGCCGCGCCCGACCGCCCACGCGCCCCGCAGCAGGCCCGGCGTGAACCAGTGGTTGCCGATCATGAGGCTCAGCGCGAGGGTACTCACCACCACCATGCCGGTGGCCGCGCTCAGGCCGCCGAGGAAGGCGAACAGCGCCAGCCCGTCGTGGCCGAGCGCCGCGGGCAGCGCCAGCGCATACATGTCCGAGGGCACGCTGTCGCCCAGGATCGCCGTGCCGGCGCGCGCCAGCGGCAGCGTCGGCAGCGCGATCAGCACCAGGTACAGCGGGAACTGCCAGCGTGCGGTGCGTACGTCGCGCTCGTCGCGGCACTCGACCACGCCGACATGGAACTGGTGCGGCAGGATGAACATCGCCAGCGCGCCCAGCAGCACCAGCGGGATGAAGCCGCCGACCGGTTCGGGCGGCGACAGCGGCGCGGTGACGTCGATCTCGCCGAGCCCGAACCACACCAGCAGGCCCAGGGCCAGCATCGCGAGCAGCTTGAACAGCGACTCGAAGGCCATCGCGAGCACCAGGCCGCGGTTGTGCTCCGCGGCGCTGGCGCGGCGCGTGCCGAAGGCCATCGCGAACACCGCCATCGCCAGCGCGACGTAGAGCGCGCCGTCGCGCCAGGGCGGCACGGCCGCGGCCACGTCGCCGGCGCTGGTGAGCGTGGCGAAGCTCATCGTCACCGCCTTCAGCTGCAGGGCGACGTAGGGCACCATGCCCAGCAGCGCGACCAGGGTGACCACGGCGGCCAGCCACGGGTCCTTGCCGAGCCGGGTCGCGATGAGGTCGGCGATCGAGGTCGAGTTGCCCTCGCGCGCCAGCCGCACCAGCCGGGTCATGAACCCGAAGGCGATGATGTAGAAGACGATCGCGCCGAAGAAGGTCGGCGGCAGCGGCCAGCCGTAGCGCGCGGCCTGGGTCACCGTGCCGTAGAAGGTCCACGAGGTGCAGTGCACCGCCAGCGACAGCGCGTAGACGTGGCGCCAGTGACGCGCCAGCGCGCCGGGGTGCCGCTCGGCATAGAGGGCGACGCCGAACAGCAGGGCGAGCCACAGCGCCGCGGCGGCGACCACCACGCCGACGCTCACGCGGCCACTCCGTGGCGTCCGGTTGTCGTCAAGCGCATCGGCAAGGCCGGGCTCCCCTGTCCACGGCGCAAGGATACGGCAGTAGCCGGGCGCAAACGCACAGCGGCCGGGAGGTCCCGGCCGCTGGCACGCCAGTCACGATGGCTTCGGATCAGAAGTCGTAGCGCGCGGTCAGGCTGTACTGGCGCGGCGGGCCGTAGAAGCCGGTCAGCACGCCATAGGCCGGGATGTTGTAGCCGGTGGTGCGGTATTCCTTGTCGGCGAGGTTGCTGCCCTGGAGCGAGAACGACCAGGTGTCGTTGACGCGCCAGATCACGCCGGCACCGACCAGGCCGTAGCCGTCCTGGCGGATCGCCGGGCTGAGGTCGGTGGTTGGCCACACCTCGGACTGGTAGCTGTAGCCCACGCGCGCGGACAGGTTGCCGCCGTTCGCGAGGTCGGTGCGGTACTCGACGTTCAGCGCGCCGGAGAACTCCGGGGCGTTGGTGAAGTGCTGGGTGTCGGCGATGTCGACGCCGCCGCTCAGGAACTCGTCGTACTCCGCGTCCAGCCACGCCAGGTTGCCGCTGATCACCCAGTTCTGCGTCGGCAGGTACTGGTACTCGACCTCGACGCCCTGCACGGTGCCCTTGCCGGCGTTGGTGAAGTCGCCGAAGAAGCTCTGGCTGCCGTCGGGCAGGGTGTAGGACGTGAACACCGACAGCTGGATGTCCTCGTACTTGTTGTGGAAATAGGCGAGGTTGAGGAACAGGCGCTGGTCGAGGAAGGCCATCTTGCTGCCGACCTCGAAGCTGTCGACCTGCTCGTCGTCGAAGGGCTCGCCCGAGCGCGGGATCGAGGTGGTGTTGGCGCGGATGTTGAAGCCACCGGATTTGAAGCCACGCGAGGCCGAGCCGTAGACCATGACGTCGGGCGTCACCTCGTAGTCCAGGGACACGCGCGGCGAGGTGTTCTTGAAGTTGACGGTCTTGTCGAAGTTGGCCGCCGTGCCCCACACCGTGGTGTAGGCGGGATCGAGGTAGAAGCGGTTCAGCGCCACCGCGTGCTTGTCCTCGTCGGTATAGCGCGCGCCGACGTCGAGGCCGAGGCGGTCGGTGAGGTCGAACGTCCAGTTGGCGTACACCGCGTGGCTCTCGGTGAACACCGTGCCCTGGGTATCGCCGTACAGCGGGTTGGTCAGCGACGGCGCCAGGAGGGGGTTCGCGAAGTGGTTCAGCACCTGGCCGCCGGCCTCGCCGTCGAAGTAGTAGTAGCCCACCACGCCGCGGTGGCGGCCACCGGCGTCGTAGTTGGCCTGGACCTCGTGGCTGACCTGGCTGTCGCTATAGAACGCGCGCACGTCGACCAGCTTGAGCGGGGTCAGGTCGAAGTCGATGTTGGTTTCGGTGTCGGACTCGCGCTTGGCGATCACGTACTTGAACGCCCAGTCCGCGTTCGGACGCCAGTTGACGGTCGCCGAGGCGCCCTTCATCTCGGTGTCGTTGACGTTGGCCATCGCGCTGCCGATGTCGTAGCGGTCGTCGAACGGCGGATACGCAGGCGCCAGCGGGTTGGGCGCGAGCATCTTCGCGCCGCGCACGCCGGACTGGTCGTCGAGGTAGTCGAGCGCGAACTGGACGTCGAAGGCTTCGCTGGCGAAGGCGCCCAGCTGGAAGCGCAACGCGTTGATCTCCTTGTCGCTCACGTCCTGGCCGGTGTAGGTGTTGGTGCCGAAGCCGTCGCGGTTCATGCTGGCCACCGACAGGCGGGCGCGCAGCGCCTCGGTGCCGCCGATGGGACCGCCAATGCCGCCCTTGACGTCCAGCTGCCCGTGGTTGCCCACGGTGACCGCGGCGTAGCCGTCGAGTTCCTTGGGCAGCTCGCGGCCGATGTACTTGATCGCGCCGCCGATGGTGTTCTTGCCGTACAGCGTGCCCTGCGGGCCGCGCAGCACCTCGACGCGGCCGACGTCGAACACGTCGAGCAGGGCGCCCTGCGGGCGTGCGATGTAGACGTCGTCGAGATAGATGCCCACGCCCGGGTCGACGCCCCACAGGGTGTCGGACTGGCCGACGCCGCGGATGTAGGCGGTGGCGGCGCTGCTCGAGCCGCGCGCAGCGTAGATGGTCAGGTTCGGCACCTGCGCGTCGAGGTCGCCGATGTCCTGCACGTTGAGCCGGTCCAGCACCTCGGGGGTGAACGCGGTCACCGCGACCGGCACGTCCTGCAGCGTCTCCTCGCGCTTGCGCGCGGTGACGGTGAGGCCGCCCAGCGTGGTCGCGTCGCGGGCTTCGGCGCGCGGCGCGGTGTCGTCGCCGGCGTCCTGCGCCAGGGCCATGGGCGACGACAGCCCGAGGGCGATCGCCAGGCTCAGGGCGGTGTGCGGGATCTTGGCTCGCTTCATCTTGTTCCCCTCGGGATATGCGTGTGCGTGCGGCCGGATGCCGCCTTGATCGCAAGCCTAGGGGCCGCCCCCGCGGGTGGGCATCGTACCTTCGGACAATGGGAGGGCCGCACCCGCGGCGGGAACACTGTCTGCCGCACTCCGTCCCGCAGGACATCCCATGTCGTTCCTGATCGTGCTCGCCGCGCTGGTCTTCCTGATGTACGTCGCCTACCGCGGCCACAGCGTGATCCTGTTCGCGCCGATCGCGGCACTCGGCGCGGTGCTGCTGACCGACCCGTCGCTGGTCGCGCCGATGTTCACCGGCCTCTTCATGGACAAGATGGTCGGCTTCCTCAAGCTGTACTTCCCGGTGTTCCTGCTGGGCGCGGTGTTCGGCAAGCTGATCGAGATCTCCGGCTTCTCGAAGTCCATCGTCGCCGCCACGATCAAGGTGGTCGGCGCGCAGCGCGCGATGCTGTCGATCGTGATCGTCTGCGCGCTGCTGACCTACGGCGGCGTGTCGCTGTTCGTGGTGGTGTTCGCGGTGTATCCGTTCGCGGCCGAGCTGTTCCGCCAGGGTGACATTCCCAAGCGGCTGATCCCGGGCACGATCGCGCTCGGCGCCTTCACCTTCACCATGGACGCCCTGCCCGGCACGCCGCAGATCCAGAACATCATCCCGACCGCGTTCTTCGGCACCGACACCTGGGCGGCGCCCGTGCTGGGCACGCTCGGCGGCATCTTCATCCTCGCCCTGGGCCTGTCCTACCTCGACTGGCGCCGCCGCGTGGCCCAGCGCGCCGGCGAAGGCTACGGTGACGCCGCCACCCTGCTCAACGAGCCGGCGCCCTTCATCGGCGAACGCCTCGCGCATCCGCTGGTCGCCCTGCTGCCGCTGGTGATGGTGGGCGTGTCGAACCTGGTGCTGACCCGGCTGATCCCGGGCTGGTACGGCGACAGCCACAGCTTCATCCCCGCGGTCGTCGGCAACCCGGCGCCGGTGATCCAGGAAGTGGCGAAGATCGCCGCGATCTGGGCGGTGATGGGCGCGCTGCTGATCGGCATCGCGACGGTCATGGTGTTCGCGTGGAGGACGGTGTTCGCGCACTTCGCCGAGGGCACGAAGTCGGCGATCGGCGGTGCCCTGCTGGCCTCGATGAACACCGCGTCCGAGTACGGCTTCGGCGCGGTGATCGCGGCGCTGCCCGGCTTCCTGCTGGTGGCCAACGCGCTGGGCGCGATCCCGGACCCGCTGGTCAACGAAGCGGTGACGGTCACCGCCCTGGCCGGCATCACCGGCTCGGCCTCGGGCGGCATGTCGATCGCGCTGGCGGCCATGGCCGACACCTTCATCGCCAACGCGAACGCGGCCGGGATCCCCATGGAGGTCCTGCACCGCGTGGCGTCGATGGCGTCCGGCGGCATGGACACCCTGCCCCACAACGGCGCGGTGATCACCCTGCTGGCGGTGACCGGGCTGACCCATCGCCAGGCCTACAAGGACATCTTCGCGATCACCATCATCAAGACGCTGGCGGTGTTCGTGGTGATCGGGCTGTTCTACGGCTTCGGCCTGGTCTGAGGCCCGGGACGGGCGGCCGACGCCGACGACCGCCCGTCCGATCCCTGCCGGCGGTCACACCTCGCGGCGCCCGGCCTGGGCGATAGTCCACCCAGGGGACCATCGCGTCGGGGGACACCATGGCAAGCAACAGGGCGGCCGCAGGCCGCGTTTCGATCGAGGCCGTGCTGCGCGAGCGCTACGGCAGGAACTTCGACCGCGCCGCACGGCGACCCACCCCCGTCATGCCACCACCCGGTCCGCCCGGCGACGGCGACCGTCGCCTGCGCGACCCCGTCCTCCACCTGCCGCCGGCACCGGCCTGGGTGCGTGCGTGGAGCCGCCTGGGATACGGGATCTTCCCGGGCGCGCGGCAGGCCTTCGACGCCCTCGGTGGCAGCGACGTCGCGCGCTACGAGGCGCTGGTCGAGCAGCAGCTGGCATGGGAGGCGATCGACGACTCCGCGCTGGAGGACCGGCTGCAGGCCGGCGGCTACAGCACGCTCGGCAAGGGCCTGACCCAGCTCTGGGCCGACCACGTCCTGGGCAATCCGGCGTGGGAGGTCCGCATGCGCCCGGCCTGGGAATCGCAGCGCGCATGGATGATGCGCGCGGCGTTCTCGCGGCGGCAGCTGCACGAGCGCATGACGACGTTCTGGCACGACCACTTCCACGTCACCGGCAGCGACTACGACGTCGGCCCGGTGTTCGTGCACCACAGCCGGGACGTGGTCCGCGCGCATGCGCTGGGCAACTTCCGCGCCATGCTCGAGGCGGTGGCCAGCAGCACGGCGATGCTCTACTACCTCGACAACCGCTCCAACACGATCGCCGGGCCCAACGAGAACTTCGCCCGCGAACTGCTGGAGCTGCATACCTTCGGCGTCGAGAACTACCTCGGCTTCATGAGTCCCGCGCAGGTGCCGCCCTGCCCCGAGGATCCGTCGTATCCCATCGGCTATACCGACGTCGACGTCTACGAGACCGCGGCGGCGTTCACCGGCTGGTCGGTGCGCAACGGCCACTGGCAGTATCCGGGCGAGAACGACGGCAACTTCGTCTATCGCGCCGCCTGGCACGACGCCGGGCCGAAGTCCGTGCTCGGCATGTACCTGCCGCCGGCGCAGCCGGCGATGAAGGACGGCCGCGACGTCCTGGGCCGGATCGCCAGCCACCCCCGCGTGGCACGCTTCATCTGCCGCAAGCTCGTGCGGCACTTCGCCGGCGACAACCCGCCTGCATCCCTGGTGGCCAGCGCGGCACAGCTCTTCCGCAGCCACTGGCAGGATCCGGACCAGATCCGCGTCGTGCTGCGGCACATCCTGCGCTCGCCGGACGTGCGCGACGGCCGCCAGGGCAAGCGCCGGCGTCCCGCGGAGATCATCGCCGCGACCCTGCGCGCCGCCGCAAGTCCCTTCACCCTGCGACCGGAGCACGGCCGCAGCGACGACTTCATGTGGCGGCTGGGCGCCACCGGGCACCTGCCCTTCGACTGGCCGGCGCCGAACGGCTATCCCGACCACGCCGATGCCTGGTCGGGTGCCAACAGCTTCGGCATGGCCTGGCGGATGCTGGGCTGGCTGGCCGAGACGTCGGATGCGGACGTGCGCCTGCTGCCGATCGTCGAGGACAGCCGCGCCGGGGTGGCCAGCTGGACCGCCCCGAACCTGGTCGACTACTGGTGCCAGCGGCTGCTGGGGCGCGCGCCCGCGCCGGCCCGGCTGCAGGCGCTGCGGGCCTTCATGGGCCAGGGCGCCGCGGCGTCCTATGTCATCGCCGACAGCAATGCCTGGAGCGGCAGCGACCTGCGCGCGCACTACAACCACGACCGCCTGCGCAGCATGGTCTCGCTGCTGCTGATGTCGCCCGAATTCGCCACCCGCTGAGGACCCGACATGGCCGACCATCCGCTCTCGCGCCGCGCCTTCCTCAAGGGCTGCTGCGCCACGGCCGCCATCGCCGGCATTGCCCCGTCGATGTTCTACGCTCAGCCAGCCATCGCCGGCACGCCGCACGACACCCTGGTCCACGTCTTCCTGCGTGGCGGCATCGACGGCCTGAACCTGGTGGTCCCGGTCGGCGGCAATGACCGCGGCCACTACGAGGAAGCACGCCCCTCGCTGGCGATCGCCGCCAGCGGCGCCTATGGCGCCCTGCCGCTGACCCTGCAGGGCGGAGCCGGCACCGGCTTCGGCCTCCACCCGTCGGCCGGCGGCCTGCACGCGCTGTGGCAGGAGTCGCGGCTGGCCATCGTGCACGCCTGCGGCATGTCCACCACGCTGACCCGCAGCCACTTCGACGCCCAGCTGTACTGCGACCTTGGCACCCCGGGGCGCGCCGGAGGCGGAAGCGGCTGGCTGGCCCGTGCCTGGGACAGCGATCCCGCCGGCGCCAGCGCCGACATGCCGCTGCTGGGCGTGGCCAGCGGCCAGCCGGCCAGCCTGCTCGGGGCCGCGGATGCCCTGTCGATGGCCAACCCCACCGAGTTCGCGCTCAACGCCGGACCCTGGCAATGGCGCGAGGCGCGGCCAGGCGGGCCGGCCGGGCTGCAGGGCGTGAACGATGTCCTCGCCGGCTTCCTCGCCGGGCGCAGTGCCGTGGAGCATCAGTCGCGCGCCGCCGAGGCCGCGCTGCGCCGCATCAGCCAGCTGCCCTTCGCGGCGACGCTGCCGGCGGGCTGGCCGACCAGCACCTTCGCCCGCCAGCTCTGGACCGTGGCGCAGGCGATCCGTTTCGGCACCGGCCTGCGCTACGCCACCCTGGACCTGGGCGGCTGGGATACGCACGAGGGACAGGGCACGGCGGGCAGCGGCTACCACTACTACCAGAACAAGATCAGCGAGCTTTCCGAAGCCCTGACCGCGTTCTACGTCGAGATGGCCGCCGGCGGCGAGTCCTCGCGGGTGACGGTCGTGGCGCAGTCGGAATTCGGCCGCCGCGTGCGCCAGAACGGCAGCGGCGGCACCGACCACGGCTACGGCAATCCGCTGCTGGTGCTCGGCGACACCGTCAACGGCCGCCGTTTCTACGGCACCTGGCCCGGCCTGGACCCCGAGGTGCTCGCGCCCTGGTTCGGAGACCTGCCGGTGACCACGGATTATCGCCAGGTGTTCTCGGAACTGCTCATCCGCCGCATGGGCAACAACCGGCTGGGCCAGGTGTTTCCGCAGTACGCGGGCTACGCCCCGCTGGGCATCGTCCAGGGCCAGGACCAGCCGCCGGTCTACGGCAGGCCGCCGGGGCCACGCACGCGAATCCGGGTCCTCGGGGGCTGACGCCGGCTAGCCGAGCCCGAGGTAGCGCGCCAGCGCGCCGTTCGCCTGATGGCGCGAGCACTGCGGTCGCTCCACCATCGTCGCGCAGACCGCCCGGAGCATTCCGAGCACCATCCTCCGCGCGTCGGGTGGAAGCGTCCCCAGCGCGTCCAGCACGAACTGTTCGTCGCAGGCAGGAGCGGGGCCAAGACGCTCGCGCACGCGGTTCCCGTCGAGCTGCTCGCCGCCACTGACCAGCCAGCCGAGTTCGACGTCGAACAGTTCCGACAGCTGCAGCAACCGCGAAAGGCAGGGCACGTGGCCCGCGGGACGCTCCCAATGGCCGACGGCGCTCGCGGTCACACCGAGCCGGACGCCGAGCTGCGCCTGGCTCCACCCCTTGCGCCGCCGCGACAGGCGGATGCGGTCCTGCAATCGCTCCCTCATGGATGCCCCTGTGTCTTCCCTAACACCGCACCCATGCTAGTCAAGCCCTGCGCGGCAACCAACCCCGGAATCAAGCTGCGGGCGCGAACCTGGTCACAACCGCGGCAATGCGTGGAGCAGAAGTGCTCCTCACACCGCAAGCGCGGTTCCGCGATCGCGCAGGCCCCGGGCACTCCGACCGCGCATGGTCGACAGGTCGATGACCCGGTCGGCGCACTCGATCGTTTCCCTGCGGTGCGCGATCACCACGCGGGTAATCCGCAGCTCGCGCAGCGCGACGTTGATACCCGACTCGGTGCGGGCGTCCAGATGACTCGTGGCCTCGTCGAGGAACAGGATGGCCGGTTGCCGGTAGAGCGCCCGGGCCAGCAGGAGGCGCTGCTTCTGTCCACCCGAGAGCGAGGATCCCATGTCGCCGATCAGGCTGTTGTAGCCCATGGGCATGGCCTTGATCGCCTCGTCCATCGCGGCCATCCGCGCGCAGGACACGACCCGCGCGATGTCCACCTTGTCGTCGAAGAACGCGATGTTGTCCACGATCGATCCCGAGAGCAGCTGGTCCTCCTGCATCACGGCGGCCACCTGCCGGCGGTAGCGCTCGAGTCCAAGCTGGGCAAGGGGAATGCCGTCCACGAGGACCTCGCCGCCCGACGGCTGGAGCAGTCCCAGCATGAGCTTCATCACCGTCGTCTTGCCACATCCCGACGGCCCCACGATCGCCACGAACTCCCCGGGCTGGATCGCGATCGACAGCCCCGACACCAACTCATGGCCGGATTCCGCGTAGCGGAACGACACATGGTCCAGCGCGAGCGCGCCCTCGACCCGGTGGTCCAGCGCCACCTGCGGGCTGAGCACCTCCCGGTCCGAAAGCGCCACGTCGCCAACGCGGTCGAAGTGCAGCGAGAGCATGCGGAACTCGATGTACTTCTCCACCAGCGCGGAGAACTTGCCCATGAACTGGGATTTGTACGCGATGAACGCGAACAGCATGCCGACGCTGAAGCCGCCAGCCACCACCAGCTTGGCGGCGACGTAGACCACGATGATGTTCTCCGCCCCGAACAGCAGGCGATTGATGCCGCGGTAACTGACGTTGAATACGCCAAGTTTCATCTTTTTGTTGGTGGCATCGGTGAGCAGTTCGCGCCACAGGCCTTCCCGCTTGGCCTCTGCGCCGAACAGCTTGATCGTCTGGATGCCGCGCACCGTCTCCATGAAGCTTGAGTTCTCACTGGCACGCGCCGCGATCTCCTGCCGCGAGACCTCGTGCAGCGAGCGGTACATGGCCAGCCTCACCAGGGCGTAGAGCAGGGCTGCGGCGACGACGATGCACGCGAGCAAGCGGCTGTAGAGGAAGAGCACCACGACCACGGCGATCACCATCACCCCGTCGATCAGCGCCTCCACCAGCCCCTTGGTCAACAGGTCCTTGACGTAGCCCAGCGAGCCGAACCGGGAGACGATGTCGCCCATGTGCCGCTTCTCGAAAAAGGCGAGCGGCAGCCTCACGAGATGGTGGAAGAGATTGACCGTCATCTGCAGGCTCATGAGGCTCCCCAGATGGAGCAGCGCGAGTCCGCGCAGCGCGTCGGCCATGACCTCGAAAGCAAGCAGCAGGGCGAACCCCATGGCAAGCACAAGCAGCAGCTGCATGTCGGATGTCATGAGGACGTCGTCCACCACGAGCTGCATGTAGTAGGGGCCGGCGATCACCAGTGCCTGGAGCATCAGCGACAGGCAGAGCACCAGCGAGAGGTAGCGCTTGAGCCCGACGACGTTGGCGCAGAAGTCGGCGAGCCCGAGCACTTCGCCCGGCGCCTTTGTCGCGAAGTTGCTGGTCGGCGTGAGCTCGAGGGCGACCCCGGTGAAGCGCGATGACAGTTCCTCGCGCCCGATCCACCTCGCGTCCGCGGCCGGGTCGAACACCAGGTAGCCCCGCCGCGAGACTTTCGCCAGCACCACGAAGTGGTTCATGTCCCAGTGGAGGATCGCCGGCAGCGAGAGCTTTCCCACCTGGTCCAGCCCCAGACGCAATGGACGGGCCGCCAGGTGCACCTTGTCGGCGAAATCCATGAGGTCCGCCAGCGACGTGCCCGCCGTCGAGACGGCGAACATCCTCCGCAACTCCACCAGGCTGAGGTGGTGCCCGTGGTAGCCGGCCACCATGCCGAGGCAGGCGACCCCACACTCGGCAAGCTCCGACTGCTGCAGCAGCTTGACCTCGCGGCGCCCGAACAGGCCGAGGGTCGGTGCCGCGGCGCTCACTTCAGGCGGCCCTGGATGCTGAAGACCGGATCGAACAGCCAGCGCAGCAGCGAGCGCCGTTCGGTGATGATATCGGCTTCGAACTCCATGCCTGGCCGCAAGGCGAACGCCCGCCCGTAGCCTTCCACCGAGGCGTTTCCGAGATCCGCCAGGACCCGGTACGAAGGCTCGGCGCCGGCAGTGGCGCCTTCGGTCAGGTCCGGAAGCACGAGGGTGTCACCGATCTCCACCACGCGCGCGGGCTGCGACCCGAAGCGCTGGTATGGAAAAGCGTCAAGTCGGATCCGCACCTGCTGGCCCTCGGCGACGAAGCCCACCGCCTTCTCGGGCAGGTGCAACACGGCATGCAGCGCGCTGTCATCGGGCACGATGTTCATCCCCACCTGTGCCCCGTTGAGGTGCTGGCCCTGCCTGACCACGATGCCGCTGACGCGCCCGCCTATTGATGCCTTCACCTCGGTGGCGTGGTCGCCTTTCACCCGCAGGAGCTGGTTCGAGATATCGGCCTTCTGGGCCTCGAGTCGGGCAAGCGCGTCCCGGTGCGTCCCCGGGAGCATGGCCTGCTCGGTGGCGAGCGCCTGCTGCTGGTCCCTGAGCGAGACTTCCCTGCCGACAAGCTCCTGCCGTTGCAGGGACAGCGCCAGCGTGGTGTCTTCCTGGCGCCTGATCTCGAGCTGCGAGGCATAACCACGCTGCCCGAGGGAGACCAGCTTCTCCAGGAGATCGTCGTTGATTGCGACACGCCGGTCGAACACGGCCCGCTGTTCGGCGATGGCCTGCAACTGGCGCTCGACCAGGGACATGCGCGCACTGTTCGCATCGGACTGCGTTGCATGACGCATCCGCTCGTTGTCGATCTGCTCCTGGAGCCCGGCCTGGACGTGCTCGAGCTCCGCCGCCATCGACTGGTTCATGTCGCCGACCTCGGGTACGAAACTGTCGGACCGCACCAGGATCAGGGCCTGCCCAGGCACGACGCGCTGCCCTTCCCGCACGGGAACCTGCTCCACGACGCCTCCGCCTGGCACCCGTACCCTGATCAGCCCCTTGACCGGTTCGATGACGCCGCGCACCCGCTCCTTCCTCGAATAGTCGGACAGGCAGAGGAACACCACGGCGAGCAGCAGCGCCGCGAACATCGACCACGCGGCCCAGACAAACGACACCGGTCGAGCCAGCAGCACGGTCCCTTCGAGCCGCGGCCCGCGGGCGCGCTCGACTTCCTTCCTGAAGAGGTCGCCCATGCCTGCGCTCAGGCAATCGCTGACCGGTGCGCTGGCGGCGTGCCCATCGCGTCGGCCTGTGCCAGCGGTGACAGCGGGCCGGGCGCCGCGGCGCCCAGCGCCTCGTCGAGCATCAGGTCGAAGTTCATGCCCCCATGGGCGAGCCTGTGCAGGAACATGGCGATCCCGGCCGAGCCGCTGGCGTAGTCACAGTTGAGCTTGAGACCGTTTGCATCGGGGAAGGCGATTCCCTCGTCCCGACAGACCGCGAACACCTGGAGGCCGGATGCACATCGTTGCGCGCGCGCGAGTGCCGAACGGTCACCCAGGAACTGGGCGACGTCGAGCAGGTAGTTGCCCAACCCGGCCAGGCCCAGGTAGAGCCCCGCACCGACGGTGTACCGGCTGGATGCGGCCAGAAGGGTGCGGGCGACGAGATCCGCGTATTCCGCGCGTCCGGTGACGGCGTGATAGCGCAGTGCCACGCTGCCGATTCCCGCGCTGCCGAAGGCCAGGTAGGGATACAAGATCGAGCCCGTGCTGGTCCGCGGGAAGCCCAGGGAACCGTCAGCCATGCGCCCGCACGCGATATCGGACGCCAGCGCGGCCGTCCCGGCGTCGAGGTAGGTGTCCTTGCCGGTCACGCAGTGGAGGTACAGGAGGAACAGCGCTACTCCTGCTCCGCCTTCGTGCAGGCCGACGGGCGCGCCATCGTCCCCGTCCGGCGACGTCCAGCAAAGACCCGTCCCGGTCTCCACGGCCCGGGCGCACAGCACCTCGGCGACCCGCTCGGCTTCGTCGAGCCACCGCGGCTCCTGGTATCGCAGCCAGAACTTCAGGTTCGCGTAGCCGTAGCCCGCGGCGCCATGCCCGAGCGACATGTCCTCGAACAGGGACCGGTGGAAGCCGGCGCTGCCGAGCTCGCGCCTGGCGTCCTTGTCACGACCGAATTCGGCGAGCATCCAGGCCGTCCCTGCCGCTCCGTCCAGCAGGCCGACGCGCTCCTTCCCGGTGCGCAGGAGGGTGCCCTTCGACAGCCAGTCTTCGAGGCCCACCGGAGGTGTTCCCGTGATCCTCGAGAATGCATAGCCGATTCCGGCCATGCCCTGGTCGACGCACAGCGGATCCTCAAGCCCAGGGCCTACCGGAAAGACGCGTTCGCTCCGGCCGAGGTCCATGTGGGCGAGACAGAAACTCGCGAACCCCGACGTCGCGACCGCGCAGAAGCCTGAGAGCTCGGCACCATCGACATGACGCGGCTGTTCGAACCCGCGGACCGGGTCGAGGCACATTCCCTCGAGCATGCGGATGGCCTCGCGGAGGCTCGTCTCGCCGGACAACAGCCCCAACGCCGATTCCACGTAGGACGCAGGCAGACCGATGTCGCGGCGCAGCTCTTCAAGGAGCTCGCGAGCGTACGCAGGCTTGAGCGCCATGATCGCCGTGTTCGGCATCATCAGTGCGACCAGGATGCTGCCCAGGGCGTGCAGATCGTCCGGATAATCGGCGCCCTCGCGATCGAAACGGTCCTGCGGCGCATAGCCGGGCGTGTAGAGGTTGACGGGCGCGTCGACGCCGGGCTCGTACGCGCCCTCGAAGTCGATGAGCCTGACGCCGAGCGTGTCCGCATCGACGATCACGTTGTTCATCGACAGGTCGCCGAACACGATGCCGTGCGCATGCAGGCGTTCAACCACCTGCAGCAGGTTGCGCGCGATCACGGCCAGGTTGGCGATCCATTCGCGCATGGCGGACGCATCGGTCCCCGCATGGACCAGCTTGCTGCTTCGCGCCTGGTGCTCCCTCAGGGTGTAGCCGGGAATCCGCTCCTGCGCGAGGAAGAGATGCCTCCATTCCTGGAAGAGGCTGATCGGTTCCGGTGCGATGCCCGTTCCCGAGAGCAGGGTCAGCAGCCGGTATTCCTTCCGGAGGCTGTCCGCCGCGGACTGCCCAGATGGACCGCACACGAGTGGCCTCGCCTCCTTGATGACAACCGGCGCGCCGTCCGGAACCGACCTGCCTGCATAGACCCCGCCGAAATTGGAAAACTTGATCGCCGACTCGATCTCGAAGCGCCTGCCGAACAGGTCAGGCGGCGCGTTGCGCGAACTCCCGGCCGTGTCGGCCAGGGCCTCGCCGATGACCGCGGATTCGTCGACGAAATCCGGCACGCTGAAGCTTGCGCTGCGGACGTCCTCGATCAGCCGGAACCGGTCATCGAGGATGCATGCGCCCGCGCCTGTCGATGATCGCAGCGACAGGTCGATGAACCCCCCGTAGCGGTAGTAGATGACGCTTGAATCCCTGTACTGGCGATCCGACAGCACATAGGGACCATCGCTGCCCCGGGTGGCCTCGTGCAGGACGTCGAGGAGCGTGCGGAACACCGCGTCATCGGGCGGGTAGATGGTGATGAACTTGCCGGACTGCGAACGACGGCAACTCTTGCCGAGCAGGTGGCGCAGGATCTTCGCGTCGCTTGCGAACTTGAATTCGGTGTCGTGCTCGATGCAGAGCGGAACCACCGTCGACAGCGTCGCGAGCGCCGTTGCGCTGGTCGCCGACACGTGGATCTTCCACCCTTGGACCACCGTCGTCGGCACGGGCCGGATGGCCTGGGTCCAGAAGTAGTCCTGCTTCAGACGCCAGTCGCGCGGCAGGATGGACTGCACGCGTCCGAAATACTCGCCGGATGGCTTGCGGGCGCTGTACGGGATGAAGAAATCCGGGTGTGCATTCAGATCGCGCATCGCCAACTCCTGGCAGCAGGGACGAGTCCTTGTCGCGGTCACCAAGGCCCGAAGACCGGGCCCTGGCAACCGTGCCCCGGCGATACCCGGGGCGCGCTCGAATTACTCCATCCTGTCCTGGTCTTCCTTGGGACAGCCCGCACTGATCGTGCTCCACTCGCTGGCGCCCACGCCGCCACAGTTACGGCTCATGGTGCTCCAGGCCGCCGCGTCGACGTCGCCCTTGCGACCGCCGCTGACCTGCTCCAGCTCCTGGAGGCTGAGGACCTTCATCTTGTCGTTGTTCATCACAAATTCCTTCTCGTTGGTTGATGTCGGCTTCGAAGCATCGGTTCCCCGAGCCGCGAATCCTTTCGCGCTGCCGGTGATCGCACCGGCCACCCAACCTTGTTCATTGCCGCCGACAGGGTCAACACGACATTCACGCCCGCTTCGGACGTGGGCGCGGCGCACCGGGAAGGATGTGAGCCGGCCTCGCAATGTCGGCCCGGAACCCTGCGCCAAGTCGCACATGCAGGCGTCGCTGAGCGCCTCTCACCGGCGACTTCCAGAGGGACACTCAGTGTTCCGGGCAAGGAAAACGGGCCATCCGGCCCGTTCCGTGATCGTCCCGATGCAGTCCCCGCCGACACAAAGAAAAAGCGGGCCGAAGCCCGCTTTCCCTGATGCTGCACGGCGCGATGGCGCCTGCGGACTTCCGGCTTACTCGGCCGGGGTGCCCTCGCCTTCCTCGACGGCCTTCATCGACAGGCGGATGCGGCCCTGCTTGTCGACTTCCAGCACCTTGACCTTGACCACGTCGCCTTCCTTGAGCACGTCGCCGACCTTCTCGACGCGTTCGTTGGAAATCTGCGAGACGTGCACCAGGCCGTCCTTGCCGGGGGAGATGGTCACGAAGGCGCCGAAGTCCATCAGCTTGACGACCTTGCCCTCGTAGATCCGGCCCGGCTCGACGTCGGAGGTGATCTGCTCGATGCGGTCCTTGGCGGCCTTGCCGGCGGCGGCGTCGACCGACGCGATGGTGATCGTGCCGTCGTCCTGGATGTCGATCTGGGTGCCGGTCTCCTTGGTGATCGCCTGGATGACCGAGCCGCCCTTGCCGATCACTTCGCGGATCTTGTCGGGGTGGATCTTGATGGTGATCAGGCGCGGCGCGAAGTCCGACAGCTCCGAACGCGCGGTGGTCAGCGAGCTGGCCATCTCGCCCAGGATGTGCAGGCGGCCATGCTTGGCCTGCTCCAGCGCCACCTTCATGATCTCTTCGGTGATGCCCTGGATCTTGATGTCCATCTGCAGGGCGGTGATGCCCGCTTCGGTACCGGCCACCTTGAAGTCCATGTCGCCCAGGTGGTCCTCGTCGCCGAGGATGTCGGACAGCACGACGAAGTCGTCGCCTTCCTTCACCAGGCCCATCGCGATGCCCGCGACCGGCGCCTTGATCGGCACGCCCGCGTCCATCAGCGCCAGCGACGAACCGCAGACCGACGCCATCGAGGACGAACCATTCGACTCGGTGATCTCGGACACGACGCGGATGGTGTACGGGAACTCTTCCATCGTCGGCATCACGGCGAGCACGCCGCGCTTGGCCAGGCGGCCGTGGCCGATCTCGCGGCGCTTCGGGCCCATCATGCGGCCGGCTTCGCCCACCGAGTACGGGGGGAAGTTGTAGTGGAACAGGAAGTGTTCCTTGTACTCGCCGGAGACGGCGTCGATCACCTGGCCGTCGCGGGCGGTGCCCAGCGTGACCGCCACGATCGCCTGGGTCTCGCCACGGGTGAACAGCGAGGAGCCGTGCACGCGCGGCAGGATGCCGACGCGGCTGGCGATCGGGCGCACGGTGTCGAGCGCGCGGCCGTCGATGCGGACCTTGGTCTTGAGGACCGAGTCGCGCATGGTCTGGTATTCCTGCTCGCCGAACTCCTTGGAGAGTGCGCTCGAGGTCCAGGCATTGGCCTCGGCCTGCGGCGACAGGGCGTCGAGGATCGCCTTCTTGACCTTGGAGATGGTGTCGCGGCGCTCGAGCTTGTCACGCACCTGGAAGGCGCCCGCGAGCTGCTCGCCGATGGCGGTGCGCAGCGCGGACACCAGGCCCTCGTCGGCGGCCGGAGCGGTCCATTCCCACTTCGGCTTGCCGGCTTCGGCGACGAGCTCGTTGATCGTGGCGATGGCGGCCTGCATGGCCTTGTGGCCGAACATCACGGCACCCAGCATCACCTCTTCCGACAGCACGTTGGCTTCGGACTCGACCATCAGCACCGCGTTGGCGGTACCGGCGACGACGAGTTCGAGGTCGGACTCCTTGAGCTCCGACACGGTCGGGTTGAGCAGGTACTGGCCGCCCTTGTAACCGACCTTGGCGGCGCCGATCGGGCCGTCGAACGGCGCGCCCGAGAGCGACAGCGCGGCCGAGGCACCGATGAGCGCGAGGATGTCGCCGTCGATCTCCGGATTCATCGACATCACGGTGGCGATGATCTGGACTTCGTTGCGGAAGCCGTCGGGGAACAGCGGGCGGATCGGGCGGTCGATCAGGCGCGAGGTCAGCGTTTCCTTCTCGGTCTGGCGTCCTTCACGCTTGAAGAAGCCGCCGGGGATGCGACCACCCGCGTAGAACTTCTCCTGGTAGTCGACGGTCAGCGGAAAGAAATCCTGCCCTTCACGGGCGGTCTTGTTGGCGACCGCGGAAACCAGCAGCACGGTGCCGTCGCAGGAGACCATGACCGCGCCGCCGGCCTGGCGGGCGATCTCGCCGGTCTCGATGGTGACGGTGCGCTCGCCGTACTGGAAGCTCTTGGTAACTTTTGCCACGTTGTGAATTCCTTGGTGCGTCTTGCGATGAACCGGCGTGGGCCCTTGCCCCGGCCGGGTGGCGCGCCTGCAACGCGCCGGAAAAAGAACCGCGGCGCATTTCTGCGCCGCGGCGGGGTGTGGATCAGCGACGCAGGCCGAGCTTCTCGATCAGCGCCTTGTAGCGGCCGACGTCCTTGCGGTGCAGGTAGTCGAGCAGGCTGCGGCGCTGGTTGACCATCTTCAGCAGGCCGCGGCGGCTGTGGTGGTCCTGCTTGTGCACCTTGAAGTGCTCGGTCAGGTGCACGATGCGCGCGGTGAGCAGCGCCACCTGGACTTCCGTGGAGCCGGTGTCGTTCTCGCCGCGCTTGTTGTCTTCGATGATCTTGCTGGTGTCGATGGTCATGCTGTCGCCCTGGGTGATGCGTGGACCGCAGGAACCCCTTCGTGCGCATGGCAGGAAGGACGCACCGCGAGAACCGCCGCTTGCTGTGGATGCCGTGGCGACCGGTGCCCCGGCCGTCGGCTGCTTGGAAATAAGCCTTCGAATTGTAACGCGCCGCGGCCGGGCCGGACAAGGCGGACTCAGCCGGCCCGGGGGTTCCGCGGGCCGGGCTGGGCGCAGGCCCAGCTGAACATGCGCCGCGGGCGCAACCCGCCCTCGCCGTCGCGCAGGCCCAGGCCGAGCACCCGGCCTTCCGGGCCGAATATGGCCACTTCGCCGGCGGCGCCCGCGGCGCCGTCCGTCCCCTGCCCGTAGGCGAAGCCGGCGGCCGCCGATGCGTCGATCTCCACCCGGGGCCACGCGGCCATGCCCGATTCCAGCGGCAGCAGGCAGGCCTCCAGGCTGGACTCGCCGCGCTCGGCCAGCGCCTCGAGCTCGGCGAAGCTCCACATCCGCGGGTTCCTGAACGGGTCGACCCAGAGCCGGCGCAGCTCGGCCACATGCGCCCCGCAGCCGAGCGCCTCGCCGAGGTCGCGGACCAGGCTGCGGACATAGGTGCCCGAGCCGCACTCCACGCGCAGGCGCAGGATGTTGCCGGGGGCCACGCCTTCGGCGGCGTCGACGAGGTCGGCAGCCGAGAGCAGGCTGAATTCGTGGACCTCGACCTCGCGTGGCTCGACCTCCACGTCCTCGCCCCGGCGTGCCTTGGCGTACAGCGGCTCCCCGCCCCGCTTGAGCGCGGAGTAGATCGGCGGGCGCTGCTGGATGCGGCCGGTGAGCGGGCCAAGGGCCGCATCGATGGTGGCGATGTCGAGCAGGGGGACGGGCCGCTCGCGCAGCACCTCGCCTTCGGCGTCGTCGGTGTCGGTGACCTGGCCCAGCCGCGCCACCGCGTCATAGGCCTTGCGTGCGCCGAGCAGGCCGCCGGCGATCTTGGTCGCTTCACCGAAGCACAGCGGCAGGAGGCCGGTGGCGAGCGGATCGAGGCTGCCGGTATGGCCGCCCTTCTCGGCGCGGAACAGGTGGCGCGCGCGCTGCAGCGCCTGGTTGGAGCTCGGGCCCCGCGGCTTGTCGAGCAGCAGGATGCCGTCGAGCTTGCGGAATCTGGTGCGCGCGCGGGCAGTCATCGGATCATCGGACCGCCAGGCGGCCGGGAACTCAGTCTTCGGCCGGCGCGTCGGGCAGGTCGCGCAGCAGGTTGTCGATGCGCTCGCCGCGATCGACGGAGTCGTCGTAATGGAAGTGCAGCTCGGGCACGTGGCGCATCTTCACCGCGCGCGCCAGCCGGTAGCGCACCTCGGGCGCCACCGCCTTGAGGCCCTTGACGGCCTCGAGGGCGCGCTCGGACTGCAGCGCGGTGACCCAGACCTTGGCGTGCGCCATGTCGCGGGTCACCTCGACGTCCGAAACGCTCACCGACGGCAGGCCGTGCTCGGCCACCGCCTCGCGGACCAGCGTACCCAGCTCCCTGCGGAGCTGGGCGGACACGCGGTCGGTGCGATGGAAGGACTTCTGCGCCATCAGAGGGTGCGCTGCACTTCGACGCGCTCGAAGCACTCGATCTTGTCGCCCGGCTTGATGTCGTTGTAGGCCTTCACGCCGATGCCGCACTCGGTGTTGACGCGCACCTCGTCGACGTTCTCCTTGAAGCGGCGCAGCGATTCCAGCTCGCCCTCGAAGATGACCACTTCGTCGCGCAGCACGCGGATCGGCTTGTTCCTGCGGACCACGCCCTCGATGACCATGCTGCCGGCCACGGCGCCGAACTTGGAGCTGCGGAACACCTCGCGGACCTCGGCGGTGCCGATGATCTCCTCGCGGATCTCCACGCCCAGGATGCCGGACGCCACCTGCTTCACCTGGTCGATCACGTCATAGATGATCGAGAAATAGCGCAGGTCGAGGCCGTGCGTGTCGACCACCTTGCGTGCCGACGCATCGGCACGGACGTTGAAGCCGATGATCGTGGCCTTGGACGTCGCCGCCGAATTGGCGTCGGACTCGGTGATGCCGCCAACGCCGGAACGGATGATGTTGATCCGGATCTCGTCGTTGGACAGCGCGGTCAGCGCCTGGCGCAGCGCCTCCACCGAACCTTGCACGTCGGCCTTGATGACCAGCGGCAGCTCGAGCTGCTGGCCGCCGCCCATCTGCGCCATGATGTCTTCCATGCGGTTGCCCGCGGCCTGCACCAGGCGCGTTTCGCGGCGCTTGGCCTCGCGCTGCTGCGCGACTTCACGGGCCAGGCGCTCATCGTCGACGACCACGAAGTCGTCGCCGGCATCGGGCACGCCGGACAGGCCGAGCACCTGCACCGGGATCGACGGCCCGGCCGACGGCACCTGGCCGCCGGTCTCGTCGAACAGTGCGCGCACGCGGCCGTACTCGACGCCGCAGACCAGGAAGTCGCCCTTGTTGAGCGCGCCCTGCTGCACCAGCACCGTGGCCACCGGGCCGCGGCCCTTGTCCAGCGAGGACTCGATGACCGTACCGCTGGCGCGGCCCTCGGACATCGCCTTGAGTTCGAGCACCTCGGCCTGGATGCTGATCGCTTCCAGCAGGTCGTCGACGCCGTCGCCGGTCTTGGCCGACAGCTCGACCATCTGCGTATCACCGCCGAAGTCCTCGGCCACGATGTCGTGCGCGAGCAGCTCGTTCTTGATCCGCGACGGGTCGGCCTCGGACTTGTCGATCTTGTTGATCGCCACGATCAGCGGCACCTTGGCCGCCCTCGCGTGCTGGATCGCCTCGACCGTCTGCGGCATCACGCCGTCGTCGGCCGCGACCACCAGCACCACGATGTCGGTGAGCTTGGCGCCGCGCGCGCGCATCGAGGTGAAGGCGGCATGGCCCGGGGTGTCGAGGAAGCTGATGACGCCCTTGGCGGTCTCGACGTGGTACGCGCCGATGTGCTGGGTGATGCCACCGGCCTCGCCGGTGGCGATCCTGGTGCGGCGGATGTAGTCCAGCAGCGAGGTCTTGCCATGGTCGACGTGACCCATGATGGTGACCACCGGCGGACGCTGGGTCTGGTCGCCCTGCACGTCCTCGACGTGGGCGAGCAGCTCGCTTTCCGCATCGTCGGCATCGGCGCGGATGGCCGTGTGGCCGAGTTCTTCGGTCACCAGCACCGCGGTGTCATGGTCGATGGACTGGGTGATGGTCGCCATGACGCCCATCTTGAACAGCGCCTTGACCACGTCGCCGCCCTTCAACGCGAGCTTCTGCGCAAGGTCGGCCACGGTGATCGCCTCGCCGATCGCGACTTCGCGCACCACCGGCGCGGTCGGGCGGGTGAAGCCGGTCCCGGTCCGCGCCTGGTCGGGCTGGCGGCCGCGCTGCTGCTGGCGGCCCTTCGAGCGCGAGGCGCCGGCGCCGCGGCGGGCGCGGTCGGCGGGCGACAGGTGCAGCTGGCCGGCAAAGCGCGCGGCGCTGTCGTCGTCCTCGACGCCGGCGACCATCGCGTGCGAGCCGCGATTGGGCTTGCCCTTGTTCGCGGCGCGGTCGTCGCGCGGCGGCACGGCCGGCTTGGGATGGCCATGGCCATGCGCCTTGCGCGGGGTTTCCTCGACCGCGGACGCGGTCGCGGCGGCTTCCTTGCGGACGCGGTCGGCTTCCTGCTCGGCAACCAGCCGCTTGGCGGCTTCGGCTTCCTCGACGCGGCGGCGGTCGGCCTCGGCCAGGCGCTGCTGCTCGTCGAGGTTGCGCTGGCGCGACTCCTCGAGCTTGCGCAGGATTTCGGCGCGCTCGTCGTCGACGCCACCGCCGCTGCGGGCGCCGGATGCAGCGTCCTCGGGCTTGAGCGTGACCTTCTTGCGCACCACGACGTCGACGGTCGGCTTGTTGCGGCCGCCGCCCACGGTGAGCGTGCTCTTGCGCTGCAGGGTGATCTTCTTGGGGGCGACCGGATCCTCGGCGGCCTTCTCGGCACGACCGTGGGTGCGGCGCAGGAAGCCCAGGAGCTTCACCTTCTCGGTACTGGTCACGACCTGGTCGGGATCGCTGAACTTCATGCCCGCTTCGGACAGCTGTTCAAGCAGTTTCTCGACCGGCGTGTTCACCAGTGCGGCCAGCTTGCGGATGGTGGTTTGCTGCGACATTCGGATTCCGGTTCCTTGGGCGTCGGCTCGTGCCGCGCGCTATGGATCGATCAATTCATGGTGGTTTGCCGTTCTCGGGGGCCGTGGACGGCCCCGGCCTGTCAGCCTTCGGCCTCGAGGCGCGCGATCTCTCCGGCGCGCGCGGCCAGGACCAGCGCGGCGGCGCGTTCCCCGTCCAGGCCCTCGATGCCGAACTCCAGCACCTCGTCGGCGGCCAGGTCGGAGAGGTCCTCGGCGGTGCGTACGCCGTTGGCGGCCAGGGCGAACGCCGTCTCGTCGTCCATGCCCTCGAGCGCCAGCAGGTCGTCGGCCGGCACGTTCTCGCCGATCTCCTCCTCGACCGCAAGCGCGTCGTTGAGCAGCGCGTCGCGGGCGCGGGCGCGCAGTTCCTCGACGATGTCCTCGTCGAAGCCCTCGACCGCCAGCAGCTCGCCGACCGGCACGTAGGCGATTTCCTCGACCGTGCTGAAGCCCTCGGCCACCAGGATGCCGGCGATCTCCTCGTCGACCTCCAGCTTCTCCTGGAACAGGGCGCGCGCCGTGGCCTGCTCGGCCTCCGACTTCGCGGTGACCTGGTCCTGGGTCATGACGTTGAGCTGCCAGCCCGACAGGCGGCTGGCGAGGCGCACGTTCTGGCCGCCCTTGCCGATGGCCTGCGCGAGGCGGTCTTCGGCCACCGCGAGGTCCATCGAGTGCTTGTCCTCGTCGACGACGATCGACTGCACTTCGGCCGGCGCCATCGCGTTGATCACGAACTGCGCCGGGTTGTCCGACCACAGCACGATGTCGACGCGCTCGCCGTTGAGCTCGTTGCTCACGGCCTGCACGCGCGAACCACGCATGCCGATGCAGGCGCCGATGGGATCGGTGCGGGTGTCGTAGGCGACCACCGCGATCTTCGCGCGATCGCCCGGATCGCGCGCGCAGGCCTTGATCTCGACCAGCCCCTGGCCGACTTCCGGCACTTCGAGCTTGAACAGCTCCATCATGAATTCCGGCGCGGCGCGGCTGATGAACAGCTGCGGGCCGCGCGGCTCGGTGCGCACGTCGTAGAGGTAGCCGCGGATGCGGTCGCCGGCGCGCACGACGTCGCGCGGGATCGCCTTGTCCTTGGGAATGAAGGCTTCGGCATTGCCGCCGAGGTCGACGAAGACGTTGCCGCGCTCGACGCGCTTGACCACGCCGGTCACCAGCTCGCCCACGCGATCCTTCCACGCATCCACGACCTGCTGGCGCTCGGCCTCGCGCACGCGCTGGACGATGACCTGCTTGGCGGCCTGGGCTGCGATGCGGCCGAAATCGACGTTCTCGATCTGTTCCTCGATGTAGTCGCCGACCTCGACGCCCTCGGCCTCGTCGACCGCGTCCATCAGGCGGATCTGCCGGTCAGGCGACTCCATGACCACGTCATCGGCGACCACTTCCCAACGGCGGAAGGTCTCGTAGCTGCCGTCCTTCGAGTCGATCTGCACGCGCGTGACCACGTCCTGCTCGAGGTAACGCTTCTTGGCCGCGGTGGCGAGCGCCGCCTCGAGGGCTTCGAGGATCACCGACTCGGGCACGCCCTTCTCGTTGGCGACCGCATCGACGACCAGCAACAGTTCCTTGCTCATCTTCTATATCACTCCGCACTGGACGGCTTCGACGCCGCCGGCTTGTTGTTGGTATTGGATTTGCTGGCCGCTCCGCGCTTGCCGGGCCGGGCATCGCGGCCGGCCGCGTCCTTCGCGGGGCCGTAGCCCAGCGCGACCCAGTCGGGGACCAGGCGCGCCTTGTCGATGTTGCCGGCGGACACCGCGAACGGCCGGCCGTCGACGTCGAAGGTGATCGTCTCGCCCTCGACCGTGGCGATCCGGCCCTGCAGCCGACGGCGTCCGTCCTGCGGCAGCTTCAGCGCGACCTTGGCCTGTTCGCCGAGGAAGCGCTCGAAGTGCGCCGGCTTGAACAGCAGGCGGTCGACGCCGGGCGACGACACCTCGAGGGTGTAGTTGCTGCTGATCGGGTCCTCGACGTCGAGCTGGGCCGAAACTTCGCGGCTCACCGCCTCGCAGTCCTCGATGCCCACGCCCTGCCCTTCGGCCATCGGGTCGGCGCCCGGGCGGTCGATGTACAGGCGCAGCAGCGCGCCGCCGCCGGGCGACGGCAGGTACTCGACGCCGAGCAGGTCCAGGCCCATCGCGGACACGGTCGGCGACAGGAGCTCAGCGATGTCGGTCGACTTGTCGGCCACGATGTCTCCTCTGTCCTGGTCGCCTGGCGCCGCGCGGCGCGGAAAAATGAAAAAGGGCCCGATGGGCCCCTTGTCCGATGCTGCTGGATCCGGTGCCGGCGCGCCTCGATGCGCACCGCGCGAGCCCGACTCCCGCAATCGAAAAAAGCCTCCTCGGAGGCTTTTCGTCGACTGCGAAAAGCTTGCAGCGGGTTTGCCGGGGCCGGCGCCTGTTGCGCCGATGCCATCCTGCAGGGTCCCGCTGAGCCGCTGGATTATAGGCCTCGCGCGCCCGTGCCGCAAGCTCACGGCGCGCGTGGCGCACCATCGGTTAACCTCTGCCTCTCCACGCGCAATCCGGTACCGGCTTCGATGAAACGCTCCCGCAAGACCGCCCTCGTCCTCATGGGCTCCGCCCCGCTGCTGCTGGTCGCCTGCGCCCAGCAGCCGGAGGTGCAGACCTCCGAAGGCCTGTTCACCACGGTCGAGGCCTGCGCCGCGGAAACCATGAATCCGGGGATGTGCCGCCAGGCCTTCGACGCCGCCCAGGCCCAGGCCGACGAAGTCGCGCCGCGCTATGCCTCGCGCGAGGACTGCGAGGCCGAATTCGGCGAAGGCCAGTGTGCGACCCGGCAGCACGCGGGCGGCAGCTTCGTCGGCCCGCTGATGGCCGGGTTCGTGCTGTCGCAGATGATGGGCGGCAGGGGCGGTGCCATGGCGCCGGCGCCCGGTGCCGGACCCGCCGCGGCGGCTCCCGGCAACGCCCGTGCCACCCCGGCCTTCCTGTCCAACCAGTCCGGCTGGCTGCGGCCGCAGGCGGGCCCAGGCGGGGCGACGGCGCTGGCCCGCACCGGCCTGCAGCCCGACCGCGCCCCGACCGTCAGCCGCGGCGGCTTCGGCCGCTCGGGCGCAGGCCGCAGCGCCGGCGGCTGATGCGCCGGGTCGCGATCGAGGAGCGCCCCGACTGGCGCCAGCGCGCCGCGGACTGCGGCTTCGCCTTCCATACCATCGAGGGCGAGCGCTACTGGGACGAACGCGCCTACTACGCCTTCGACCTGCGACAGGTCGAGGACGACATCGAGGACCCCACCGCGGAGCTCCACGCCATGGCGATGGAGCTCGCCGCCGAAGCCGCCGGCAGCCAGGAGCTCATGGAGCGGCTGGCGATTCCCCCCGACGCCCGCGACCAGGTGGCGGACAGCTGGCGCCGCCGCGATCCGCACCTCTATGGCCGGATCGACCTCGCCTATGACGGCCACGGGCCGGCCAAGCTGTACGAATACAACTACGACACGCCCACCTCGCTGTTCGAGGCGGCGTTCTTCCAGTGGGACTGGCTGGAGCGCCAGCGCGAAAGCGGCGTATTGCCCGGCGGCGCGGACCAGTTCAACTCCATCCACGAGGCCCTGGTGGCGCGCTTCGTCACGATCGCCGGGCAGCTTCCGGCGCCGCTCTATTTCTCCGCGTCCGGCGACAGCGCGGAGGACCAGGGCACGGTCGACTACCTGCGCGACTGCGCAGCGCAGGCCGGGATCGAGTCCGGCACGATTGCGCTGGAGGCGATCGGCCTCTCGGCCGACGGCCGTTTCACCGCCGGCGACGACGTGGTCATCGCCAGCTTGTTCAAGCTCTATCCGCTCGAGGACCTGTTCGCGGACGCGTTCGCTTCGGCCCTGCCCGGCTCGGGCCTGCGCCTGCTGGAGCCGCCGTGGAAGCTGCTGCTGAGCAACAAGGGCGTCCTGCCCCTGCTCTGGGAGCGGCACCGCGGCCACCCGAACCTGCTGCCGGCCGAGTTCGACGCCGGCGGCGACCTGCCCCCGGGCTGGGTCCGCAAGCCGCTGTTCTCGCGCGAGGGCGCGAACATCGAGATGCACCTGCACGACGGCGACCGGATCGAGCAGCCCGGGCCCTATGCGGGTCCTGCGATCCGCCAGGCGCTCCACCTGCTGCCGACGTTCGACGGTGCGTGGCCGCTGGTCGGCAGCTGGGTGGTCGGCGACGTGGCCTGCGGCATGGGCATCCGCGAGGATGCATCGCCGATCACGCGTGACACCGCGCGCTTCGTGCCGCACGCGATCGTCGATGACGGGCGCCGGCGGATGGTGCTGGAGGCCTGAGCCACAAAAGAGAACGGCGCCCCTGTTTCCAGGAGCGCCGTTCGTGCTGCGTATGGTAGCGGGGGTAGGATTTGAACCTACGACCTTCGGGTTATGAGCCCGACGAGCTGCCAGACTGCTCCACCCCGCAGCAGACGAACATTATGCAGGAGTACCTGCTTTTCCGCAAGCTCCCGCGCGTCATCGCCGCGCGGAAGCGTGTGGCTTGCCTCAGGCGAACGCCGCCTGGCACCAGGCCATGACCGGGCTCCAGGCGATACCCAGCACCAGCAGCGCCAGCGCGTTGACCGCGAACAGCGCCTTGAGCGGCATGCTGTCGCGCGCCTCGATCACCCGGCCCTCGGGCTCATCGAAGTACATGACCTTGATCACGCGCAGGTAGTAGAACGCACCCACCACGGCGAACACGATGCCGACGATCGCAAGCCACAGCATGTCGCCCTGGATCGCCGCGCGCAGCACCACCAGCTTGGCCCAGAATCCGAGGAAGGGCGGCACGCCGGCCAGCGAGGCCATGATCACCAGCACCATCGCCGCCATCCACGGGCTGCGGGCATTGAGGCCCTTGAAGTCCTCGATGCGGTCGGCTTCGAAGCCGTTGCGCGCCAGCACCACGATCGCGCCGAACGCGGCCGCCGACATGATCGCGTAGCTGATCGCGTAGAACATCGCCGCCGCATAGCCCTCGGGACCGCCGCCGGCGAGGCCGAGCAGCAGGAAGCCGACGTGCGACACCGTCGAGTAGGCCAGCATGCGCTTCAGGTTGGTCTGGGCGATGGCGAAGATGTTGCCGACCACCAGCGACAGTGCCGCGATCATCGCTACCATCAGCTGCCACTGGTCCTGCAGCGGACCCACGCCGGATTCGAGCAGGCGGTAGGCCATGCCGAACACCGCGAGCTTGGGGGCCGAACCGATGAACAGCGTCATCGGCGTCGGCGCGCCGTGGTAGGCGTCGGGAAGCCACATGTGGAACGGCGCCGCGCCGAACTTGAAGCAGACGCCCACCACCAGGAACACGGTGCCGGTCAGCAGCAGGGTGCGCGTGCCGCCGTCGACGGTGGCCGCGGCGCTGGCGATGCTGGCGAGATCCAGGCTGCCGGTGGCGCCGTAGACCAGCGACATGCCGAACAGCAGCAGGCCGGATGCCAGGGATCCGAGCACGAAGTACTTCATCGCCGCTTCGGAGCCGACCGGGTTGTCGCGATCGATCGCCACCAGCGCGTACTGGCACAGCGCCAGCAGCTCGAGGCCGACGTAGATCGTCGCCAGGTTGGGCGCGGACACCAGCAGCATCATGCCGACGGTCGCGAACAGCATCAGCACCGGCAACTCGCCCTTGTACAGCCCGCGCTCGCGCATGAAGTGCCAGGCATAGCCGAGCGACATCGCGGTGATGACCAGGATGAAGACCTTGAGCACGTCGGCGGCGGTGTCGCGCACGAACATGTCGGCCAGCACCATGCCCTGCCCGCCCACGCCGCCGACGATCATCGCCGCGGCACCGAGCAGGAGCGCGATCGCCAGGGAGTGGGTGACCACCCGGCGGCGCTCGTCGAGGAACAGGTCCAGCATCAGCAGCGCGAACGCGCCGATCACCACCACGAGCTCGGGCGCCAGCGGCGCGATATCGGCCAGCGTCCGGACGGGAAGGTTCAATTCACCAGGCATCATCGCGTCACGTTCCTCAAAGCTTGCTGTTGGCGAGCATGTCCGCCAGCTGCGCGATGGAGGGCTCCATCAGGTCGGTCAGGGGCCTGGGCCAG
Organism: Luteimonas sp. MC1750; assembly: GCF_016615955.1. NCBI lineage: Bacteria > Pseudomonadati > Pseudomonadota > Gammaproteobacteria > Lysobacterales > Lysobacteraceae > Luteimonas > Luteimonas sp. MC1750. The sequence goes on from NZ_CP067113.1 coordinate 1,809,534, forward strand.
ATGCCGATGAGCAGCACGCCGGCGGCGAACACGCCCAGCACCAGGGCCTCGCGGCCATTGATGTCCTTCATGGCGGCGACGTGGGCGTTGCCGACCTCGCCATACATCACTCGCTTCACCAGCCACAGCGTGTAGCCGGCGCCCAGGATCAGGGTCAGCGCGGCCACGAAGGCGATCAGCGGGTGGTGCTGGAACGAGGCGACGATGACCATGAACTCGCCAACGAAGCCCGAGGTGCCCGGCAAGCCGGAGTTCGCGAACGCGAACAGCACGTAGAACGCGGCGAACCACGGCATCACGTTCGCCACGCCGCCGTAGTCGCGGATCATGCGCGTGTGCATGCGGTCGTAGAGCACGCCGACGCAGGTGAACATGGCGCCGGACACGAAGCCGTGGGAAATCATCTGCACCATCGCGCCCTGCATGCCCAGGCGCGCGGCCTCGGGGTTGCCGGTGTCTCGCACCAGGGCGAAGGCGATGAAGATGCCCAGGGTCACGAAGCCCATGTGCGAGACCGACGAGTACGCGATCAGCTTCTTCATGTCCTGCTGGACCAGGGCCACCAGGCCGACGTAGACCACCGCGACCAGCGACAGCGCGATCAGCAGCCAGGCCCATTCGTGGCCGGCGTCGGGCGTGATCGGCAGGCTGAAGCGCAGGAAGCCGTAGCCGCCGATCTTCAGCATGATGGCCGCCAGGATGACCGAGCCGCCGGTGGGCGCCTCGACGTGGGCGTCCGGCAACCAGGTGTGCACCGGGAACATCGGCACCTTGACCGCGAACGCGATCAGGAACGCGAAGAACAGCCACATCTGCTCGGTGGCGGTGAGCGGAAGCGCGTACAGGTCGGGCAGCTGCCAGCTGCCTGCCTTGAGGTACAGGTACACCAGGCCGACCAGCATGAACACCGAGCCGAGGAAGGTGTACAGGAAGAACTTCACCGACGCATACACGCGGCGCGGGCCGCCCCACACGCCGATGATGATGAACATCGGGATCAGCATGCCCTCGAAGAACACGTAGAACAGCATCGCGTCCACGGCCGAGAACACGCCGATCATCAGCCCCTCGAGGATCAGCATCGAGGCGAAGTACTGGTTCACGCGCTTGTCGATCGAGGCCCAGGCGCCGATCAGCACCAGCACCGTCACCAGGGTCGTGAGCACGATCAGCGCGACCGAGATGCCATCCGCACCCAGGTGGTACTGGATGTCATAGGCCGGGATCCACTCCCGGGCCTCGACGAACTGCATCGTGGCCACGGCCGCCGAGGCGTCGTAGCCGGTGAACAGCGGGATGCTGATGGCGAACACCACCAGCGCGATCGCCAGCGACAGCCAGCGCGCGGCGCTGGCGCGATTGCCGAGCGCGAGCACCATCGCGCCACCGAGGATCGGCAGCCAGATGAGGATGCTGAGGAGGGGCCAGTTCGACACGTATCGTCTTCCGTCAGGTCCAGAGGTAGATCAGCACGGCCAACAGCAGGATCAGGCCGACGATCATCGCGAATGCATAGTCATAGAGGCGGCCCGACTGCAGCCGGCGCGAGACGGCCGACACCAGTCCGACCAGTCGCGCGGTGCCGTTGACGATGACGCCATCGATCAGGCGGCCGTCGACCGCGCTGGACGCCTTTCCGAGCTGCAGGCTGCCGCCCGCCAAGCCGCCGATCCAGAGATCATCGGCCCAGTACTTCTTCTCGAGCACGTTGACCGGCAGCGCGAACATGCTGCGGGCCTTCGTCGCGAGCTCGGGACGCCACCAGTACATGACCGTGGCGAGTACGAAGCCGGCCAGCGTCAGCCAGAAGGCGGGCGTCAGGAAACCGTGCAGCGCGAACGCCACCGGTCCGTGCCACAGCTCGGACGCCACGCGCGCGAGGGTGTCGTTCTCCGGCAGCAGGTCGATCGCGCCGGTGAAGAACGGCATCACCTGCGCGCCGCCGCTCCAGCTGGTGCCGAACAGCATCGGGCCGGCGGTGAAGAAGCCGATCGCGATCGAGGGAATCGCCAGCAGCACCAGCGGCAGGGTCACCACCCAGGGCGACTCGTGCGGCTCGTGCACGCCGTGGTGGTGGTCGTGCGCGGAATGCCCGTGCGCGTCGAGCTGCGAGGGCTCGTGGCGGGTCTCTTCCCCATGCGTGCCGTGCGCCTCGGCGGGATGCGACTGCTCGACCTCGCGGAAGCGCTCGCGCCCGAAGAAGGTCATGTACAGCAGGCGGAAGCTGTAGAACGAGGTGACGAAGGCGCCGAGCAGGACCGCCCAGTAGCCATAGGTGCCGACCCAGCCCATCCCCTCGGCGCCGAACTTCGCCGCTTCGATGATGGTGTCCTTGGAGTAGAAGCCGCTGAAGAACGGCGTCGCGACCAGGGCCAGGGTGCCGATCAGCATGGTGGCGAAAGTGATCGGCATGTACCGGCGCAGGCCGCCCATGCGGCGCATGTCCTGCTCGTGGTGCATGGCGATGATCACCGAGCCGGCGCCGAGGAACAGCAGCGCCTTGAAGAAGGCATGGGTCATCAGGTGGAACACCGCCGCCGAGTACGCCGACACGCCCAGCGCCACGGTCATGTAGCCGAGCTGCGACAGCGTCGAATACGCGACCACGCGCTTGATGTCGTTCTGCACGATGCCGATCAGGCCGGTGAAGAAGGCCGTGGTCGCGCCGATGAAGAGGATGAACTGCAGCGCGGTCTGGCTGAGCTCGAACAGCGGCGACATGCGCGCCACCATGAAGATGCCGGCGGTGACCATGGTCGCGGCGTGGATCAGCGCCGAGATCGGGGTCGGGCCTTCCATCGAGTCCGGAAGCCACACATGCAGCGGAACCTGCGCCGACTTGCCCATGGCACCGACGAAGAGGCAGATGCAGATCAGGGTCGCCACCGACCAGGCATAGCCCGGGATGATCTCGATCACCTGGCCGCCGCCGATCGTCGGCCCGGCATTGGCGAAGACCGTGGCGTAGTCGAGCGTGCCGAACCAGTAGGCGACGCCGGCAATGCCCAGCAGCATGCCGAAGTCACCCACGCGGTTGACCAGGAAGGCCTTGAGGTTCGCGAACACCGCGGTCGGACGCTTGAACCAGAAGCCGATCAGCAGGTACGACACCACGCCCACCGCTTCCCAGCCGAAGAACAGCTGGAAGAAGTTGTTGGCCATCACCAGCGTCAGCATGGAGAAGGTGAACAGGCTGATATAGCTGAAGAAGCGCTGGTAGCCCGGGTCGTCGGCCATGTAGCCGATGGTGTAGATGTGGACCAGCAGCGACACGAAGGTCACCACCACCATCATCATCGCGGTCAGCCGGTCGACCATGAAGCCGACGTGGATCTCGTAGCCGGCGACCTGGAACCAGGTGTAGAGGTTCTCGTTGAACGGCGCGGCGCCCTGCCCGACCAGCTGCCAGAGCACCAAGCTCGACAGCGCGCAGCTGACCGCCACGCCCAGGATCGTGGCCGTCTGCGCACCGACGCGACCGACCTGGCGGCCGAACAGGCCGGCGATGATCGCGCCAAGGAGCGGCGCGATCACGATCGCGATCAGCACCGCCTTCGAGATGACAATTTCCATGCCAGGCATTCCGTCAGCCCTTCAGCGTGTCGAGTTCGGCGACGTTGATCGTGCGCCGGTTGCGGAACAGCGTGACCAGGATCGCCAGGCCGATCGCGGCCTCGGCCGCGGCCACGGTGAGGATGAAGAACACGAAGACCTGGCCGGCGGCGTCGCCGAACTCGCGCGAGAAGGCGATGAAATTGATGTTCACCGAGAGCAGCATCAGCTCGATGCACATCAGCAGGATGATCACGTTCTTCCGGTTGAGGAAGATTCCGGCGACGCTGATGCAGAACAGCGCGGTCGCCAGCGTCAGGTAGTGGCCAAGCGCGAGGCCCTGTCCGAGGAATTCCATCACTTGCCCTCCACGCCGGTGGCATCGGTGGCCGGCGCTGCGTCGTCGGCGACGTGCACCGATGCGGGCATGTCGACCATGCGCAGGCGGTCACCCGGACGCGTGCGGACCTGGTCGCCCGGGACCTGGTGCTTGGTGCCGGGACGGCGGCGCAGGGTGAGCGTCACCGCCGCGACCACCGCGACGGTGAGGATCACCGCGGCGACCTCGAACGGCAGCAGGAAGTCGGTGAACAGCCGGCGCGCGATCCACACCGTGTTCGACACCCCGGCGGCCTCGACCGCGTCGGGTGCGAACGGCGTGGCGACGAAGGCCATGATCCCGATCAGCGACAGCAGCTCGAGCAGCATCACCACCGCCACGACCAGTCCGACCGGCAGGTAGCGCACGTAGCCCTCGTTGATCGGCACCAGGTCGATGTCGAGCATCATCACCACGAACAGGAACAGGACCATCACCGCGCCGACGTAGACCAGCACCAGCGCGACCCCGAGGAATTCGGCGCCCGCGATGATCCAGGTGCAGGCCACGCTGAAGAAGGTCAGCACCAGGAACAGCGCCGAGTGCACCGGGTTGCGCGCGCCGATCACGCCGATGGCGCCGGCGATCGCGACCGCTGCGAATGCGAAGAATGCGAGCTGTACGAAGTCCATGGCTTACCTGTATGCGGCGTCGGCGGCGCGGCGTTCGGCGATCTCCGCCTCCAGGCGGTCGCCCAGGGCCAGCAGCTGCGGCTTGGTGACGATGTTCTCGCCGCGGTTCTCGAAGTGGTACTCGTGGATGTGGGTCTCGACGATCGAGTCCACCGGGCACGATTCCTCGCAGAAGCCGCAGAAGATGCACTTGAACAGGTCGATTTCGTAGCGCGTGGTGCGCCGCGTGTTGTCCTCGCGCTGTTCGGAGTCGATGGTGATCGCCAGCGCCGGGCAGACCGCCTCGCACAGCTTGCAGGCGATGCAGCGCTCTTCGCCGTTCGGGTAGCGACGCAGCGCATGCAGTCCCCGGAACCGCGGCGACTGCGGGATCTTCTCCATCGGGTACATCATCGTGTACTTCGGGCGCCACAGGTAGCTGACGGTCAGCGCCATGCCGCGGATCATCTCGATCAGCAGCAGGCTCCTGGCCCAGGAAACGAACTTGCCCATCAAGCACCTGCCTCGAAGACGCCGAAGTACGCCATCAGCGCCGTCACCGCGATCCACGCGATCGACAGCGGAATGAACACCTTCCAGCCCAGGCGCATGATCTGGTCGTAGCGGTAGCGCGGGAACGTCGCGCGGAACCAGACGAAGCAGCTGGCGAAGAAGAAGGCCTTGGCGAACAGCCACCACCAGCCGTCACCCAGGATGACCGAGAGCACCGGGATGTCCGGGATCCAGGCCACCGGGATCGGCGACAGCCAGCCACCCAGGAAGAAGATCGCGGTGAGGAAGCTCACCAGGATCATGTTGGCGTACTCGGCCAGGAAGAACAGCGCGAACACCGCGCCCGAGTACTCGACCATGTGGCCGGCGACGATCTCGCTCTCGCCCTCGACCACGTCGAAGGGCGAACGGTTGGTCTCGGCCACGCCCGACACGTAGTAGATGACGAACAGCGGCAGGAGCGGCACCCAGAACCATTCCAGGAAGCCGGCGTCGCCCGACTGCGCCATCACGATCTCGCTCAGGTTCAGGCTGCCGGAGGCGACCATGACGCCGACCAGGGCGAAGCCCATGGCGATCTCGTAGCTCACCACCTGGGCCGCCGAGCGCATGGCGCCGAGGAAGGCGTACTTGGAGTTGGAGGCCCAGCCCGCCAGGATCACGCCGTAGACCGCCAGCGAGGTCATCGCCAGCAGGTACAGCAGGCCGGCATTGGCGTTGGACAGCACCATGCGCGTGTCGAACGGCACCACCGCCCAGGCCGCGAGCGCGGGCGCCAGGGTGATGAGCGGCGCCAGGATGTACAGCACCTTGTGCGCGGCGCTCGGCCGGATGACTTCCTTGAACAGCAGCTTGAAGACGTCGGCGAAGGCCTGCAGCACGCCGAAGCCGACGTACATCGGCCCGTGGCGGACATGCATCCAGGCGATCAGCTTGCGCTCCCAGACCACGTAGAACGCCACGGCGATGATCACCGGCATCATGATCGCGAGGATCAGCAGCACCAGCCACAGGACGGTGCCGACCGGGCCGAGCGAATCCAGCCAGCTGCGCAGGGGTTCGAACCAGCCGAGCAGCACGCCGGCGGTGTTGTTCGTCGTCGTGCTCATGCGGCCTCCACCCGCACCGCGCCGGCGCCGAGCGCCGCGGTGGCGCCGTAACCGGACTCGACCAGGGCCGCACCGCGCGCGACGCGCTCGCTGGTGGCGACCGGCAGGGTCGCGGTACCGGCGCCGTTGGCGACGCGCGCCATCGCGCCGTCGCGCAGCCCGGCCGCGGATGCGTCATCGGGATTGAGGGTGATGCGTGCGCCCACGCTCAGCGGATGCGCCTGCAGCGCCGCCGCCCGGCGGGTCACGCCGTCGACGCGGTAGATCGCCTGCGCCACCGCGAGCTCGAGGCCGCCCTCGCCTGCCGCCGGCGCCGCGCCGCGCGCGACCTCGACCCGGCGCGGGGACACCAGCGCACGCGCGCCGGCGAAGTCGGTGAAGTCGAAGCCGTCCAGCTCCAGCAGGCCACCCAGCGCACGCAGCGCCTTCCAGCCCGGACGCGCCTCGCCCGGCAGCTTGCCGCCGGCGACGGTGCGCTGCTCGCGGCCATCGAGGTTGGTCAGGCTGGCATCGAGCTCCGGCAGCAGGCCGATCGGCAGGATCACGTCGGCGATGCGGCGCGTCGACTGGCAGGCGAAGTGGCTGAAGGCCACCACCTGCGCACCGCCCAGGGCCTGCATCGCCTTCGCCTGGTCGGCGAAGTCGAGGCCCGGCTCGATGCCGTAGATCACGTAGCCCGCGCGCGGCTGGGCCAGCATGCCGCCGGCATCGCGCGAAGCGGGAAGCACGCCCATGCGCGCCAGGCCGACCGCGTTGGCGCCCTGCGGGATGCGGCACAGCGCGGCGTTTACGCGACCGGCGAAGTCGGCGGCGGCGCGGCGGATGGCCGCGGCATGGATGCCGCATTCGGCCAGCGCGCCGACGATCACCACCGGTCGCACGGCGCCGTCGAGCGCGGACGCAAGCTCCGCCGAAGCCAGCGCGTCGGCGATCCGCGACGGTGCGACGATCGACGTGTGCGCGATGTCGAAGGTGAACTCGAAGTCCACCGGATTGACCACGTGCACCTTCGCGCCTGCGCGCCAGGCCTTGCGCACGCGCTGGTGCACCAGCGGCAGCTCGTGGCGCAGGTGGCTGCCGACGATGACGATGGCATCGGCCTTCTCGATGTCCTCGACCGGCATGCCGAAGGCTTCGGCCACGGCGCCGTCGGACAGGTCGTGCTGGGCGATGCGGTGGTCGAGGTTGCCGGTGCCAAGGGCTTCGGCGAGGCGTGCGATCAGCGCGCCCTCCTCGTTGGAGGTCGACGGATGCACCAGGACGCCGAGGTCGTCGGCGGCGTTGTCGCGCAGGATCTGCGCGGCGCGCGCCAGCGCCTCGTCCCAGCTGGCCTCGCGCCAGTCGCCCTCGTCGCCGTTCGAGGCGACGCGGACCATCGGCCGCGTGGCGCGGTCGTCGGCGTACAGGCCCTGGTGTGAATAGCGGTCGCGGTCGGACAGCCAGCACTCGTTCACGGCCTCGTTGTCACGGGGCACGGTGCGCATCACTTCGCCGCGGCGGGCGTGCAGGAACAGGTTGCTGCCCAGTGCGTCGTGGTAGCCCAGCGATTCCTTCGCGATCAGCTCCCAGGGGCGGGCGCGGAAGCGGAACACCTTGTTCGTCAGCGCGCCGACCGGGCAGACGTCGATCACGTTGCCGGACAGCTCGGTGGTCAGCGGCTTGCCGTCGTAGGTGCCGATCTGCAGGTTCTCGCCGCGCTGCATGCCGCCCAGCTCGTAGGTGCCGGCGATCTCCGCGGTGACGCGGACGCAGCGCGTGCAGTGGATGCAGCGCGTCATCTCGGTGGCGACCAGCGGACCGAGGTCCTCGTCGGCGACGGTGCGCTTGCGCTCGGCGAAGCGGCTCACCGACCGGCCGTAGCCGATCGACAGGTCCTGCAGCTCGCACTCGCCGCCCTGGTCGCAGACCGGGCAGTCGAGCGGGTGGTTGATCAGCAGGAACTCCATCACGTTGCGCTGCGACTTCAGCGCCTTCTCGCTGCGCGTCTGCACGCGCATGCCGTCCATCACCGGCGTGGCGCAGGCCGGCGCGGGCTTGCCCATCTTCTCGATGTCGACCAGGCACATGCGGCAGTTGGCCGCGATGGCGAGCTTGTCGTGGTAGCAGAAGCGCGGGATCGGGATGCCGGCCTTGTCGGCGGCCTGGATGATCATCGAGCCCTTGGGCGCGGCCATCTCCACGCCGTCGATGAAGACGGTGACGTGGTCGGGCGGCAGGTTCGGGTTCACCGGCTGCGCGCTCATGCCGCGGCCTCCGCGCGTGCGTCGACGATCGAACGCCCGTGCTCGATGTAGTACTCGAATTCGTGCCAGAAGTGGCGCAGGAAGCCCTGCACCGGCCAGGCCGCGGCCTCGCCGAAGGCGCAGATGGTGTGGCCCTCGATCTGGCCGGCGGACGCGCGCAGCATCTCGACGTCCTCCATGTTCGCCTTGCCTTCGACGATGCGGGTGAGCATGCGGTGCATCCAGCCGGTGCCCTCGCGGCACGGCGTGCACTGGCCGCAGGATTCCTGCCAGTAGAAGCGCGAGATGCGCTGGCAGGCGCGCACCATGCAGGTGCTGTCGTCCATCACGATCACCGCGCCGGAGCCCAGGCCGGAGCCGGCCTTCTGCAGCGCGTCGTAGTCCATCGTCAGGCCCATCATCGTCTCGCCCGGCAGCACCGGCATCGACGAGCCACCCGGGATGACGCCTTTCAGCGTACGTCCGGGACGCAGGCCGCCGGCCATTTCCAGCAGCTCGGAGAACGGGGTGCCGAGGCGGATCTCGTAGTTGCCCGGCTTCTGCACGTGGCCCGAGACCGAGAAGATCTTGCAGCCGCCGTTGTTCGGCTTGCCCAGCTGCGCGAACCACTCCGGACCGTTGCGGAGGATCGCCGGCACCGAGGCATAGGTCTCGGTGTTGTTGATCGTGGTCGGCTTGCCGAACAGGCCGAAATTGGCCGGGAACGGCGGCTTGTAGCGCGGCTGTCCCTTCTTGCCTTCCAGCGACTCCATCAGCGCGGTCTCTTCGCCGCAGATGTAGGCGCCGGCACCCAGCGCGTTGTGGATGTCGATGTCCACGCCGCTGCCGAGGATGTCACGGCCCAGCCAGCCGTTCGCATAGGCCTCGGCCAGCGCCTCCTCGATGTGCTCGAAGGGCTCGTGGTGGAACTCGCCGCGCATGTAGTTGTAGGCGACCGAGGAGCCGGTGGCGTAGCAGGCGATCGCCATGCCCTCGATCACCGAATGCGGGTTGTAGCGCAGGATGTCGCGGTCCTTGCAGGTGCCCGGCTCCGACTCGTCGGAGTTGCAGAGGATGTACTTCTGCACGTCGCCCTTGGGCATGAAGCTCCACTTCAGCCCGGTCGGGAAGCCAGCGCCGCCGCGGCCGCGCAGACCCGACTGCTTGACCATCTCGATGATGTCGGCCGGGGGGATCTTCTCGGCCAGCACCTTGCGCAGCGCCTGGTAGCCGCCGGTCTTGAGATAGTTCTCGTACGACCACGGCTTGTCGAAGTGCAGCGTGGTGTAGACGGCCTGGTGCTCCTTCGGCGCGGGGCCGACGGGGCCGTAGCCTTCGGAGACGTGGGTATTGTGATGCGCCATGCCTGCGTCCAGCCTCACTTCAGTCCGTCGAGGAGCGCGTCGACCTGGGTCGCGTCGAGCTTCTCGTGGTAATGGCCGTTGATCACGACCACCGGGGCGCCGCAGCACGCGGCCACGCACTCTTCCTCGCGCTTGAGGTAGACGCGGCCGTCGGCGGTCGATTCGCCCAGCTTGCAGCCGAGCTTCCTCTCGGCATGCGCGACCAGGTCTTCGGCACCGTTGAGCCAGCAGCTGATGTTGGTGCAGAAGGCGACGTTGTTGCGGCCGACCTCGCGGGTCTCGAACATCGAATAGAAGGTCGCGACCTCGTAGGCCCAGACCGGCGGGATGCCGAGGTACTTCGCGACCGCGGCGATCAGCTCGTCGGTCAGGAAGCCGCCGTTCTGCTGCTGGGTCGCGAACAGGCCCTGGATCACCGCCGAACGCTTGCGGTCGGGCGGGAACTTGGCCACCCAATGGTCGATATGCGCGCGCGTGTCGTCGCTGAGCACCGCCAGCGGATCGACGTTGCGGGCGTTCTCGAAGTTGCCGGTTGCTTTCATCGGTCCACTTCTCCGAACACGAGGTCATAGGTGCCGACCATCGCCACGACGTCGGACAGCATGTGCCCCTTCACCACCGTGTCCATCGAAGACAGGTGCGCGAAGCCGGGCGCGCGCAGGTGCACGCGGAAGGGCTTGTTGGCCCCGTCGGAGACCAAGTAGCAGCCGAACTCGCCCTTGGGCGCCTCGACGGCCTGGTAGGTCTCGCCCGCGGGCACGCAGTAGCCCTCGGAGAACAGCTTGAAGTGGTGGATCAGGGCTTCCATGTCGTCCTTCATCTCCTCGCGGGAGGGAGGCGCGACCTTGAAGTTGTCGACCATCACCAGGCCGGGGTTGGCACGCAGCCACGCCACGCACTGGGCGATGATCCGGTTGGATTCGCGCATCTCGGCCACGCGCACCAGGTAGCGGTCGTAGCAGTCGCCGTTGGTGCCAACCGGGATCCGGAAATCGACCTGGTCGTAGCGCGCATACGGCTGCTTCTTGCGCAGGTCCCACTCGATGCCCGAGCCGCGCAGCATCACGCCCGACATGCCCCAGGCCATCGCCTGCTCCGGCGGGATGACGCCCACGCCGACGGTGCGCTGCTTCCAGATGCGGTTCTCGGTGAGAAGCGTCTCGTACTCGTCGATGCGCGACGGGAAGTCCCGGGTGAAGGCGTCCAGGAAGTCGAGCATCGACCCTTCGCGCCATTCGTTGAAACGCTTGAGCTTGTTGCCCTTGCGCCACGGCGACTCGCGGTACTGCGGCATGCGCGCGGGCAGGTCGCGATAGACGCCACCGGGACGGTAGTAGGCTGCGTGCATGCGCGCGCCGCTGACCGCCTCGTAGACGTCCATCAGCTCCTCGCGCTCGCGGAACGAGTACAGCATCACCGCCATCGCGCCGAGGTCGAGGCCGTTGGAACCGATCCACATCAGGTGGTTCAGCACCCGCGTGATCTCGTCGAACATCGTGCGGATCCACTGCGCACGCTCCGGCGCCTCGATCCCCAGCAGGGTCTCGATGGCCAGGACGTAGGCGTGCTCGTTGCACATCATCGACACGTAGTCGAGGCGGTCCATGTAGCCGATCGACTGGTTGAACGGCTTGGACTCGGCCAGCTTCTCGGTGCCGCGGTGGAGCAGGCCCACGTGCGGGTCGGCACGCTGCACCACCTCGCCGTCCATCTCCAGGATCAGGCGCAGCACGCCGTGCGCGGCCGGATGCTGGGGACCGAAGTTCAGCGTGTAGTTGCGGATTTCCTGGCGGGCCTCGGCCGGGCTGCTGGCCAGCAGCTCGCTGGGGGGGCGGATGCTCACTTGGTGTCTCCTGCGGCGGCGTGGCCGCGCACCGTCCCGACCTTGAGGTCGCGGTCTTCGCCGGCCGTGGTCGCGTAGCGGGCATCGTCGCGGATCACGCGCGGCACCAGCACGCGCGGCTCCACCGAGGTCACCGGCTCGTACACCACGCGCTGCTTCTCCTGGTCGTAACGCACTTCGACGTTGCCGATCAGCGGGAAGTCCTTGCGGAACGGATGGCCGATGAAGCCGTAGTCGGTCAGCAGGCGGCGCAGGTCCGGATGCCCCGGGAACACGATGCCGAACAGGTCGAAGGCCTCGCGCTCGAACCAGTTCACGCCGGCCCAGACGTCGCACAGCGAATCCACTACCGGCAGCGCGTCGTCGGGCGCGAAGCAGGTCACGCGCAGGCGGCGGTTGTTGGCGATCGACAGCAGCTGCACCACCACCGAGAAGCGGTTCTCGGGCAGCGGGATCGCGCCCTCGCCGTCAGGCCGGTCGAGCTGCTGGGTGAAGGCCTCGCCATAGCGGAATCGGCCCGGACCACGACCCTCGACGCCACGGCTGAAGCCCTCGGACGAGGTGTTGGTGTCCCACTCGTCGGTGCCATAGCCAAGATGGTCGACGCCGCACAGGTCCACCAGGACCTCGAAGCCGAACTCGTCGCGCAGGGCCTCGCACGACGCGCGCCATTCCGACGCCGCCAGCACGATGCCGACCTCGCCACGCGGCAGCGTGACGTCGACGAAGGCCTGCGGGAAGCGCGCGCGCAGGCGCGCGGCGAACGCGGTCGCGGACTCAGACATTGCGCTGCCCCGTCTTCTCGTCGCCGAAGTTGCTCGAGCGGCGGATCTTGCGCTGCAGCTGCAGGATGCCGTGCACCAGCGCCTCGGCCGTCGGCGGGCAGCCCGGCACGTAGATGTCGACCGGCACCACGCGGTCGCAGCCGCGCACCACCGCATACGAATAGTGGTAGTAGCCGCCGCCGTTCGCGCAGCTGCCCATCGAGATGACCCACTTCGGGTTGGGCATCTGGTCGTAGACGCGGCGCAGCGCCGGCGCCATCTTGTTGACCAGGGTGCCGGCCACGATCATCACGTCGGACTGGCGCGGCGATGGACGGAACACCACGCCGTAGCGGTCGAGATCCATGCGCGCGGCACCCGCGTGCATCATCTCCACCGCGCAGCAGGCCAGGCCGAAGGTCACCGGCCACATCGAACCCGTGCGTGCCCAGTTGAGCAGGATGTCCGAGCTCGTGGTGACGAAACCCTGCTCCAGCAGGGGGTTGTCGCCCTCCGGCCGCAGGATGTCGTCGACGCGGCCCTCGGGCAGCGGATTGCTCGCGGCATCCGCAAGGCTGCGCGCAGCCTGGATCACTCCCATTCGAGCGCTCCCTTCTTCCACACGTAGATGAAACCGATCAGCAGCATGCCGACGAAGATGCCCATCTCGATCAGGCCGAGCACGCCGAGCTCACGGAACACGGTCGCCCAGGGCACGATGAAGATGATTTCCAGGTCGAAGACGATGAACTGGATCGCGATCAGGTAGTAGCGGATGTCGAACTGCATCCGCGAGTCCTCGAACGCGGGGAAGCCGCATTCGAAGGCGGTGTACTTGTCGGCGAACTCGAACTTCGGTCCGAGCGCATTGCCGACGAGGATCAGGGCGACGCCGATTCCAGTGGCGACGAAAAGAAACAACAGGGTCGGCAGGTATTCGGCCAGCACGGTGTTCTCTCGGCTACGGGCCGCGCGGCGGCCCTTTGCTTGCTGGTGTCGGGCGGGACCGTGACCGGTCCCGCCGACGCTTGTATGGTGCCCAAGGGGGGACTCGAACCCCCACGACCTAAGCCGCTACCACCTCAAGGTAGTGCGTCTACCAATTCCGCCACCTGGGCAAGTTTTTCTGTCTCATCCCGCATGGCTGCGGGAGCGCGATAGTGTAATCGCTATCAGCCGCCCTGCGGGACTTCCCGTCCCGTTTCCCCCTGCGAGGGGGGCGATGCGGCGGGCGGCTGGTCCTCCGGCACGGCCGGGACCGTGGCGTCGGGGACGATCGGCGCGGCTTGCGGCGCCGAGGGAACCGCGGTATCGGCAGCCGGGGCCGCGGGAGCCGCCGGCACTTCGGACATCACGCCCAGGTCGACCGCGGCCGGACCGGACTGGCGGGCCATGTTCGTGGCCTGCCAGGCCATGAACAGGGTCAGCGCGAAGAACACGATCGCAAGCCACTTGGTGGACTTGGTCAGGAAGCTGGAGGCACCACGCGCACCGAACACGGTGGCCGAGGCGCCGCCGCCGAAGCCGGAACCGGCCTGGGCGCCCGCGCCGCGCTGCATCAGGATCAGCGCGATCATCGAGATGGCGACGAGCACGAAGACGATGTTGAGGATGAGCTGCAGCATGTTCCAGTTCTCTTGTGCCCGACGGTCAGCGGACCGCCGCGGCCACGATGGCCATGAAGTCCGTGGCCACCAGCGATGCACCGCCGATCAGGCCTCCGTCGACGTCGGGCTGGGTGAACAGCTCGGCGGCGTTGGCGGGCTTCACACTGCCGCCGTAGAGGATCGGCAGTGAATTTCCAATCTTAGCACTCCTTGCCGCGACCTCGCTACGGATGAACGCGTGCACGTCCTGGGCCTGCTGCGGGCTGGCGGTCAGGCCTGTGCCGATCGCCCAGACCGGCTCGTAGGCCACGACGGCGCTGGCCAGGCCTTCGGCACCGACCAGGTCCAGGACCGGGCGCAGCTGGGAGGCGATCACCGCCTCGGTGGTGCCGCCCTCGCGCTCGTCCTTCGACTCGCCAACGCACAGGATCGGACGCAGGCCGGCGGCGAGCGCCGCGGCAAACTTGCGCGCGACGAGATCGCTGTCCTCGCGGTGGTACTGGCGGCGCTCCGAGTGCCCCACGAGCGCGAAGCGCGCGCCGGCGTCGGCCAGCATCGCGGCCGACACCTCGCCGGTGTAGGCGCCTTCGCCGTGCTCACTCACGTCCTGGCCGCCGAAGGCGATGCCCCGCGCGCCCCAGGCCTCGACCAGGCCCGCCAGCAGCGTGGCTGGCGGCAGCACCACGACCTCGACGCCATCGGCCGGCAGGCCTGCCGCCATCTGCTGCAGCAGGTCCGCGGCGGAGCTGCGGTTGCCGTTGAGCTTCCAGTTGCCGGCGACGATGCGAGTGCGCATTTCTGACCTCGGGTGTGGCGGGAGCGGTGATTCTAGGCGTTCACGCACGTTCCGTCATGGCCACGCCACTTGCGTGGCCATGCATTGCCCGCCGGTCAGGCGAGCTTGATCTCGCGCAGGCGCTCCTCGAGGTAGCCATGCGCCGTGATCGGTTCCGGGTAACGGCTCGGATTGTCCGCGGTCACGCAGGACGGCAGCACGTCGATCAGGAAGTCCGGGTTCGGGTGCAGGAAGAACGGCACCGAGTAGCGCGGCTGGCGCGCCAGCTCGCCCGGCGGATTGACCACGCGGTGGATCGTCGACGGATACACATGGTTGGTCAGGCGCTGCAGCATGTCGCCGATGTTGACCACGATGGTGTCGGCGTCCGAAGTGAACGGCACCCACTCGCCCTCGCGCGACTGCACCTCGAGGCCGGCCGCGCTGGCGCCGACCAGCAGCGTGATGAAGTTGATGTCACCGTGCGCGCCGGCCCGCACGTTCGGGATGTCGTCGGCGGTGATCGGCGGATAGTGGATCGGCCGCAGGATCGAGTTGCCGTGGTCGGTCTTGTCCGCGAAGTAGTTCTCGGGCAGGTCGATGTGCAGCGCCAGCGCGCGCAGCACCTGCGAACCGAGCTGGTCGAGCGCCTCGTACAGCGCATAGCCCTTTTCGCGGAATTCCGGGACCTCGTCCGGCCACAGGTTCGGCGGCATCACGTCCCGGTACTTCGAATCGTCCGGGATCTCGCGGCCGATGTGCCAGAACTCCTTCAGGTCGAAGTGCTTCGAATCCTTGGCCGTCTCCACGCCGAACGGCGTGTAGCCGCGGGCACCGCCACCGCCGGGCACGTGGTACGTCTTCTTGGTTTCTTCCGGCAGCGCGAAGAAGGCCTTGAAGGCGGCGTAGGCCCCGTCGATCAGCGGCTGCGGGATGCCGTGGTTGCGGATGCCGGCGAAGCCCCACTCGCGGTAGGCCGCGCCGAGGTCGGCGACAAAGGCTTCGCGATCCGAGGGGCTGGCGGGATGGGTGAAGCGGCGGATGTCGAGGGTCGGGATGCGGGGGGCCATGGCTCACTCGGTCAGGCTCGTCCCCGGACGGAGACGCTGGCCCACCATGATACCGCCTCGCTCCCGCCGCCCCCCCCTGCAGGAGCGGCTACAGCCGCGATCGCCCTGCCGGGCATCCCGGGATCGCGGCTGTAGCCGCTCCTACAAGAGCGGAAGGGGCGCGGGTCAGGTGGCGGCCTGGACCGCGGCGGCCAGCCGCTCCAGGGTGGACGCGACCAACGCTTCGTCGTCGGCCTCGACCGTGACGCGCACCACGGGCTCGGTGCCGGACGGGCGCAGGAAGGCTCTGCCCCGCCCTTCGACGGCCCGCTGGGCCTCGGCCAGCGCCGCCTGCACGCTGCCCGCCTCCGCAGGCCGAGCGCCATTGGCCACGCGCACGTTGACCGTGCGTTGCGGCACCTTGCGCAGGTCGCGCAGGGCGTCGGCCAGCGACGTGCCGCGACGGTGCAGCACTTCCAGCACCTGCAGCGCGCTGACGATGCCGTCGCCGGTGGTGGCGCGGTCCAGGCACAGCAGATGCCCCGAGGCCTCGCCGCCGAGGATGCCGCCGTGTTCGACCAGGGCCTGGTGCACGTAGCGGTCGCCCACTTTCGTGCGCATGAAGCCGATGCCGCGCGCGGACAGCGCCTGCTCGAGCGAGAAGTTGGTCATCAGCGTGCCGGCCACGGGACCCCGCAGCCGCCCGCTTTCCTGCCAGTCGCAGGCCAGCAGGTAGACCAGGTCGTCGCCGTCGCGCACCACGCCTTCGCCGTCGACGAACATCACCCGGTCGCCGTCGCCGTCGAAGGCGATGCCGAGCTCGGCGCCGGTCGCGCGCACGCGCTCGGCCAGGCCTTCCGGATGGGTGGAGCCCACGCCGTCGTTGATGTTGGTGCCGTTGGGATCGACGCCGATCGCGTCCACGCGTGCACCGAGCTCGCGCAGCACCATCGGTCCGATCTGGTAGGTGGCGCCATGGGCGCAGTCGACGACGATGCGCATGCCGTCCAGGTCGAAGCTGCGCGGCACCGAGCCCTTGCAGGCCTCGACGTAGCGGCCCACGGCGTCGCGCGTGCGCACCGCCTTGCCCAGGCGGTCGGACGCGACGGTCGAGAACGGCTGGTCCAGCGCGGCCTCGATCGCGAGTTCGGTGGCGTCGTCGAGCTTCTCGCCTTCGGCGGTGAAGAACTTGATGCCGTTGTCGTGGTGCGGGTTGTGCGAGGCGGAAATCACGATGCCGCCGTCGGCGCGCATCGAATGCGTCAGGTGCGCGACCGCCGGGGTCGGCATCGGCCCCATCAGCTGCACGTCGACGCCGGCCGCGACCAGCCCGGCCTCCAGCGCCGCCTCGAACATGTAGTTCGAGATGCGCGTGTCCTTGCCGATGATGACCAGCGGCTTGCGCCACTCGTCGCCTTCGCGCACCCGCGCGGTGAGCGCGTGGCCATAGGCATTGCCCAGGCGCAGCATGAAGTCGGCCGAGATCGGGCCCTCGCCCACCCGGCCGCGGATGCCGTCGGTGCCGAACCAGCGCCGCTTGCCGGCGCTCATGCCGCGGCCTCGTCGGCCGGCGGCGCCGGCTGGCGCATCAGCATGGCCAGCAGGCTGGCGATGCGCGCGCGCAGCTCGCGCCGGTCGCAGATCTGGTCGATGGCCCCGTGCTCGACCAGGAACTCCGAGCGCTGGAAGCCTTCGGGCAGGGTCTCGCGCACGGTCTGTTCGATCACCCGCGGGCCGGCGAAGCCGATCAGCGCCCTCGGCTCGGCGAGGTTGATGTCGCCCAGCATCGCGAACGAGGCGGAGACGCCGCCGGTGGTCGGATGCGTCATCACCGAGATGTAGGGCAGTCCGGCCGCGCGCAGGCGGCCGAGCGCGGCCGAGGTCTTGGCCATCTGCATCAGCGAGAACAGGCTCTCCTGCATGCGCGCGCCACCGCTGGCGGAGAAGTTGACGAAGGGCGAACCGATCTCCAGCGCGCGTTCGGCGCCCAGGGTGAAGCGCTCACCGACCACCGAACCCATCGAGCCGCCCATGTAGGCGAAGTCGAAGGCGGCCGCGACGATCGGGCTGCCCTTGAGGCGCCCTTCCATCGCGATCAGCGCGTCGCGCTCGCCGGTGGACTTCTGCGCCGCCTTGATGCGGTCGGAGTACTTCTTCTGGTCGCGGAAGCGCAGGACGTCGGTCGGCCCCAGGCGCGCGCCGATCTCCACGCCGCTGCCGGCGTCCAGGAAGGCCGCCAGCCGCGCGCGGGCGCGGATCGGCATGTGGTGCGCGCACTTGGGGCAGACCTCGAGGTTCTCCTCGAGCTCGGGGCGGTAGAGCACCGCGCCGCAGCTGTCGCACTTCTCCCACAGTCCCTCGGGCACGCTGCGCTTGCGTGCGGGACTGCCCTCGGTGCGGATGCGGGCGGGCATGACTTTCTTGAGCCAGGACATGCGTTTGCTGTGATCCTCTGCGGACGGGGCCGCGAACCCGGGGAGTTTAGCCCACCGCCCCGCGGGGACCGGCATCGAGCGCCTCCCTGAGGGGGGCCAGGAAGGCGGCCGCGGCGGCGGCGGCGCGTCCGCTTCCCGCGGCCTCCATCGCCCTGACCAGGGCGCTGCCGACCACGACGCCATCGGCGTCCACGGCCATGGCGGCCGCGCTGGCGGCGTCGTGGATGCCGAAGCCGACCACCACCGGCACGGGGCTGCGCGCGCGGATGGCGCGCAGGTGCGCGGCGGCGGCGGAGGTGTCCAGGCGCGCGGAATCGCCGGTGACCCCCGCCATGCTCACGTAGTACAGATAACCCTGGGCGAGATCGCAGAGCATGCCCATGCGTGCCTCGTCGGTCGTCGGCGAGGCCAGCAGGACCAGCGCGATTCCCTGCGCCGAAAAGGCCTCGCGGAACTCCGGGGTCTCCTCCGGCGGCAGGTCGACGAGCAGCACGCCGTCGACGCCGGCCGTCGACGCAGCCGCGGCGAAGGCCGCTGCGCCGCGGATCTCGATCGGGTTGAGGTAGCCCATCAGCGTGACCGGGGTGTGGTCGTCGCGCTCGCGGAACTCGCGCACGCGCTCCAGCACCCAGGCCATCCCGGCGCCGCGCGCGATGGCGCGCTCGGAGCTGCGCTGGATGGTCGGGCCGTCGGCCATCGGGTCGGAGAACGGCACGCCCAGTTCGATCGCATCGGCACCGGCGTCGACCATGGCGTGCATGACCGGCACCGTGTCCTCGAGCCCGGGATCGCCCGCGGTGATGAAGGGCACCAGCGCCTTGCGGCCGGCGGCGCGCAGGGCGTCGAAGCGGCGCGCGATCCGCGGCGAGACCGCCGCGCTCATACCTCGACCCCTTCGCGCGTGGCGATCGTGTGCACGTCCTTGTCGCCGCGCCCGGACAGGTTGCAGAGCACCAGCGCATCCTTCGGCATGTCGCGGGCGAGCTTGATCGCCTGCGCCACCGCGTGGCTCGATTCCAGCGCCGCGAGGATGCCTTCGGTGCGCGCCAGCAGGTGGAAGGCCTCGAGCGCTTCGTCGTCGGTCACGCCGACGTACTGCGCGCGGCCGCTGTCGGCGAGGAAGGCGTGCTCCGGCCCGACCCCCGGATAGTCCAGGCCGGCCGACACCGAGTGGGTCTCGATCACCTGGCCGTCGTCGTCGCACAGCACATAGGTCCGGTTGCCGTGCAGGACGCCGATCCGCCCGGCGGAAATCGATGCCGCGTGCTGGCCGCTGGCGATGCCCTCGCCCGCCGCCTCGGCGCCGACCAGGCGCACGTCGCGGTCGTTGAGGAAGGCGTGGAAGATGCCGATGGCATTGCTGCCGCCGCCCACGCAGGCGGTGACCACGTCCGGCAGGCGGCCGTGGCGCTTCAGCATCTGCGCCCTCGCCTCCTTGCCGACCACGGCGTTGAAATCGCGCACCATGCGCGGATACGGGTCGGGACCGGCCACCGTGCCGATGATGTAGAAGGTGTCGGCGACGTTGGTCACCCAGTCGCGCATCGCCTCGTTGAGCGCGTCCTTGAGCGTGGCCGACCCGCTGGTCACCGGCACCACCGTGGCGCCCAGCAGCTTCATCCGGTAGACGTTGATCTTCTGCCGTTCGATGTCGGTCGCGCCCATGTAGACCACGCACTCCAGGCCCAGGCGCGCGGCGACCGTGGCGCTGGCGACGCCGTGCTGGCCGGCGCCGGTCTCGGCGATGATCCGGGTCTTGCCCATGCGGCTGGCCAGCAGCGCCTGGCCGATGGTGTTGTTGATCTTGTGCGCGCCGGTGTGGTTCAGGTCCTCGCGCTTGAGCAGGATGCGCGCGCCGCCGACGTGGCGGGTCAGGCCCACGGCCTCGTAGATCGGGCTCGGCCGGCCGACGTAATCGGCCAGGTCGGCGTCGAAGGCCGCGACGAAGGCGGGATCGGCGCGGGCGGCGTCATAGGCTGCGGCCAGCTCCTGCAGCGGACCCGCCAGGGTCTCCGCCACGAAGCGGCCGCCATGGCGGCCGAAGTGGCCGCGTGCGTCCGGGAAAGCATGGAAATCGTCTGGCATGTCGTTCATCGGGCCCCTCCTTGCGGGCTCGCGGTGTCGTCGTCGGGGCGGCAGTCGGCGCGCCGCACCTCTTCCACGAAGGCGCGCATCAGGTCGCCGTCCTTGCGGCCGGGTGCGGACTCGATGCCGCTGCTGACGTCGACGCCCCAGGGTCGGGTCGCGCTGATCGCCGCGTTCACATTATCGGGGCCCAGGCCGCCTGACAGCAGGAACGGACGGGTCAGGCCGGGCGGCAGGGTGGCCCAGTCGAAGGCGCGGCCGCTGCCTCCGTCGTGCCCGCCGCCGTGGCTGTCGAACAGGAACGCCGCGGCGCCCGGCCAGGACGCGCCCAGCGCCGGCCCCGTGGGCACGGCGCTCGCGCCCATGCCCACCGCCTTGATCCAGGGCACGTCGAAGCGGCGGCAGAACGCATCGTCCTCGTCGCCGTGGAACTGCAGGAGGCTGGGCCGGACCTGTTTCACCACCTCGCGGATCTCGTCGGCGCTGTTGTCGCGGAACACCGCCACCGCGTCCACCAGGGGCGCCAGCGCCTCGCGCAGCGCGCGCGCCTCGGCCGCGTGGATGCGACGCGAACTGGCGTGCGCGAACACGAAGCCGACGGCGTCGACGCCCAGCTCGCTGGCCAGGCGGACGTCGCCGGCGCGGGTCAGGCCACAGAACTTGATGCGGGTGCGGTACAGGGTACGAGGCATGTCAGGACGCCGGGAACGTGGGGGATGCCGTGTCCATGCCGGCGCCAGGGGGCGCAAGCGTGACCTCGGCGGGAAGGCGGCACTCGGCCGGGTAAAGCGGGGCCAGGAAGACCAGGCCACCCGGCGGAGCGGTGGGCCCGGCCAGGCGGCGGTCGCGCGCCTGGAGGACCTCGGCGATCCAGTCCTCAGGCCTGGATCCGCCACCGACTTCGAGCAGGGAACCGACGATGTTGCGGACCATATGATGCAGGAAAGCATTGGCCTGCACCTCCACCGCCACCACGTCGCCATCGCGCCAGACGCGGATCGCCTGCAGGTCGCGGCGCGCGTGCGGCGCCTGGCAATGGACGGTGCGGAACGCGGAGAAGTCGTGCTCGCCCACCAGACGCTGCGCGGCGCGGTGCATGGCGCCCGCGTCCAGCGGCTTCTTCATCCAGGCCAGGTACTGGCGGCCGAGCGCGGGGCGGACGGGGCGATTGATGATGCTGTAGCGGTAGCGGCGCGCACGGGCCGAGAAGCGCGCGTTGAAGTCGTCGCCGACCTCCTGGCACCAGCGCACCGACATCGCCTGTGGCAGCAGCGACGTGGTGCCCATGACCCAGTTGCGCGGGCTGCGCGCCGCCGCGCTGTCGAAATGCACCACGTTGCAGCGGGCGTGGACACCGGCGTCGGTGCGGCCGGCGCAGGTGGTGGCGATCGGCGCGTCGGCCACTTTCGACAGTGCCCCTTCCAGCGCCGCCTGCAGGGTGTCCGCGCTGTCGACGCCGTGCGGAGTCAGCCGCTGCCAGCCCAGGAAACCGCCGCCGTCGTACTCGATGCCCAGGGCGTAGCGCATGGCGTGCGTCGACGGACCGGCCGCGCCGCGGGCGACCGCGGCCATGGCTCGTCCGTCAGGCGATGCCTTCCAGCAGGCGCGATGCTTCCGCGCGAGCGGCCGGATCCCCGGCCTCGGCGACTTCGCGCAGCAGGTCGCGGGCGGTGTCGGTATCGCCCAGGTCCAGGTAGGCCCGGGCCAGTTCGATGCGCTCGCTGCCGCCGGGCGCCGGATCGAGCGCCGCGATGGCCGCCGCGTCGTCCGCGGCCGCGCCGGGGTCGCGCGCTGCCGGCACGGCGTCGGACGGCGTCGCCGGGACGGCGCTGTCCGCATGCCATGCCGGGACACCGACCGGAGCCGGTGGCGGCGCGACCGGCGGGGCCGGTGCGTCGGCGCCGCCGCCGCGCGGCGGCGAGGCCGCGGCCAGGGTGGCGGTATCGAAGCGCGGGCGCGGAGACGCCTTCGGCGCGCGGCGGACCAGCAGCCAGGCGGCGGCGGCCACGAGCAGTAGACCCAGGCCGATCCAGACCCAGGGCAGGCCCGCTGCAGCCGAGCCCTCGGGTCCAGTCGCCACGGCGGTCTCCGGAGGAGTGCCCAGACGCTCCTGGACCGCGGCAAGCTCGCTGTCCTTCATCGTCAGCAGCTGCGCCTGCTGGGCCTGCAGGCGCTCGAGGTCGGCGACGCGCGCCCGGAGCTCGGCCACTTCGGCGTCGCGTGCGGCCAGGGTTTCCTGGCGCTGTTGCAGCTCCTGCTGCAGTTCCTGTCGAAGCATCTCGCCCTCGCCACCGGCCTGGATGCCGGATCGTATGCCTGCCTGCTGGCCGTCGCCGGCCGACGGCGGCACGATTTCGAGCCGCGCGTCCGCGGTCCGCTGCGCGGGCGTCGCCGCGGCGGGCTCCTCCTGGCGCGCGACGGGAGCCGCCGCCGTCGCCTCGTCGGCGCCGGGCTGCGCGGCATCGGGCTGCGGAGCCGGCCGGGTCATGTCGCGCCAGGCGGCGATCTGCTCGCGCATCAGCGCGCGGGACTCGCGCGGGTCCAGCGCCGCGATTTCGCCGCGATCCGGGATGCGCAGCACCGCACCCTGGCGCATCAGGTTCAGGTTGCCGGCGATGAAGGCCTGAGGATTGGCGCGGAACAGCGCCACGATGGCCTGTTCGCGGCTGACCCCGTCACCGGCCAGGCCGTCGGCGATCGCGCCGAGCGTTTCGCCCGCGCGGACCGGGCCGTATTCGCCAGGCGTGGACGCGGCGGCTGGCGCGGCGGTTGCCGGGGTCGCGGTCGCGCGCTGTGGGGCCGCTTCGGCCGCCCCGGCCTGCGGCGCCGGCGTCGGTGCCGGATCGGCGGCCGCCGTCTCCTCGCGGACCTCGTCCGCCGGCGCCGGGTCGGCGTCGGCTGCGGTCGGCGTGCGCACGATCGCGTTCGACGGCACCGCGACCGGTGCCTCGATCGCCGGCTGGGCCGGCGCGGAGACGGTCTGCGGCGCGTCCACCAGCGCGGAATACTCGCGCACCAGGCGGCCCTGACCCCAGTCGACCTCGACCAGGAAGGTGAGCGCCGGCTGGGTCACCGGCTCGCGCGTGGTGACGCGGATGACCGGGTTGCCGCGTGCATCCAGCGCCACCGCGAACTCGAGCCCGGACACCACCGCATCCGGCGCGGCGAGGCCGATCCGGCGGAAGGTCTCCGGCGACGCCAGGCGGGCGCGCAGCTGGTCGAGCTCGGCCGGATCGCTGGACACGACCTGGATCTCGGCCAGCAGCGGCTCGCCGGCACGCGACTTGACCTCGATGCGGCCGAGCCCGAGGGCCAGTACCTGGCCGGCAAACAGCACCAGTGCCAGCCCGCACAGGGCCGCCCAGCGCAGTGCTCGCTGCAATCGCGGTGTCGTGGTCACGCCTTCCCCCGTCATGTCGCGTGGACTCTAGCGGCCCCGGCACTGCGCTGGCAACGCGGACGCGCCATCAGCCCTCGCCCGCCACCAGTTCCGCGACCTGGACCGCATTCAAGGCCGCACCCTTGCGGATGTTGTCGGCGACCACCCACAGGTCGAGTCCACGCGGGTGCGAAATGTCCTCGCGGATGCGGCCCACATAGACCGGATCGTTGCCCGAGGCGTGGGTCACCGGCGTCGGATAGCCGCCCGGCACACGCTCGTCCACGACCTCCACGCCCGGCGCCGCTTCCAGCAGCGCGCGCGCCTGCGCGGCGGTGAGCTTCTCGCGGGTTTCGACGTGGATGGCCTCGGCGTGCCCGTAGAACACCGGCACGCGCACCGCCGTCGGATTCACCTGGATCGCGTCGTCGCCGAGGATCTTGCGCGTCTCCCAGACCAGCTTCATCTCCTCGCGGGTGAAGCCGTTGTCCATGAACTCGTCGATGTGCGGGATCAGGTTGAAGGCGATCTGTACCGGGAAGCGGTTGGCTTCCGCGCCCTGGAACCCGAGCAGGGAGGCGGTCTGCCGCCCGAGCTCCTCCAGCGCCTGGCGCCCCGCGCCCGACACCGACTGGTAGGTCGCGACGTTGATGCGCTCGATGCCCGCGGCGCGGTGGATCGGCGCCAGCGCGACCACCATCTGCATGGTCGAGCAGTTCGGGTTGGCGATGATGCCGCGCGGCCGCTGGCGCGCCGCCTGCGGATTGACCTCGGCGACCACCAGGGGCACGTCGGCATCCATGCGGAAGGCCGAGGAGTTGTCGATCACCACGGCGCCCGCGGCGGCGAACTTCGCCGCGTATTCCTTCGAGACGGCACCGCCGGCGGAGAACAGCGCGATATCCACGCCCGCGGAATCGAAGCCGGCCAGATCGCGCACCAGCACCTCGTCGTCGCCGAACGCCACCGTCGAGCCGGCCGATGCGGCGCTGGCCAGGGCGACCAGCTCCGCGACCGGGAAGCCGCGCTCGGCCAGGATCGACAGCATGGTTTCGCCCACCGTGCCGGTCGCACCGACCACGGCCACCCTGTATTGCCTGCCCATTGCCACTCCGGTTTCGTCTTCGCGCGGCGGCGCCGCGCAGCTGGTCATTATCGCCCGTTGGCGTCGGCAGCGGCGCCCAGCGCCGGATCGAGGGCGATGCGCTCGTCGAAGACGAAGCAGCTGCCTTCGTAGCCGAAGTCGCCCATGGCCTCGAACCAGCCCAGGATCCCGCCCTCGAGCTGAAGCGCGTGGGGATAGCCGGCACCGCGCATCCAGTTGACCGCCTTCTCGCAGCGGATGCCGCCGGTGCAGAACCCGACCACGGTGGCATCGGCCAGCGCATCGCGATGCGCTTCCAGCGCGCCGGGAAGTGCCGTGAAGCTGTCGATCGGCAGGGTCAGGGCGCCGGCGAAGCTGCCGTGGCCGACCTCCTCGCGGTTTCGGGTGTCGAGCAGCACCAGCCGGCGGCCGGCATCGTCGTGGCCCTGCCCGATCCAGCGCGCCAGGTCGCGCGGCGCGACGGCGGGCGCCCGACCATCCAGCGGCGACGCACCCTCGCGGCGGAAGCTGATGATCTCCGGCTTGCGCTTGACCTTGAGCCGCGCGAACGGGCGGGTCTGGCTCCGGCTCAGCTTGGCCTCGAGCGCATGGAAGCGCGGATCCTCGCCCAAGCGCGCGAGGAAGACCTGGACGTCGCCGGCCTCGCCGGCCAGGAACAGGTTGATGCCTTCGTCCGCGACCAGCACGGTACCGAGCAGCGCCAATTCTTCCGCAAGCGCGCGCACCCGGGCGACGACGGCGGCGGGGTCGTCGATGGCGACGAAACGGTAGGCGGCGATGCTGGTGAACATCGCCGCATTCTACGTGCTGCCGCGGGGCGGGCCGATCCGGCCCTACCCGCCCACGGGGCTCGGCGGTCGCCCTGCATCCGGCCCGAAGCCCATCGCGGCAATCAGGTTGTCCACCGCCAGCGACACCATCGCGCGGCGCGTGGACAGGCTCGCGCTGGCGATATGCGGCGTCAGGACCACGTTGCGGCACGCAAGCAGCTTCGGATTGACCGCCGGCTCGCCTTCGAACACGTCCAGCCCCGCCGCGGCCAGCCGGCCCGACTGCAGGGCGTCGGCGAGCGCGTCCTCGTCGACCAGGCCACCGCGGGCGATGTTGGTCAGCGTCGCGGTCGGGCGCATGCGCGCCAGCGCGGCGCCGTCGATGATGTGGTGGGTCTGCGCCGAGTACGGCAGCACCAGTACCAGGTGGTCCGCTGCTTCCAGCAGCGCGTCGCGCGCCACCCAGCGCGCCGCGCATGCCTGCTCGATGGCATCCGGCAGCCGCGTCCGGTTGTGGTACAGCACGCGCATGCCGAAGCCCAGGGCGCGCCGCGCGATGGCCTGCCCGATCCGCCCCATGCCGAGGATGCCAAGCGTGCTGCCGTGGATCCCGGCGCCAAGCAGCTGGTGGAAGCCCCAGCCCTGCCAGTGGCCCTCGCGCAGCCAGGCTTCGGCTTCGGTGATGCGCCGCGCCGCGGCCATCATCAGCGCGAAGCCGAAGTCGGCGGTGGTTTCGGTCAGCACGCCGGGCGTATTGGTGGCGATGATCCCGCGCGCGGCCAGGGCGGCGACGTCGAGGTTGTTGTAGCCCACGCCGACGTTGGCCACGGCGCGCAGCCGCGGAGCGCGGGCGATCTCGGCTTCGCCGATGCGGTCGTTGAGCGTGACCAGGGCGCCGTCGCACGCAGCCAGCGCCGCCGCGATCGCCGCCGGGGCGTGGTCGGTGACGACCGGCGTGCGCGTGACGTCGAACCAGGCGTCCAGGCGCGACTCGATATCCGGATACAGCGGCTGCGACACCCAGACCCGCGGCCGCTGCATGCGGGGTCGCGTCTCAGCCATGGCGCGCGCCGTCCGGCGCCGCCGGGATGCGCGGGGATACCGCGCCGACGTCGCCGCACTGGGCGCGGTGGCGCAGCGCCTGGTCCATCAGCTCCAGGGCCAGCATCGCCTCGCAGATCGGCGTCGCGCGGATGCCGACGCAGGGGTCGTGGCGGCCGGTGGTGACGATGTCCACGACCTGGCCATCGACGTCCAGGCCCGCCACCGGCAGGCGCAGGCTCGACGTCGGCTTGAAGGCCACCGAACACGTGACCTGCTGGCCGCTGCTGATGCCGCCCAGGACGCCGCCGGCGTGGTTGGACAGGAAGCCTTCGGGCGTCATCGCGTCGCGATGCACGCTGCCGCGCTGCGCGACGCTGGCGAAGCCGTCGCCGATCTCCACGCCCTTGACCGCGTTGATCGACATCATCGCCGCGGCGATGCCGGCGTCGAGCTTGCCGTAGACCGGCTCGCCCCAGCCCGGCGGCACGCCGTCGGCGACCACGGTGACGCGCGCGCCGACCGAGTCGCCGGACTTGCGCAGCGCGTCCATGTAGCGCTCGAGCTCCGGCACCTGCGCGGCATCGGGCCAGAAGAACGGATTGCCCTCGACCGCGTCCCAGTCGAAGCCGCGCGGCGTGACCTCGCCGATCTGCGCGAGATGGCCGCGGACGGTCACGCCGTGGCGCTCGGCCAGCCACTTCCTGGCGATCACGCCCGCGGCGACCCGCATCGTGGTCTCGCGCGCCGAGCTGCGGCCGCCGCCGCGGGGGTCGCGGATGCCGTACTTGTGCCAATAGGTGTAATCGGCATGGCCGGGGCGGAACCGGGCGCCGATCGCGGCGTAGTCGCGGCTGCGCGCGTCGGTGTTGCGCACGAGCAGGGCGATCGGCGTGCCGGTGGTCAGGCCCTCGTGGACGCCGGACAGGATCTCGATCGCGTCGTCCTCGCGCCGCGCCGAGGTATGCCGGGTGCGCCCGGTGGCGCGGCGCCCGAGGTCGCGCGCGAAGTCGCCCGGCGCCAGCGCGATGCCGGGCGGGCAGCCATCGACCACGCAGCCGATCGCCGGCCCGTGGGATTCACCGAAGGTGGTGACGCGCAGCAGCTGCCCGAAGCTGTTCACGGCCGCGCCCCGCGCGCCAGGCCCGCGGGCAGGCCCATCAGAACAGGCTGTCCGGATCGATGCCGGCTGCCGGATGCGGCGGCGCGGGCGTCGGCGATGCGGCCCGCGCGGCGGACGCCTGCGCGGGCGTGCCGCGCCCACGCTCGGCCGCCAGCTGGGCGATGCGCGCGTTGTGGGTCACCAGGTCGTGGCGCTCGACCACGAACACACCCATCTGCCCGACCTTGAACTCCACCCACATCAGCGGCAGCTCCGGCAGCAGGCGCGACAGCGCGCGCTCGGCCTCGCCGACCTCGCAGATGAGCAGGCCGTCCTCGGACAGGTGCAGCGGCGCGTCGCGCAGGATCTCCAGCACCAGGTCGAGGCCGTCGTCGCCGGCACGCAGGCCCATCTCGGGTTCGTACGAATACTCGCGCGGCAGCGCGTCGGTCTCGTCGTTGGTGACGTAGGGCGGGTTGCTGACGATCAGGTCGTAGTGCTCGCCCTGCAGCGCCGAGAACAGGTCCGACCGGAGGAAGCGGGTGTTGTGCACGTCGAGGCGGCGCTCGTTCTCGCCGGCGAGCGCCAGCGCTTCGTCGCTCAGGTCGACGCCGTCGACATGCCAGTCCGGGTTCCAGTGCGCCATCGCGATCGCGATGCAGCCCGAACCCGTGCACAGGTCCAGCGCGCGGCGCACGTCGCGGCCCGCCAGCCAGGGCTCGAAGCCCGACTCGATCAGTTCGGCGATCGGCGAGCGCGGAACCAGCGCGCGTGGATCGCTCTTGAAGCTGAGCCCCGCGAACCAGGCCTCGCCGCACAGGTAGGCGGCCGGGATGCGCTCCTCGATGCGGCGGATGAAGAGCGCCAGCACCTCCTCCTTCTCGGCCTCGGTCACCCGCGCCTGGCCGTACACCGGGCTCAGGTCGTGCGGCAGGTGCAGCGCGTGCAGGGTGAGCTGGGTGGCCTCGTCCAGCGCGTTGTCGTAGCTGTGGCCGAAGGTCAGCCCGGCCGCGTTGAAGCGGCTGGCACCGTAGCGGATCAGGTCGATGATGGTCTGGAGCTGGTGGGTGGTCATGGTGCGCGTTCGCGGCGCTTTCCGCCGGGGCCACGCAGTATATAGGGAAGCGATGCCCTGCCCTCCCGCGGGCCGCTATGATGGCCCGCCCCCGACGCCACGAGGCACCATGTTCAACCGCAGCATCCTGATCGTGCTGGTGATCGCCCTCGCCGCCGGCCTTGGCCTCGTCGCCTCGCAGCGCTGGTTCGGCAGCCCCGGTCAACCGGCCGGCCCCGAACTGGAAACCGTGCGCCTGTTCCCGCAGGCACGCGAACTGCCGCCGTTCACCCTGCAGCAGTCCGATGGCACCCAGCTGGTGCCCGGCGAGCTGCACGGCCACTGGACCCTGGTGTTCCTCGGTTTCACCCACTGCCCCGACGTCTGTCCGACCACGCTGGCCGACCTGGCGCGCGCGCAGACGGCGTGGGAAGCGCTGCCGGAGGCCCGCCGGCCGCGGGTGCTGTTCGTCTCGGTCGATCCCGAGCGCGACAGCCCGGACCGCATCGGCGAATACGCGGCGTTCTTCCACCGCGACACCCTGGCCGCGACCGCCGACGTGCCCGCGCTCGAGGCTTTCGCGCGCTCGTTGTCGCTGGTGTTCATGAAGGTGCCCGGGCCCGACGGCGCGCCCGACGACGCCTACACCATCGACCATTCCGCCGCGCTCGCGGTGCTGGACGCCGAAGGCCGGATGGCCGGCGTGGTGCAGGGACCGCTGGATCCGGCGGCGATCGCGCGCGACCTGGCCGCGCTCACCGGCGAGGCGCTGCCGTGAGCCTGGTCACCGCGCTGACCTATGCGCTTCCGCACCGCCTGCTGTCGGGGGCGGCGCGCCGGCTGGCCTATTCGGACCATCCGCGTCTGCGCGCCTGGCTGATCGACACCGTGGTGCGGCGCTTCGGCGTGGACCTGTCGGAAGCGGCCCAGTCCGACCCCGCGGCCTACACCACGTTCAATGCCTTCTTTACCCGCGGCCTGCGCGAGGGCGCGCGCGTGGCCGACCCCGATCCGGACGCGATCCTGATGCCGGCCGACGGCCGCATCAGCCAGTGCGGCCCGATCGAGGACGGACGCATCTTCCAGGCCAAGGGCCGCTCGTTCACCGCCGCCGAGCTGCTCGCCGACGCGACCGCCGCCGCGCCCTACGACGGTGGCGTGTTCGCCACGGTCTATCTCTCGCCGCGCGACTACCACCGCGTGCACATGCCCTGGAACGGCCGCCTGCTGCGTACCGTCCACGTGCCGGGCCGGCTCTTCAGCGTCGGACCGGACGCGGTGGCCCGGGTACCGCGGCTGTTCGCACGCAACGAGCGCCTGGTCTGCCACTTCGCCACCGACTTCGGGCCGATGGCGGTGGTGATGGTCGGCGCCCTGCTGGTCTCGGGCGTGGAAACCGTCTGGAGCGGCGAGGAAATCCCCGCCTACGGTGATCGCGTGGCCAGCAAGGACTACATGGGCGGCGCCACGGTCGAACTCGCGCGCTTCCAGGAAATGGCGCGCTTCAACTACGGCTCGACGGTGATCGTGCTGCTGCCCCCGGGGGTGGCCGCGCTCGCCCCGGGGCTGGGCGCGGAAACCGCCGTCCGCCTCGGCCAGCGGCTCGCGACGCGCCTGCGGTGACGGCACGGATGCGCCACGCGGCGTAGAATCGCAGCCCGCAAGGCCGTCCCGGCCGCATCGAGGCCGCAGATGAGTTCCGACGCCCCCACCATTCTGTTCACCGATCTTGGCCTGCCGCAGCCCCTGCTGCAGGCCCTGACCGCGGTGGGCTACGAAGCCCCTTCGCCGATCCAGGCCGCGACGATCCCGCCGCTGCTGGCCGGCCGCGACGTCCTTGGCCAGGCGCAGACCGGCACCGGCAAGACCGCGGCCTTCGCGCTGCCGGCCATGGCCCGCCTCGACCCGACGGCGCGCAAGCCGCAGGTGCTGGTGCTGGCGCCGACGCGCGAACTGGCGATCCAGGTCGCCGAAGCCTTCCAGAAGTACGCCGCCTTCCTGCCTGGTTTCCAGGTGCTGCCGATCTACGGCGGCCAAGGCTACGGGCCGCAGCTGCAGGCGCTGCGTCGCGGCGTGCAGGTGATCGTCGGCACGCCGGGGCGCGTCATCGACCACCTCGAGAAGGGTTCGCTGGACATCTCCGAGCTGCGCCTGCTGGTGCTCGACGAGGCCGACGAGATGCTGCGCATGGGCTTCATCGACGACGTCGAGGCGGTGCTCGCGCGCACGCCGGAGACGCGCCAGGTGGCGCTGTTCTCGGCCACCATGCCGCCGCCGATCCGGCGCATCGCGCAGACCTACCTGAAGGACCCGGTCGAGGTCGCGATCAAGTCCGCCACCAGCACCGCGCGCAATATCCGCCAGCGCTACTGGATGGTCAGCGGCACCAACAAGCTCGACGCGGTGACCCGGATCCTCGAGGCCGAACCCTTCGACGGCATGATCGTGTTCACGCGCACCAAGATCGCGACCGAGGAGCTGGCCGAGAAGCTGCAGGCCCGCGGCTTCGCCGCCGCGGCGATCAACGGCGACATCGCCCAGGCGCAGCGCGAACGCACCATCGCCCAGCTGAAGGACGGCAAGGTCGACATCCTGGTCGCGACCGACGTCGCCGCGCGCGGGCTGGACGTCGACCGCATCAGCCACGTGCTGAACTACGACGTGCCCTATGACACCGAGAGCTACGTCCACCGCATCGGCCGCACCGGCCGCGCCGGGCGCAGCGGCGAGGCGATCCTGTTCATCGCCCCGCGCGAGCGCAACATGCTGCGCTCGATCGAGCGCGCCACCCGCCAGCCGATCGAGCAGATGGAGCTGCCGACGGTGGAGAACGTCAACGACGCGCGCATCGGCAAGTTCAAGCAGTCGATCACCGACACCCTGGCCGCGGGCGGGCTGACGCTGTTCCAGTCGCTGGTCGAGGACTACGAGCGCGAGTTCAACGTGCCGGCGGTGGAGATCGCCGCGGCGCTGGCGAAGATGGCGCGCGGCGACGTGCCGCTGCTGATGGAGGCGCCCAAGCGCGACCCGAGGCCGGCGCCGGCGTTCGGCGAGGATCGCGGCTTCCGCGACCGCCCCGGCCGTCCCGAGCGCCCCGAGCGCGGCGACCGCGGTGACCGGCCCGCGTTCCCGAAGAAGGAGCGCACGGCACGCCCGCCCCAGGCCGGCATGCAGACGTTCCGGGTCGAGGTCGGCTACGACCACGGGGTGAAGCCGGGCAACATCGTCGGCGCCATCGCCAACGAGGCCAACCTCGAGGCGAAGCACATCGGCCGCATCGAGATCTTCGAGGATCACAGCCTGATCGACCTGCCTGACGGCATGCCGCAGGAGACCATGACGCACCTCAAGGGCGTCTGGTGCGCGGGACAGCAGCTGCGGATCACCCGGGACGGGGATGCGCCGGACACGGCCGGCAAGGTGCCGGGCCGGAAGCCCTTCGCGAAGAAGACCTTCGGCAAGAAACCGTTCCCGCCGCGGACGCCGCACCGCAAGGGCCCGCGCCCGGAGTAAAGGCCTGGGCCCTCAGGGGCCCAGCACGTGGATCACCTCGTCCAGTGGCGGCCAGCCGAACATCGGCGCCAGCCACCAGTAGGCGGCGACCACGATCAGCACCCACAGCGCGAGCTTGAGCACGACGCCGGCGACCTTGAACGCCAGGTAGAGCCCGATGATGACCGCGACCAGGCCCAGCCAGGTCACGGGCGCATCCCTGTGTGCGCGTTCGTTCGCTGTGCGCGGAGCGTGGGCTGGCGAGGTGGCGGATGATCTGGCTGATCGTGCATCGGGACATTCTACTTCGGGCTCATCGGGGCGTCGTGGCGGGAGACCGCCGGGCTATCCTGTCGCGATGACGATTTCATGCGATGTGCTGGTCATCGGGGCCGGCGCCGCCGGGCTCATGTGTGCGATGACCGCGGGCCGGCGCGGACGCGGCGTGCGGGTCATCGAGCGCGCCAACAGGCCGGGCAAGAAAATCCTGATGTCGGGCGGCGGCCGCTGCAATTTCACCAATACCGGCACCACGGCCGCCAACTTCATCTCGGCCAATCCGCACTTCTGCAAGTCGGCGCTGGCGCGGTATCGACCCGCCGACTTCATCGACATGGTCGACCGCCACGGCATCGCGTGGCATGAGAAGGAGCTGGGGCAGCTGTTCTGCGACGAGTCCTCGAAGCAGATCGTGCGCATGCTGCTCGACGAATGCGGCGATGCCGGGGTCTCGATCGAGACCGGCTGCGACGTGCACGCGGTGACGCGGGAGGGGGACGGCTTCCTCGTCGACACCGCCCGCGGGCGGGTCGCGGCGGCGTCGCTGGTGGTGGCGAGCGGCGGACTGTCGATCCCGAGCCTGGGCGGCAGCGGCTTCGGGTATGCGCTGGCGAAACAGTTCGGCAACGCGGTGCTACCGACGCGCGCAGGCCTGGTGCCGCTGGTGCTCACCGGCAGCCACGCGGAGCGCCTGGAAGGGCTCAGTGGCGTCGCGCTCGAGGTCGAGGCCGTCGCGCGCGGCCCGTGCTTCCGCAACGCGATGCTGGTCACCCATCGCGGGCTCAGCGGGCCGGCGATGCTGCAGGTGTCCTCGTACTGGGAACCGGGCCAGCCGCTGGCGATCGACCTGCTGCCCGGCTTGGACGCCCTGGAATTCCTGCGCGCGCAGCGCGCGGCGCGTCCTGCGAGCGAACTGCGCACCGTGCTGGCCGAACGCATGCCCAAGCGCTTCGCGCAGCGGCTGTGCGAGCACTGGCTGGGGGACCGGCCGCTGCGCCAGTTCGACGAGCCGATGCTGGCGCGCGCGGCCGCCGCGCTGTCGGCGTGGCCGGTGGTGGCCAGCGGGACCGAGGGCTACCGCACCGCGGAAGTCACGCTCGGCGGCGTCGACACCGACGGGCTGTCATCGACGACGATGATGTCGCGCAGCGTGCCGGGCCTGTATTTCATCGGCGAAGTGGTCGACGTCACCGGCTGGCTGGGCGGCTACAACTTCCAGTGGGCCTGGGCCTCGGGCCACGCGGCGGGCACGGTGGCCTGACTCAGCGCGCGGCTTCGTAGCTCGTCGCGGCGCACAGCCGGGTATCGGTGGCGGTGGCGGCGGGAATGCCGTCGCCCTGCAGCGCGAGCAGCTTGACGACGCGGATGCCGGCCTCCTCGTAGCTGGCCAGCGCCAGGAAGCCGGTCTTCATGCTGCCGCAGAAGCCCTGGCCGTCGGCGCGCACTTCGTCCAGCACGCGCCGCAGCTCCACCGGCTGGCCGGCGTCGATGCTCATCATGTCGGCGTAGCGCTCGCCGGCGCTGTATTCGTCGCCACCGCGCACGATGGCCATGCGCTCGGTGACGAAGGCCGCGCCGTTCTCGCCGGTGATCCGCGAGTCGCCGATGTCCAGCGCGCCGGTCATCGCGGTGGAGACGCGGTCGGCCGGCACGAAGCGGCCGATGGCCACTGGCTGCAGGGTGGGCGGCGCGGCGCGCTCGGTCGGCGCCTTGCCGGGATCGGGCTCAAGCGAATTGCGCGGCGACGGCGTCGGCGCGCTGGTCGCGGGCGGCTGGTCCTGGCCGGCGGCGGGCACGTCGTCGCGCGCGCAGCCGGCGGACACGAGGCAGCCGAGCGCGAGCACGGCGATGGCGAAGCGGTCGAGCAGTTCCAAGCGGGAGTCCGGGGGGCGTCGGGTGCGCGCCGATGATAAGCGCTCGGCGACCACCGCGCGTCAGGGGTCGACCCGGGGTTGCGGAGCCGTGGGAAGTTCGGGCGTGGTCTCGCTGAGGATGCGCAGGCTCTCTTCGGCGCGCCGGCGCCGCGCGTCCGCGGCTTCGGGATCTTCGTCGTCCGCTTCCGCCCCACCCTGCGCGGCGCGCAGCGGAGCGCCGGGGAACGGCTGCATCGGGCCGCCGCCCGCGGACGCGCCGTTACCCGGCCTGCACTCGCCCAGCAGCGCGCCGGCCGAGACCTGGTCGCCCGCGACTTCCTGCACGCGGACCGCGAGGCCGGCCACGTCGCCGTGCGTGCCGAGGCGGCGGCAGGCCTCGGCGATGGTCGCGTGCCCGGTGCCGCGCGACGCCATCACCAGCAGCATGGTCATGCGGTCCACCCAGCCCGCCGCGCGCACGCCGGGAATGTCGGCGACGTCGCGGCGCGCGGCCTCGCGGCGGATCGCGCTGCCCCGGTCGGCCAGAAGGACCTGGCGATGCACCTCGGCCCCGAGGTCGGCCAGCCGCGCGACGGCCGCCGCGCCGTCGCCGGCCCGTGCGTCGCGGTCGATGGCGTCGAGCCCGGCGGCCGCGTCGCCGTCGGGGTTGTCCGCGTCGCCGTCGGGGTTGCCCGCATCACCAGCCGGTTTCGCGACCAGCGGCGCTCCGGCCTCGGTGCTCCCGGCCGGAATGACCTGGGCCGACATGCTCTCGACCGCTCCGTCGACTGCACGACGGTTTGCATCCGCGCCCGGGCGCAGCCAGTCGCGCACATGCTGGTAGCCGAACCACGGCAGCACCAGCACCAGCACGGCCAGCAGCCAGAAGGCCCGTCTTGCGTTGCGCCGCCTGCGCAGGGCGGAGCGGTCCGGCCAGTAGGGTGTCCTGCCCGGCCGGCTCGGGCTCACGTCCCGGCCCGCCCCAGCAGCACCACCGGCAGCGCCACGAGCAGCAGCAGGCCGACGATGCCCAGCAGTACCGCAAGCACCCGCAGCGGCTCGCGGCGGAACATGTCGGCAAACGTGTCCGCGCTGCCGTCCTCCACCGCCTGGGCATGTTCGGCGCGCGCGCGCGACTGGCGGGCCGCCTGGTAGTCGTCCATCAGTCGCCGCGCCTGCGGGTAATCGGCGTCCTCGGACACCCAGATGCCGCCGTAGGAGATGCCCCAGCGGCTGGGCCTGGTCTCGTGGAAGGCGATGGCGTGCGCACGCAGGAAGCCGCGGACCTCGTCCGCCTCGTCCTCGGGCACCATCCGCATGTTGAGCAGGAGCTTCGCCATCGTGCACAGGATACCCGCGGCCCATGGCAGGCGCGCGAGCCCTGCGTCGCAGGTCGGTCCTGTCGTCGCTCGTCAGTCCCGCCCGCCCAGGGCGCGGCGCAGGTTGGCGCGGGCCGCGGCGTCCAGGCGCGCGTGGAAGAAGTCGCCGAGATAGATGCGTTCACGGCGCAGCAGGCCGCGCAGTAAGCGCCGCCGGTTGATCCGGTACAGCCAGCCGGGCACGGCGTCGCGGTATTCCTCCGCGATCGCGCGGTCGTAGGCGTCGAAGGCGGCGGCATCGGCGCCGAGGATGGCCATGTCGCAGTCGAGGAAGTTACGGCGGTCGTTGCCGTCTGGGCCGTCGCCGAGCGCCTCCGGCGACAGCGCGCCATGGCGGGCGGTCAGCTCGATCAGGTCGACGACATGTGCCACGTCCAGGCCCGCGTCGGGCAGCCAGCGCGCGATGCCCTGCGCCGCCAGTTCGGCCGATCGCGCCTCGTTGTCGCGGCGGCCGGGCTGGTAGACGGCGTCGTGATAGAGCATCGCCAGCCAGGCCTCGCGCGGACGCGCCCAGCCCGGACCGGCGGCGACCTCGTCGAAGTGGCCCAGCAGCGCTTCCACGTGGCCGAAATGGTGGTAGGCGCGCGGGGGCGTGGCGTAGGCGGCGCGCAGCGCGTCGAACATGCCGGCGGGCAGCGCGATCAGTTCGCGCACGGCCCTGCCCCGCGACGGCGCAGCGCCTGCGCGATGCGTTCGATGGCGACGGCCAGCTCGCGCCGGGCCTCGCCGGTGAGCGCCGCGTCGACGGCGGCGATGCAGGCGTCGCCGCCATCGGGAGCCGCCCCGGTCCAGGCGAAGGCGACGCGGTTGCTCATCTTCTCCTCCTCGACGACCAGCACCCGGTCCGCGCCGAAGGCATCGCGCAGCCGCCGGATGCGCGGCTCCGGGTCATCGCCGTGCAGGTTGCTGGCCATGACGCCGCCGGGCACCAGCGCGTCGCGACAGGCGGCGTGGAAGGCCGGCGTCGACAGCGCGGGTGGAATGCCCGCGGCGTCGTAGCCGTCCACCAGCAGCACCTCGTAGCGCCCGGGCCTGGCCGCGATGAAGCGGGCGCCATCGTCGAGCACGACCTCGAGGCGCGCGTGGTCGTCCGGGATGCCGAAGTCCCGGCGCAGCGCGATCACGCCGGGATGGTTTTCCACGACCTCGAGCCGTGCCTGCGCGACGTGGCGATGCAGGAACTTGACCTGCGACCCGCCGCCGAGCCCGACGATGCCGATCCGCGCCGGTCGCGGCTGCCACAGCAGCGCCGCCAGCATGCTCCGCGTGTAGTCCACCAGCAGGCGGTCGGGATCGCCGGCGGCCATTCGGCTCTGGGTCTGGCCGCGCACGAACTGCAACGAGACGTAGCCGCGATGGCGGCGCAGGCGCGCAGGCGGCAGCGGAAGCCCGGTCGGATCCACCGCGGGCCCACCGCGCAGGCGGGCGAGCACGCCCTGGAGCCAGCCGGGTCCCTGTCCCTTGATCGCCACCCGGTTCTCCCGTCGCATCCGGACGCGAAGCCTAGCAGCGCCGCCTCAGCGCAGCTGGCTGTCCTTGCTGCCGCGGCGGTTGTAGCCGGCGTGCCCGGCCTCCTCCTCGTCGAGCGCCTCCTGGCAGGCCACGCACAGCCGCACGCCGGGCACCGCCTTGCGGCGTGCCTCGGGGATGGGGGTCTCGCACTCCTCGCACGCGGCGCGCCCCGGACCGGTCCCGAGGCGGCTGCGCGCGCGCTCGATGGCGTCCTTCACCGTCGCGTCGATCTGGTCCTGCACGGCGCCGTCGCCTGCCCAGCCGGTGGCCATGGTCTGCTCCTGCACGTCACGGTGGCTCCAGCTTCGGTTATCGGGGCGGTGGATGGCGTGCACAAGTGCGGCGTCCGGGCAGGCCGGCCGCGACGTCCCGCAGGCGCAGCCTTCACCGCGGCATGCGAGCATTGATCCATGCGCACCCGCCTTTCCGGACCCCTCGCCGCCCTCCTGTTCACACTCGCCCTGGGCGTCGGGGCCGCGTCGGCCCAGGACGCCGCGCCACCGGCTGGACTGCCCGATGCGGCCGGCCTGCGTGATGCGGCCGGACTGCCCGATGCGGCTGGACTGCCCGATGCGGGTGATCCTCTCGACACGGCTGAAGCCGTGTCCGGAGACCTGCTGGAGAGCCGCCGCCTGGCCCAGCGCCTGCAGGACACGGGCCTGGCCGACGTTTCGGTCACCGTGCGCGACGGCGTGGCCGAGCTCCAGGGCGTGGTCCTGGCGCCGGAGGACCGCGAACGTGCCGCGCAGGTGGCCGCCCAGCAGCCGGGCATCGCCCGCGTCGACAACCGCGTCGTCCTCAGCACGCGCTTCACCGACCGCGTCGCCACCGCCTCGGAACTGGCACTGGACAAGGTGACCCGGCTGCTCGCCGCCCTGCCCCTGCTGCTGGTCGCGATCGCCGTCGTGGCCCTGGCCTGGTGGTTCGGCAAGTGGCTGGGCCGTCGCCTGGGCGCCCGCATCGCGCGCCGCAACTGGCAGTCGGAGAATCCGTTCTTCGCCAGCCTGGTGCAGCAGCTGGTGCAGTGGCTGGTCCTGCTGGGCGGCGTGCTGGTCGCGCTCGACCTGCTCGGCGCAACCGCGCTGGTGGGCGCGGTGATGGGTTCGGCCGGCGTGATCGGCCTCGCGCTGGGCTTCGCCTTCAAGGACATCGCCGAGAACTACGTCGCCGGCGTGCTGCTCAGCATCCGCCGTCCGTTCGCGCCGGGCGAGCTGCTGCGCATCGACAATGCGCACGAAGGCAAGGTCGCGGCCCTGACCTCGCGCGCCACCGTCCTGGTGACCCACGATGGCAACCGGCTGACGCTTCCCAATGCGCTGGTGTTCAAGTCGGTGGTGCTGAATTTCTCCAGCAATCCGAAGCGGCGCCTCGAGTTCACCATCCCGCTCGACGTCGAGGAATCGATCCGCCACGTGCAGGAGATCGCGCTCGACGCGATCCGTGCGATCGACGGCGTGGCCAGCGATCCCGGTCCGTCATGGACCGTCGATGCCTATGACGCCGGCGGCATCACGCTGCGCTTCTTCGCCTGGGTCGACCAGCGCCAGTGCGACCTCGGCAAGGTGCGCAGCGAGGCGATCCACGCCGTGCGCACGGGCCTGGCCGACGCGGGCGTGCGGACGCCGCGCAACATCCAGTACACGACCGAGCTCGTGGACGGCGCAGCGCCGGCGCCGCACCCGCACCCGCACCCGCATCCGCGCGAGGCCGCGGCCGACATGTCGGTCAACCGCGACCTCGACGCGCACCTGGTGGCCGAGCAGCGGGCCCACGCGAGCGAAGACCTGCTTCCCGAAGACGAGCCCGTGGTCGAGCCTTCGCCGCGCTGATTCGGATTATTCCTACCCCGGAAACGCGAAGTCGCCGACGGGCGACCGGACGGTGGTGGCGCAAGCTTGGGACGCCCCGGCAGCACGGCCCTGCACCGGTCACGGATGCCGCTCAGCAACGGAAACGGCCGCGACCTTGAGCAAGTCGTGAAGCTGGGCCGGGGCTCCCCCAACATCGAGGCACGCCCATGGTCGAGATCAAGCAGCTTGCGGCCGGCTTCCAGGTCTGCGGCGCGACGTTCGACGAGGTCTTCCACAGCCGGTTCAAGGCGACCATGGCGGCCCACGCGGTCGCGCTCGGCGACGCCACGGCCAGCGGGCGCCCTGTGGCGATCATCCTGCCCAGCGACTGGGGCGACACCATCCTGGTCGAACCCGGCCGGGTGGCGCCAAGGGCGGTCCCCGCCGACACCCTGGCTGCGGCTCGCGGCTGAGGCTGCGGGCGCGTTCGCCGACGCGCCCGGCTCGCCTCAGCCTTGCGACGGCCGCGGCGGCGGCATGTCCGCCGGACGCGCACACCCGCGCGTCGGGCCCACGCCGTCGACGACCAGTTCGCCCGAGTAGGGAAAAACCGCGCCCGACATGCTGTCCTGACAGGGACCGGGGGCGAGCCGGACCTCGATCGTCCCGGCGCCGTCGCGGGCATGGACCACGCGCGTGCCGTCACCGGGCTCCTCGCGCTCGATCGCGAAGCGCCGGCCCGCGACTTCGGGTCCGTCAAGCACCACCGCGCTGTCTTCCACGCGGGCCTGCCAGAACGGCTCGTTGGTCGACACCACGAAGGCCGGCGGGAGCACCGTCGTGGGCGTCGCGTCGGGCGTGACCGGCGACGCGACGTGAGCCCCGGCGGCAGGCCCGGCGGGCCCCGATGGTGCGCGCTCGCAGCCCCCGAGTACGAGCGCCGCGAGCAGGCAGGTCAGGACGGGTCCGCGCTTCATGGTTGCCTCTCACGGTTCGGATCTGGACGGAGCAGCATGCCCCATCGGGCTGCCGACGGCGTCAGGCCCGGGACAGCCAGCGCAGCACGCCGCCGGCCGCGACGTGGCCGCTGGCGAAGCAGGCGGTCAGCAGGTAGCCCCCGGTCGGCGCCTCCCAGTCGAGCATCTCGCCCGCGGCGAAGGTTCCCGGCCGCGCGCGCAGCATCAGCTCCGCATCCAGCGCCTCCAGGCGCACGCCGCCGGCGCTGCTGATCGCCTCGGCGATGGGCCGGGGCGCGCGCAGGCGCAGCGGCAGCCGCTTGGCCGCGGCGGCCACGGCCTGCGGATCATGCAGGGCGTCGGCGCCGAGCACCTCGCGCAGCAGGCCCGCCTTGACGCCGTCCAGGCCGGCGGCGCGACGCAGGTGTTCGGACAGGCTGCGCTTGCCGCGCGGGCGCGCGAGTTCGCCCCGCAGGCGCGCATTGTCGCGACCGGGGGCGAGGTCCAGCTCGACGACCGCGTGCCCCTCGCGCTCGATCCGGTCCCGCAGCGCCGCCGAGATGGCATAGACCAGGCTGCCCTCGATCCCGTGCGCGGAGACCACGCACTCGCCCTGCAGCGCATGCAGGCTGTCGTCGGTCTCGCGCCAGTGCGCGATGACCGGCTTCAGCGGGGCGCCGGCGTGGCGCTGCGCGAAATGCGCCGACCAGTCCACGTCGAATCCGCAGTTGGCCGGTCGCAGCGGCGCGAGGTCGATGCCGGCTTTGCGCAGCAGGTCCTGCCACGCGCCGTCCGAGCCCAGCTCCGGCCAGCTGCCGCCGCCCAGCGCGAGCACGGTCGCATCGGCCTCGAAGATCCGCTCGCCGCCCGGCGCCTCGAAGCGCAGGCCTCCGCCGTCGGTCCAGCCTGTCCAGCGGTGGTGCACGTGCAGCTGCACGCCCTCGGCGCGCAGCCGGCGTACCCAGCCGCGCAGCAGCGGTGCGGCCTTCAGGTCGCGGGGGAAGACCCGGCCCGAGCTGCCCACGAAGGTCTCGACGCCCAGGCCAAGCGCCCAGGCGCGGAGCGCGTCGGCGTCGAAGGCGTCCAGCCAGCCGGCCACCTCGCCGGCGCGCTCGCGGTAGCGGCTGGCGAACAGCGCGGGCGGATCGGAATGGGTGAGGTTGAGGCCGCCCTTGCCGGCGACGAGGAACTTGCGGCCCACCGACCCCTTGGCCTCGAAGACGTGCACCTCGCAGCCCGCCGCGCGCAGCCGCTCGGCCGCGAACAGCCCGGCCGGCCCGCCGCCGACGACGGCGACGCGGCGACCCGGTGCCGGGGCCATGTCGAGGGCGGACGCCGCGTCCATGGGAATCAGGCCTTGCGCAGGAAGCAGGTCTTCAGCACCAGGTCCTTGATCCGGTCGGAGTGGCCCTCGATGTGCTCGGCGTCGTCCTCGACCAGGCGGATGTTGCGGATCACCGTGCCCTGCTTGAGCGGAATCGACGAGCCCTTGACCTTGAGGTCCTTGATCACGACCACGGTATCGCCGGCCGCCAGCGGATTGCCGTTGACGTCGCGCACCACCGGGGCATCGCCCGCCGCGCCGTCGCCGGGCGCCCACTCATGGCCGCAGTCGGCGCAGACCAGCAGGGCGCCATCGGCATAGGTGTTCTCCAGTCCGCATTGCGGGCAGGCGGGGATGGCGGGCATGGCGGCTCCAGCGTGCGTGGGGCCGTTCATTGTAGCCGCGGGCCGCCGGCGGCCCTGGGCCGCAGCACCGCCAGGCCACGACGCAGGCGCTCCAGCGGCGTCGGATCGACGGGTCCGTCATCGAGCAGCACGTCGGCCAGCGCGCGGCGCAGCGGCGGCAGCGCGCGTCCGGCCCCGATGATCGCGCGGCGCAGCGGCCGCAGCAGCGCGCGGTCGTCGGTGAACACACGCACCACCAGCCCGGTTCCGAGGAACAGGGCGGCGCAGCCGGCGCGGTGGCGCCGCTGGTAGCGCGCCAGCAGGCCGGGTTCCGCCGGATCGCCATGGCGCGCCATCGACTCGGCCACGATCGAGGCCAGGCGTTCGACGCTGGCCAGGCCGAGGTTGAAGCCGTGCGCGGTGACCGGATGCATGCCGACGGCGGCGTCGCCGACGAGTGCGAAGCGCTGGCCGACGAAGCGGTGCGCCCAGGTCGCGACCAGCGGCCAGGCGTGCACCTCGCCTTCGAGGACCATGCGGCCGAAGCGGCCGCGATATCGCTGCTCCAGCTCCCGGGAAAACTCCGCGGGATCCAGCGCCACCAGGCGCTCCGCTTCGGCCCCGGTGACGGTGAGCACCGCGGAGGCCAGGCATTCGCCGAGCGGCAGCAGGGCGCGCGTCTGGCCCTCGCCGAACCATTCCCAGGCCACGCCACCGTGCGCCAGTTCCGGTCGGACGCGGCAGACCAGCATGGTCTTGCCGAAGTCGTGCATGGCCACGGGAATGCCCAGCGCCCGGCGGGTGGCCGAGAAGCGGCTGTCGGCCGCCACCAGCAGCGGCGCTTCGAAGCGCCGCCCGTCCTCGAGCACCACGGCGGCGCTGCGCGAACCCGCGGTAACCGATGCCACGCACGCATCGAAGTGCACGCGGATGCGCGGATCCGCTTCGACCATCGCCCAGGCCGCGGCGCGGATGTCGCTGTTGGCGATCAGGTTGCCCAGGGCCTCATGGCCGAACGGCGCGGCATCGACCTCGAAGCCCTCGCCGGCATCGCCATCGGCCACCCTGGCGCGCACCAGCGGATGCACGCGGCTGGCCTCGATCCGGTCGAGGACCCCGAGCTCGCGAAGGATGCGCAGCGAGCCACGGGTGAGGGCGATTTCGCGCCCGTCAGGCGCCGGGCTGGCGATCGCCGACCGCGGCTGGCGCTCGATCACGTCGACCTCCAGCCCGCGCAGCGACAGCGCGCGCGCCAGGCACAGGCCGGCGGGGCCGGCACCGACGATGAGGATGGACGGCTCGGACATGCAGCGCTCCGGATCGGACGGGAGCGTGCAAGCCTAGGATGGCCGGCAGGGCCGGACCCTGACCGCGGTCAAGCGGCCGAGCGGTCCCGCGCGGCGGCATGCACCGCCGGCTCGGCGAGGAAGCGCCCGACCTGGTACCAGACCAGCAGTGCGCCGCCGCCGATGGCCAGTGCGCAGAGGCCGTTGCCGGGCTGCGCCAGGTACAGGGCGGTGGCCAGTCCCGCCGTGAGCGTGAGCCATGCCCATGCCTGCCAGCGCTGCAGCAGCGCCCGCCGCGTCTCGCGGCCGATGATGTCCCTCGCCTGGGCGGCGGGGATCCCGTATTCCTCGCTGATCACTTCCGGATGCATCGCGTGGCTGGCTCCTGTGGCTGTGCGGACTGCGGACCTCGGTGGGACGGACGACGTGGGTGCCCGATTACGCCACGGAACGGGTGCCAATGAAAAGGGGCGGCCAGATGGCCGCCCCTTCCTGCACATGGAGACGCGGCGGCGTCACCAGATCCGGACGCGATCCTCCGGCGCGATGTACAGCTTGTCGCCTTCGCTCACGTCGAACGCGTCGTACCAGGCATCGATGTTGCGCAGCGGCGCGAACGCGCGGATGTGCCCCGGCGAATGCGTGCCGTTGACCAGCTGCTGGCGCAGCGCATCGTCACGCCACAGGGTGCGCCACACCTGGGCCCAGCCCATGAAGAAGCGCTGCTCGCCGGTGAAACCGTCGATCTCCGGCGCGTCCCTGCCGTCGAGCGAGCGGCGGTAGGCCTCCAGCGCGATCGTCAGGCCGCCGAGGTCGCCGATGTTCTCGCCCATCGCCACCTTGCCGTTGATGTGCATGCCCGGCAGCTGCGGGAACGCATAGGCCTCGTACTGCGCGCCCAGCTTCGCGGCCTCGGCCTCGAACTTGGCGGCGTCGTCCGCCGTCCACCAGTCACGCAGCAGCCCGGCGCCGTCGGACTTGCGCCCCTGGTCGTCGAAGCCGTGGATGATCTCGTGGCCGATCACGCCGCCGATGCCGCCGTAGTTCACCGCCGGATCCGCGTCGGGATCGAAGAACGGCGGCTGCAGGATCGCGGCCGGGAACACGATCTCGTTCTTGACCGACGAGTAGTAGGCGTTGACCGTCTGCGGGGTCATGCCCCACTCGGCCTTGTCGACCGGCTGGCCGATGCGCGCGCGGTCATAGTCCCATTCGAATGCGGCTGAACGCAGCGCGTTGCCGAGCACGTCGCCTTCCCTGACCTCGAGCGCGGCGTAGTCGCGCCAGGTGTCCGGGTGGCCGATCTTGAGCCCGAAGCCGGCCAGCTTGGCGCGGGCCTCGGTCTTGGTGTCCTCGCCCATCCAGGCAAGCGTGTCCAGCCGCGCGCCCATGGCGGCCTTCACGTTGGCGACCAGCGCGTCCATCTTGGCCTTGGCGTCCGGCGGGAAGTACAGCTGCACGTAGTCGCGGCCGATCGCCTCGCCCATGGCCTCCTCGGCATGCGCCACGCCGCGCTTCCAGCGCTCCTTCTGCTCCGGCTGGCCGGACAGGAACTTCGAACGGAAGTCGAAGTGCGCGTCGACGAAGGCCTTGGACAGCAGCGGTGCGGCCTGGTCGGTGACGTGGAAAGCCTGCCAGGCCTTCAGCGTGTCGAGGTTGGCCTTGGCGAACAGCGCGGCCAGCTTCGGAATGGCGCTGTCCTGGCGGACCACCGCACGCTCGGCCTGGCCGACGCCCGCGGCGGTGAAAAAGCGCTCCCAGTCGAAGCCGGGCGCGGTGGTCGCGAATTCGGCGCGCTCGACCGGGTTGTAGGTGCGGCTGCGGTCGCGGCTCTCGGCGCGGGTCCAGTGGGCTTCGGCCACCGCCTTCTCGAAGTCGAAGACGCGCTGCGCGTTGCCCTTCGGATCGTCCCAGCCGGCCAGCTCGAGCAGCTGGCCGATGTAGGCGACGTAGCGCTCGCGCTGCGGCGCGAACTTCTCGTCCAGGTACATCTGCCGGTCGCCCAGG
The DNA here is from genome assembly GCF_016615955.1 of Luteimonas sp. MC1750. Classification (NCBI taxonomy): domain Bacteria; kingdom Pseudomonadati; phylum Pseudomonadota; class Gammaproteobacteria; order Lysobacterales; family Lysobacteraceae; genus Luteimonas; species Luteimonas sp. MC1750. The sequence continues at coordinate 1,854,515 of NZ_CP067113.1, forward strand.
CCCAGGCCCGACTGGCTCATGTACAGCGTGTAGCGGTCCGGATCGCGCTGGTCGTCGGAGACGCCGAGGCGGAACAGCGTGGCACCGACGCTGCCGGAAGCCGCACCCATGAGGTCGGCCAGCGCGTCGCGGTCGGCGGCTGCGCGGATGGCGTCGAGGTGCGGCGCCAGCGGCTTCGCGCCCTGCGCCTCGATCGCGGCCTCGTCGAGGAAGCCGCGGTACAGCGTGGCGACCTTGGCCGCGTCGCCGGTCGCGGCGGCGCCCTGCTCCACATAGCCCTCCACCAGCCCGCGCACGCGCGACTCGGACAGGTCGCGCAGGGCGAGGAACGAGCCGTACATCGACTTGTCGGCGGGGATTTCGGTGTCCGCGGCCCAGGTGCCGCTCACGTAGCCGAAGAAGTCGTCGCCGGGCGACACCGAGGTGTCCATGCCGGCCGTGTCGACGCCCCAGGTTCCCATGCGGGTGGCGGCGACGGCACCGCCCGACGCGCCCGCGGCGTCCACGTCGACCAGGGCCACCAGGTGGCAGGCCTCGTCCAGGCAGCGGTCATGCGCCACGGCGGGCGCGACGGCACCGCAGGTGAGCACGAGGGTGGTGGCAAGGCTGAGCAGCGACATCTTCAAGGTGGAACCTCCGGCGCGGAATGGGGCGGAACGGTGCGCCCGCGGATGCGCGGGCCCGGGGCGAGTCTAACCGCCGGCCTCGCGGTGCCACGCGTGACCGTGGTCATGGTGGCCAGCGCCCTGGCCCGATCTGAGAGAATCCGCATCTTTCGCGCGTCGCGACACAGGAGCCGCATGGGGCAGCAGTTGCCGGTCTGGATGCAGGAGTGGCTGGGCGTGATCGTGCCCCTGGGCCAGGTCCTGCTGATCGTCCTCGTCGCGTGGCTGCTGCGGGTGATCGCGCGGCGCCTCGGCGATCGGCTCTGGGCCCGCTACGACGCACCGCCCGAACTCGTGGTCGGCTCGCGGCGCGTCATCACCTTCCTCATCTCCGCCGCGGCGCTGCTGCTGGTGCTGCAGCGGCTGGGCGTGTCCGGAACCGTGCTGTGGACCGCCTTCACCGGCTTCGCCGCGGTGGCCGCGGTGGCGTTCTTCGCCGCGTGGAGCGTGCTGTCCAACGTCTTCTGCACGATGCTGATCCTGGCCACGCGGCCGTTCCGGCTGCACGACCACATCGAGATCCTCGAGGGCGGCGACAAGCCCGGCCTCGGCGGCCGGGTCACCGACATCAACCTGGTCTACACCACGCTGCAGGAGGTGGACGACGCCGGCGAGCCGCGCGGCAGCGTGCTGCGCGTGCCCAACAGCCTGTTCTTTCAGCGCAGCGTGCGGCGCTGGCGCAGCGCCGAGGACCGCAGGCGCGCGCTCAGGGCCGCCAAGGGGCCCGAGTCCGGCCTCGGCGTCTGAGGCCAGGGCCCGGCCGTTGCGCGCCGGCGCGCAACGGACCGTTGCGCCCGGCACCCGCGCTGCGGACCGCCCGCGCCCCCATCCTGTGGACATCGCATCCACGCATCCACAGGACTCCGCCATGGGCCAGTACCGCCTCGCCATCGTCGTCGGCAGCAATCGCCGCGACTCCATCAACCGCAAGCTTGCCGAAGCCCTGGCGCGCCTGCTGCCCGACGACTTCGATGTCAGCTGGCCGCGCATAGACGACCTGCCGATGTACAACCTGGACCTCGAAGGCCAGCGCCCGGCCGAGGTCGAGCGCTTCACCGCTGAAATCGCCGCCGCCGACGCGGTGGCCGTGGTCATGCCCGAGCACAACCGCTCGCTGCCGGCCGTGCTGAAGAACGCCATCGACTGGGGTTCCAAGCCGATGGACGCGAATGTCTGGCGCGGCAAGCCGGCTTCGATCACCGGCACCACCCCGGGCGCGATCGGCACCGCCGTGGGCCAGCAGCACCTGCGGCAGATCCTCGGCATCCTCGGCGCGGTGGTCCAGGGCGGCGAGGCCTACATCCAGTTCAAGCCCGACCTCGTCGGCGCCGATGGCGAATTCACCGATGCCGGCACGCGTGCCTTCATGCAGGCGCACGTGGACGGGTTCGTGGACCTGGTCCGGCGCCTGCTGCCGCGCTGAGCGGGGTGGGAGCCGGACGGGGCTAGAATCGGCCGACCCCCTGGAGTCCGTCATGAACGCCATCAAGCGCAGCTTTGTCCTCGCCGCCCTCGCCCTCGCCTCCGCCTGCTCGTTCCAGGCCCGCGCGACGCTGCAGCCGGGCGATCCCGCACCGGACTTCAGCGCGCCGGCCTGGCTTGCCGGCGAGGCGTTCGAATACTCGCTGGCCAAGGCCCTGCGTGACGGACCGGTGGTGCTTTACTTCTTCCCCGCCGCCAACACGCCGGGCTGCAACATCGAGGCCGCGCTGTTCTCGCAGGCGGTCGACGACTTCCAGGCCCGCGGGGTCTCGGTGATCGGCGTGACCGCCGGCAACACGGGGCAGCTGCGCGAGTTCTCGGCCGACAAGGCCACCTGCGCCGGCAAGTTCCCGGTGGCCGCCGACGCCGGCGCCAGGATCGCCGCCAGCTATGCCGCCACGCTGGAGCGCAAGCCGGAGATGGCGAGCCGCACGTCCTACCTGATCGGCCAGGATGGCCGCGTCCTGGCGGTGCATTCGGACCTGAACCCGGCGCAGCACGTGAAGCGCATGCTCGAGGCCATTCCCGGCCGCGCGGATCGCCAGTCCAGCGCCGCGCGTGACTGAGGCGCCTTCACGCGACGGTACGCCGTTTGCCACGCCGTGCAGCTCTCGTCAAGAGCATGCGAACAATTTGTTAATGCGCGATTGGTACAATGGGCCCAGGACGCGCGTGCCCTCGGGCCACCCGCCGCGTCCCGGTCCGGCAGTACGACATCCCGCGGCGCGCAGCGCCAACCTCCCCGGGACGCAATCGTCCCCACTGCCCGTGCCCGCCCTCCGCAGGGCCGCCCGCCGCCGCGTGCGCGCGACGCGGCCACCCACGACAGGAGTCGAGATGTCCCGCAGCAGCACCAAGAAAACCGCCACCCCCGCCACCGCCGCCGCCCCGGCCGCCGCACGGCCGCGCGCCTCCGCGCCGCTGCGCCGGAGCAGCTCCGCCGCCGCCAGCGCCGCGCATCTCACCAGCCAGCGCATCGCCGCCGACGTGGCCGCGTTCAAGAAGTCGGGCGGCCGCATCGAGGTGCTCGGCAACACGCCGCTGCGCCCGTACACCTCCCGCAGCACCACGCGCAAGGCCACCAAGGTTGCACCCAAGGCCGCCAAGGGCGGCGCCAAGGGCGGCGCCAAGGGCTGATCCCCGGGGAGACGGCGCGCCTGGCGCGCCGTCTCCACGCTGGCGACCGCCCCGGTCGACCGGCCCCTCAGGACGTCGGCTCGACGCCTGCCGGGCCACGCGCGCGCGCCGCGCCCCCGGCTCCCGCGTCCACCTCCTGTTCGACATCACGTCCCGACGTCACGCCGCAGGCCGCGGCGATGAAGACCACGTCGGTCGACGAGTTGAGCGCGGTTTCCGCCGAATCCTGCACCACCCCGACGATGAAGCCGATCGCCACCACCTGCATGGCGATGTCGTCGCTGATCCCGAACAGCCCGCAGGCCAGCGGGATCAGCAGCAGCGACCCGCCCGGCACGCCCGACGCGCCGCAGGCGCCGATCGCCGCGACCACGCTGAGAAGCAGCGCGGTGGGCAGGTCGACCGGAATGCCCAGGGTGTGCACCGCCGCCAGCGACAGCACCGAAATCGTGATCGCCGCGCCCGCCATGTTGACCGTGGCACCAAGCGGCACCGCGACCGAACAGGTCTCCCTGTGCAGTCCCAGCTTGCCGCAGAGCTCCATGTTGACCGGGATGTTGGCCGCCGAGGACCGGGTGAAGAACGCGGTGATACCGCTCTCGCGCAGGCAGCGCAGTACCAGCGGATAGGGATTGCGCCGGGTCACCGCGAACACGATCAGCGGATTGCCGACCAGCGCGACGAACAGCATCGCGCCGAGCAGCACCGCCAACAGGTGCGCGTAGTCCCACAGCGCCGACAGGCCGGTCTCGGCCAGGATCGACGCCACGATGCCGAACACGCCCAGCGGTGCCAGCCGGATCACCAGCCGGACCACGCGCGTGATCGCCTCCGACAGGTCGGACAGCACCTGGCGCGTTCCCTCGCCCGCCTGCCGCAGCGCCAGGCCCAGGGCGATGCCCCAGGCCAGCAAGCCGATGTAGTTCGCCTTCACCAGCGCGTTGAGCGGATTGTCGAACACCTGCAGCACGAGGGTGCGCAGCACCTCGCCGATGCCGCCGGGCGCGCTCAGCGCGGTCTCGGCCGGGATCGTCAGCGCGAGCGTGGTCGGGAACATGAAGCTCGCCGCCACCCCCACCAGCGAGGCCATCACCGTCCCGACCAGGTACAGCGCGAGGATCGGCCGCATGCGCGTGTCCTGGCCCTGGCGATGGTTGGCGATCGAGGCCGCGACCAGCACCAGGACCAGCACCGGGGCCACCGCCTTCAGCGCCGAGACGAACATCGTGCCGAGCAGTCCGACCGCGGCGCCCGCGGCGGGCGAGACCAGGGCCAGGACAATGCCGGCCAGCAGGCCGATGACGATCTGGGTCACCAGGCTGGGTCGGCGCAGGAAGGACGGGAGGGGCATGGGCGGATCCGGAATGCGGCAGCCGGCCATGATAGGGCGTCCGGCGCCGGCCTGATCCAGGTCAATGCCGCGTCCGCCACGACCGGCGACCGTATGCAGGTGCCAACGCAATGGAGGACGCCATGGGCCAGCCCATCCCGCTCGAACTCGCCGACCGCGCAGGCCCCGACGACATCGAAGTCGACGGCGCTCTCGTGGCCAGCGGGCTCGGGCTCGACGTGGAGGACTTCCGCGCGCTCATGGCCGCGGGCAAGGTCAGCGTCCTGTGCGAGCGCGGGACCGGCGAGGACGCCGGCCTCTACCGCGCCAGCTTCTACCACCAGGGCCGGCGCGTCCGCCTGGTGGTGGACGCGCAGGGCCGCACGGTCGGGCCGCCTGCGCCTCCTGCGCCCGGAATGTAAGCGCGTCGCCCACGCGCCCTTCACATGCGTGTCAGCATGCGGCGGGCCATCATCCCCCTGTTTTCCAACCCCCACGAGGACTTCATGAAATTCCATGCATCCCTGATCGCCGCCGCCTGCGCGCTCGCCCTGTCCGCCTGCGGCGGCGAGTCGCAGCAGCCCGTCGATACCGCGGCCCCCGCGCCGGCGCCGGCCACGCCCGCGGACACCGCGCCGGTCGACACCGCGCCGGTCGACGGCGCGCCCGTCGACGGCACGACGACCCCCGCGACCGGCACCGCCCCGGCCGCGACGGACCCGACCGCCGCGGGCGGAACCGCTGGCGCCGGAACGGACGCCGCAACCTCCGCAGGGGCGGCAGCGGGTGGCGAAGCCGTGGTCACCGGCTGCAGCGTCGCGATCGAAGGCAACGACATGATGAAGTTCAACGTGTCGTCGATCACCGTGCCGTCGAGCTGCAGCGAGTTCACCATCAACCTGACCCACGTCGGCCGCCTGCCCGAGGCCGCGATGGGCCACAACGTGGTGGTCACCGCGGCGTCGAACATGGCCAGCGTGGCTGCCGACGGCATCAGCGCGGGCGCCTCGGCCGGTTACGTCAAGGCCGGCGACGACCGCGTGGTCGCCGCGACCGAGATGATCGGCGGCGGCGAAAGCACGTCGGTGACCTTCGACGTGTCCAAGCTCAAGGACGGCGGCCCCTACCAGTTCTTCTGCAGCTTCCCCGGCCACGCGGCGCTCATGAAGGGCAGCATCAGCGTCGGCTGAGGCCACCGCGGAACCGCCAGACGCCCGCGCCGGCCCGTCCGGCGCGGGCGTCTGCGTTCCGGGCCCGGCGGGATGGCGACGGATAACGCCAGTAAAACATCCCGGGGACTACTGTCTGGCCTCGCGGAACGGCATCCCGCCGGCCGCCGATCGCCTGCTGGAGGTTCCGCATGTCCTACTACACCGGTCTGGTCGCCGCCGTTCCCACGGCCCGCAAGCAGGAGTACATCGACCACGCCGCGGCGGCGTGGCCGGTGTTCGCGGCGCACGGCGCCACCCGCATGGTCGAGACCTGGGGCGTCAACGTCCCGCACGGCCACACCACCGACTTCCACCGCTCGGTCGAGGCCGGCGACGACGAGACGGTGGTGTTCTCCTGGATCGCCTGGCCCGACCGGGACACCTGCGATGCCGCGTGGCAGAAGATGGAGACCGACGAGGCCATGGCCGCACTGCCCGCCATGCCCTTCGACGGCAGCCGCATGATCTACGGCGGCTTCTCGCCGGTTCTTGAAGCGGGCGAGCCGATGGGCTCGGCCTACTACCAGGGCTTCGTCCTGGCGGTGCCCGACGCGAACAAGGAGGCCTATACCGCCATGACGCACACGGGCTGGGAGATCTTCGGCCAGCGCGGCGCGCTCGGCGTGGTCGAGGCCTGGGGCGAGGACGTCCCACGCGGCAAGCGCACCGATTTCTTTCGCGCGACCAAGGCCGTCGACGGCGAGGTCCCGGCGTTCAGCTGGATCGCCTGGCCCGACCGCGCCACCTGCGACCAGGCCGAACAGGCCATGCAGGACGACCCGGCGATGCAGGACATGCCGGAGATGCCCTTCGACGGCCGGCGCATGATGTGGGCCGGCTTCGAGCCGATCTTCGACTCCGCCACGGCGTCCTGACTCAGGCGGTGCCTTCGGGCGCCGTGTGCACCACGACAGCGGCGCCGGCGGCGGGAACCTCCGGGCCTGCGCTGGCGTCGCTGGCCGCTTCGACGGCGTCCGCCGGCGCCGTGAACAGGTCCCAGGCCGAAATGAACAACGCGGCGATCAGCGGGCCGATCACGAAGCCGTTGAGCCCGAACAGCGCCATGCCGCCCAGCGTGGACACCAGCACCACGTAGTCCGGCATGCGCGTGTCCTTGCCGACCAGGATGGGGCGCAGGATGTTGTCGACCAGCCCGATCACGAACACGCCGTAGCCGATCAGCACCAGGCCCTGCACGACCGAGCCGGTCGCGAGGAAATAGATCGCCACCGGGCCCCAGACCAGGAAAGTGCCCAGCGCCGGCAGCAGCGACAGGAAGGCCATCACCACCGACCACAGCACCACGCCCTGCACGCCGAGGATCCAGAAGATCAGGCCACCGAGCGCGCCCTGCACCAGGGCCACGACGATGTTGCCCTTGACCGTGGCGCGGATGACGGTGGTGAACTTGCCGATCAGGGCGCGCTTGTGCGCCTCGTTGAGCGGGATCGCGCGGTGGATGCGCGCGGCCAGCATCGCGCCGTCGCGGAACAGGAAGAACAGCAGGTAGAGCATCATCGCGAAGGCGATGAAGAACTGCACCGTGCCCTGGCCCAGGTTGAGCGCCTGGGTCGCGACGAACTGGCTGAGGCTGGCGGCACCGTCGGCCAGCTTGTCCTGCAGCTCGGCGACGGTACCCAGGCCCAGGCGATCCAGCAGGTTGCTCGCCCAGTCGGGCAGCACGCGCATGACCTGCTGGAAGTAGTGCGCGAACCCGATGTCGCCTTCGCGCGCGCGCTGGAAGATCGACGTCGCCTCCTGCACCAGCGACACCGCGATCAGGCTGACCGGCAGGATCGCGATCACCAGGCAGACGCCCAGGGCCGCCAGCGCCGCCAGGTTGCGCCGCCCCGGCATCCGCTGCAGCAGCCAGCGGTGCAGCGGCGCGAACAGCAGCGCCAGGATCACCGCCCAGAACACCGCGCCGTAGAACGGCAGCAGGATCCAGCCGAACGCCAGCGTCACCGCCAGCAACAGGAAGAGGAAGACCTTGCGCTGCAGTTCGATGGTGTGCATTGCGATGGCATTGGCGGCGGAAGCCGGAGTTTGACAGGCTTCCGCCGCCGCGACAGCTTCCCGGCCCGGGCGTCCCGTCAGGGCATGCGGGTCAGAGCATGCGCCGCAGCACGCCATCCTTCCTGATGAAATGGTGCACCAGGGCCATGCCGGCGTGCCCGAGCACCATGGCGACCAGCAGCCACGCCAGGGGCGAGTGCAGCGCGCCGCCGACGTTCGCCAGCCACGGAATTTCCGCGCCCTTGGCCACCAGCTCCATGCCGAACACGGTCAGCCCGTAGCCATTGCCGAGCATGATCGCGAGGCCGGTCAGGGGCATCAGCAGCAGCGCCACGTACAGCGCCACGTGTCCGGCCTTCGCCAGCAGGCCCAGCGCGCGCGGCGGCGGCGCGGGCGGGCGGTTCCCCTGGTTGCGCAGCGCCCAGACGATGCGTGGAACCACCAGCAGCAGCACCAGCACGCCGATGGAGATGTGCCAGGGCACCAGCGTCTGGCCGACCCAGTGTTCGCCGTCGTCGATGCGGTCGAAGAGCTTCAGCGCCTGCCAGATGACCAGCAGGGCCACCGTCCAGTGGAAGAAACGGGAGACGGTTCCATAGCGTTCCCTGGTGTCACGGCTCATCGAAGGCTCCCTGGCGGTCGGCGGACGTCGTGGCTGGAGGATGCATCGGCAGCCGACGATCGTCGACCCCGCGGCTCATGAGGCAGGACGGCTCGCGGCGTCGAGTGCCTCGTGCGCGGACGCCGGCAGCACCAGGTCGGCCGCGGCCATGATGTCCTCGAGCTGGTCCAGGCGGGTGGCGCTGGCGATCGGCGTCACGCGCGGCTGCGCCATGAGCCAGGCGAGCGCGACCTGCGCCGGGGTTGCCGAGACGGCGTCGGCGACACCGCGCAGCGCGTCCAGCAGGGCCAGCCCGCGCGCGTCGAAGTAGCCGCCGAGGAATCCCGCGCGGGCACTGCCCGCCAGGTCCTCCACGCGGCGGTACTTGCCGGTCAGGAAGCCGCTCGCCAGCGAGAAATAGCTCACCACGCCCAGCGCGTGCGCGTCGGCCACCGCGGCCAGCGCCGACTCGTAGCCCGCGCGGTCGTACAGGTTGTAGCCCGGCTGCAGCACCTCGTAGCGCGCCAGCCCCTGGTCTTCCGACACCGCGAGCGCCTCGCGCAGCCGCGGCGCGTCGTAGTTCGACGCGCCCACCGTGCGCACCTTGCCCGCGTCCACCAGCCTGGAAAACGCGGCGAGGGTTTCCTGCAGCGGCACGCTGGCGTCATCCGCGTGCGCGAAGTAGACGTCGAGATGGTCGGTGCGTAGGCGACGCAGCGAATCCTCCACCGCGGCCTCGATATTGGCCGCCGACAGGCCGGTGCGCGGCGCCCACTTCCCGACCTTGGTCATCAGCACGACCCGGTCGCGGCGGCCGCGCGCCGCCAGCCAGCGCCCGATCACGGTCTCGGACTCGCCGCCTGACAGGCCGGGGGCCCAGGCGGAGTAGACGTCGGCGGTGTCGATGGCGTTGAAGCCGCGCTCGACGAAACGATCGAGCAGCGCGAACGACGTCGCCTCGTCGGCGGTCCAGCCGAAGACGTTGCCACCCAGCACCAGCGGTGCGACGTCGGGGCCGCTGCGGCCCAGTTTGCGGGTCTTCATGCGATCGACTCCTCAGGCGATGGTTTCCACGGTGCCGCCATCGACGCGCAACGCGGAGCCGGTGGTGGCGCTGGCCTGCGATGATGCGGCGTAGACGCTGAGGTTGGCGACCTCTTCGGGGGTGGCGAAGCGCCCGAGCAGGTTCGAGGGCCGGTTCTCGGCCAGGAACAGGGCCTCCATCTCCGACGGCGACACGCCGCGCTCGGCGGCAAGCCCGGCCATCATGTCCACCGCACCGTCGGTGCGGGTGGGGCCCGGCAGGATGGTGTTGACCGTGACGCCGGTACCAGCCAGCGCCTTGGCCAGGCCGCGCGAGAGGCCCTGCAGGGCCGCCTTGCTGACGCCGTAGTGCACCATCCCGGTCGGGATGTTGAGCGCCGATTCGCTGGACACGAACTGGATCCGGCCCCATCCGCGCTCGCGCATGCCCGACGCGTAATGCCTGGCCAGGCGCACGCCGCTCATCACGTTGACCTGCCAGTACTCGTCCCACAGCGCGTCGTCGATGTCGAAGAACCCGCGTGCGCCATAGATGCCGAGGTTGTTGACCAGGATGTCCGCGTCCGGACGCGCGGCGACGAGGGCGCCACAGCCGTCCGCGGTGCCGAGGTCGGCGACCACGCCGGTGGCGTCGGTGCCGCCGGCGGCCTCGCGCAGCGTCGCCAGCGCGGCATCCACGCGCGCCTGGCTGCGGCCCACGACGGTGACCGTGGCGCCGGCCTGCGCCAGTCCGGTGGCGATGGCCAGGCCGATGCCACCGGTGGAGCCGGTGACGATCGCGCGCTTGCCGGAAAGATCGATCTTCATGGGGAATCTCCTGTTGGGGTCCGGCGTGGTTCAGCCGAAACGGAATGCGGACAAGGTGGTCTTCATGACCTCCTCGGAATAGACCTTGCGGCCCGGCGAACCCGCGCCTGCGCCGGCGGCGACGAGCAGCGGAAGCAGGTGCTCCTCGCCGCCCGGCGGATGGCAGGCGCGGGCGTCGGGCGCAGCGGCCCAGTCGCGCAGCAACGACTCGCGCAGCGGCGCGTCACTCTCCACCGCCGCGGTCAGCCACGCATCGAAGCGCGCCGACACCGGGGTATAGCGCGGATCACCGTAGCCGCGCATGTTGTGGAAGCTCATGCCGCTGCCGACGATCAGCACGCCTTCATCGCGCAGTCCGGCGAGGGCACGGCCGGCGGCAATGTGCGCGGCGACATCCAGGTCGCCGCGCAGCGAGAGCTGCACCACCGGCACGTCGGCCTTCGGGAACATCAGCTTCAGCGGGATGAAGACGCCATGGTCGAAGCCGCGCGAGGGATCAACGCCCGCAGGCTGCCCGGCCTCCCCCAGCAACCCGGCGATCCGCGCCGCAAGCGACGGTTCGCCGGGCGCCGGGTAGGACAGCTCGTAGGTGTGCGCCGGGAAACCGCTGTAGTCGTAGATGAGGCCGGGGCGCGCCTGGCCGGTGGCGGCGAAGGCCGGCTCCAGCCAGTGCCCGGACACCAGCGCGATCGCGCGCGGTGGCTCCGGCAGGGTGGCGGCAACGCCCTTGAGGAAGCCGGCCATCCGGTCCCAGGTGTCGGCCGGATTCCAGTCCATGAAGAAGCAGGGCCCGGCGCCGTGCGGGACGAAGAAGACGGGCATCCGGGCGGGGCCCGGGGCGGTGGAATCCGTGGCGGAGGCTGTGGAGTTTGCGGTGGTCATATTCATGGCGACCAGTGTCGGCCTTACCGATTCTGATTGGAATCGGCCAATCCTGGCCAACAGTTCGCACTCTTAGTGTTAGATTGGCGGCATGGACCGGATCACCAGCATGCGCGTCTTCGTCCGCGCGGCCACCGATGGCAGCCTGTCGGCCGCGGCCCGGCACCTCGGCATGTCGCCGGCCATGGCCACCAAGCATGTGAATGCCCTGGAGGCCCGCCTCGGCGTGAAGCTGCTCCATCGCAGCACCCGGCGGCTCGCGCTGACCGAGGCCGGCAGCGACTATCTCGAGGCCTGCCTGCGGATCCTGCCCGACATCGACGAGGCGGAAGCCGCCACCGCCTCCCAGCGGGTCAAGGCCAGCGGCCTGCTGCGCATGAACGTGCCGCTGTCATTCGGCCAGGCCTTCGTGGCGCCGCTCATCCCGGAGTTCTGCCACCGCTTTCCGGAGGTCACGGTGGAGCTGGGGCTGAGCGACGCCGAGCTCGACCTCCTCGCGGGCGGCTGGGACCTGGGGGTGCGGATCGGGCGCCTGGCCGACAGCCCCCTGCAGGCGCGCCGGCTGGGTGACAGCCCGATGCGCGTCTGCGCCTCGCCGCACTACCTCGATACCCGCGGCGTGCCCCGCCGGGTGGCGGAACTGGTGCAGCACAACTGCCTGGGCTACACCCTGTCGGCCACGCAGGGCCGCGGAACCTGGGCCTTCGGCATCGATGGCGACATCCGCGTGCCTGCCAGCGGCAACCTGCTGGCGAACAACGGCGACGCGCTGCTGGCCGCGGCGGTGCGCGGCCAGGGGATCATCTACCAGCCCGGTTTCATCGTCGACGCGGCGCTCGCGCGCGGCGAACTGGTGGCGCTGGAGCTGGATCGGCCGACCGTGGCGCTCGGCGGCATCCACGTGCTCTACCCGCCCGACCGCCGCCCACCGGCCAAGGTGCGGGTGATGATCGACTACCTGGCCGATGCCTTCGCGGATGGACGTCCCGGGATTCCCACGCCGCGCTGAGCCTCAGAGCGTTGCCGTGACCTCGCCGCCGCGGCCCGCCAGGAGATCCTTCGCGCGCTGCTGCTCGTCGCGCGACAGCGCATGCACGACGACCGTCGTGCGGCGCGCTTCCATCGCCTCGTGCGTGGCGTGCACATAGCGGTCGTGGTCGGGACGGATCGACACCAGGCCGCCGAGGAGCAGTCCGCCAATGGTGGCGAAGAAGATCGTGGCCAGGCCCGCGGCCACCGGCGAGCGGGTCACGAACGGCAGCCCGGCCCACATCATGATGCCGAACGCGATCGCGCCCAGGATTGCGCCAAGGATGCCCAGCTTCACGTGCGCCACCAGGATGGTGCGCCAGATGCCCTTGCCCTCCGGCTCGAGCTTGATGTTGGCATCGGGCTCGTCGGGCGAGATCACTTTGACCTGCTGGGGCTGCAGGCCGGCCTCGGACAGCAGCGCGGAAGCTGCGTCACGCGCCGCCGCGGCGCTGTCGAACACCGCGGCGAGCTTGCTGTTGGAGACCTCTCCGGTCAGCGGGTTGTCGGACATGACCCGGCTCCTGATGGACTGCGGCGATGATGGCAACCGCACCGTCCCGCCGGCGTGAGCGGCTGCGCCGCCAGCGTGAGCCACTCCCGCGCCGTGGTCAGCCCCGCTGAAGCAGGCGCGTCCTCAGCTGCAGCCGCCGCAGCAGGTGCTGCCACCGCTGACATGCAGTTCCTGCACGACCGGGGTGACGCCAAAGCCGGCCCGGCGCAGCGCCTCGGTCACCTCCGCGGTGCCCGCGCGGGTGACGATGTCGAGCCGGCCGCTGTCGGCGTCGAGCGCGACCTGGGCCGCGGGGTCCAGCGGGCGCAGCGCCGCGGCGAGGGTGGCGGCGTCCGGCCGGCCGTTGATGTCGAACTGCATGGGGATCTCCGGGTCATGGCGCCGGCATGCCCGGCGTCGCCATGGTCGGCGGCGCGTCCCGCCCGCGTCCTTGATGCGGATCAAGCGTCCGCCAGTCCTGCGCTATCGTGGGCATGACCACCGCACCCAGGAGTCCCGCATGCCCCGCCTGACCGCGAAGGATTTCTCCCCCGAGCTGCTCGAGCTCTACGACGGCTACGTGCACGGGCGGATCACCCGCCGCCAGTTCCTCGACCGCGCCAGCCTGCTGGCGGTCGGCGGCATGACGGCCGTCGGCATCCTGGCCGCGCTGAGCCCGAACTACGCGCTCGCCCAGCAGGTGCAATTCACCGACCCGGAGATCCGCGCGGAGTACATCAGCTATCCCTCGCCGCGCGGCCACGGCGAGGTGCGCGGCTACCTGGTCCTGCCGGTCGCCGCCCAGGGCCCGGTGCCCGGCGTCGTGGTGGTGCACGAGAACCGCGGCCTCAATCCCTATATCGAGGACGTCGCGCGGCGCGTGGCCAAGGCGGGCTTCGCGGCGCTGGCGCCCGACGGCCTGAGCTCGGTCGGCGGCTATCCCGGCAACGACGAGCGCGGCCGCGAGCTGCAGCGCGGCGTCGATCCGGAAAAGCTCATGAACGACTTCTTCGCCGCCATCGAGTTCCTGCTCGCCGATCCGCGCACGACCCACCGCGTCGGCATCACCGGCTTCTGCTACGGGGGCGGGGTGTCGCACGCGGCGGCGGTGGCCTACCCCGAGCTGGCCGCGGCCGTGCCCTTCTACGGCCGCCAGGCCAGGCCGGAGGACGTGCCGCGCATCAAGGCGCCGCTGCTGATCCACTTCGCCGAGACCGACGACAACGTCAACGCGACCTGGCCGGCCTACGAGGCGGCGCTGAAGGCCGCCGGCACGGACTACGAGGCACACGTCTATCCCGGCACCCAGCACGGCTTCCACAACGACTCGACCCCGCGCTACGACGAGGCCCCGGCGAAGTTGGCGTGGGAACGCAGCATCGCCTGGTTCCGCCGCCACCTTGCGTGACGTGGGGTGGCGCGGAGCGCGAGTGCGGTCCCTAGGCGCGGGTGGTGACCTGGAAGGCGACGCCCGCCGCCAGTCCTAGCCCCGCGCCAGAAAGCAGCTCGGCGGCCACATGACGGCCGAGCACCCACCGCGACCATGCCACCGCCAGCATCGCGGCGAGTAGCAGGCCCGATGCCAGGGCGTGGGGCCAGGCGATGCCGGCAGCGAATGCGGCAAACGCGACATGCAGCGAACTCTTCAGCCGCCCGTGCAGGAGGCGGCCCCCGAGCACGATCGCGCCCGGCAGGGCGACCGCGACCACCACGTCGCGATGCGCGCCGGCGGCCGCGAGCGCGAGCGCGAGCCCGAAGAACAGCCATGACGCGAAGCGGTTGAACTCGGCGCGTTCGTGCCGCTGCGAAGCATCGATGTGCGCCCAGCGCCCCGAGCGTGCCTTGGCAACGCTGTACAGCATCACCGCGCCTGCTGCGAGCGCGACGCTGGCCAGCACCTGGCGTTGCAGCCCGGAGGGAGCGCCGGCCCCTGTCGCCACGGCCGACGCCACCGCCATCAAGGGCACGGGATGGCACAGGATCGAAATCCCGCGGGCCAGTCGCTGGCGATGGACGGACTCAGCCATTGCCGCGCCTCCGGAGCTGCCGGGACGCGAGCGCCACGCACGCCAGCCCGACGACGGCGCCCGGCCAGACGCCCCAGACCAGCGCCGACGCGAGGCCGAGGTACAGCACGAGTCCGCCGGCCAGCGTTGGCCGCAGGGCCTCCACCGCGGGCACCTCGCGCGTGCGTCGCAGTTCGAAGCGGACCACGAGCGCGACCAGCGGTGCCACGACCAGCAGGCACAGCGCGATCCAACCCAGCCGGCCGAGCCAGAACCCCGGCTCGCCGGGACTGCCGGCGTCGATCGGCAGGCCCAGGCGCTCGCCCAGCCAGGCGGCCGGGAGTTCGGCCAGCTTGTGCCACAGGTACAGCGGCATGCCGAGCGCGCCCAGCACCGCGATCACGCGCCCCAGCGCGCGCCCGGCCAGCAGCCGGCGCGCCAGCGGTTCGAAGGCGAGCACCGCGCCGGCCTGCAGCCACATGACGCCGACCAGGGCCAGCGTCGGCGGCAGCATGTTGTTGCCCGCCAGCGCCACGCCCACCATCGCCACCGGATAGCCGCTGGCCATCGCCAGGGCGAGCCACGCCGTGCCCAGCAGCAGCAGGCCCACGCCTGCGCGCACGCCGCCGAAGCGCCCGCGCTTCCACGCGATGCCCAGCTGCTGCGGCACCAGCCAGACCAGCAGCATGTTGATCCAGGCGATGCCGGCCGCGCTGTCGGCAACGCCGCGGCCCAGCCAGCGCAGCGCCTGCGGCGTCCAGGCCTGCGCGCGCACCACGTCGAGCACCGCCGCCACGGCCACCAGGCCAAGCACGGCGCGCAGGCCGAAGCGCGCATCCAGGCGCAGGCACCAGGGCAGCAGCGCCTGCACCGTCAGCAGCATCAGCAGGAACCAGAGGTGGATGGTCAGCGACTGGTTGAAGACGGCCAGCAGGCGTCCGCCGGTGAACAGCGACAGCGCGGCCAGCAGCACCAGCGCCGCCAGGTAGGTGACGGTCGGCCGCGCCAGCCCGAGCGCGCGCGCCGCCCACCACTGGGCCTGCCGTCCGTCCCGCAGCCGCCGCTCCACGCTGCCCGCGCTCACCGCCGCCGACACGAAGACGAACAGCGGCACCACCTGCACCAGCCAGGTCAACACGCCGGCCGCGTCCCAGATGCCGAGCAGGTGGTCGGTCTCGACCAGCCGGCCGTCGACCAGCCGCGGCAGCGTCGCGACCCAGTGCCCCAGCACCACCACCAGCAGCGCGCAGGCGCGCAGTGCATCGGGATAGGGATCGCGATCGGGTGACTGGGCCATGGCGTCGCGCGCAGAGGATTCGCCGCATCTTAATGGGCGGCGCCGGACGCGGCCCACCGCATTGTCGCGATCCTGCACGCGTTTACCCGGCCTGCGGCGCGGACTATGCTGGGCCGTGCCTGCCTGCATCACGAGGGCACACCACGGCGGCCGGAAACACGGCCGACCCGCCACCACCACGCGAGGATCGCTTCATGGTCAGCATGAATCGACGGCAGTTCCTCAAGGTCTCGGGCACCGGCCTGGCAGGCTCCAGCCTGGCGCTGCTCGGCGCCAGTCCTGCGCCGGCCATGGCCGAAGTCCGCCAGTTCAAGCTGGCGCGCATGACCGAGACCCGGAACACCTGTCCCTACTGTTCGGTTGCCTGCGGCCTGCTCCTCTACGGGCTGGGTGACGGCGCCAAGAATTCCGCGGCCGCCATCGTCCATATCGAGGGCGATCCGGACCATCCGGTGAACCGCGGCACGCTGTGTCCGAAGGGCGCCGGGCTGATCGACTTCATCCACAGCCCCAACCGGCTGAAGCAGCCCGAATACCGGGCGCCCGGCTCGGACACGTGGCAGCCGATCAGCTGGAACGACGCGCTTGACCGCATCGCGCGCCTGATGAAGGACGATCGCGACGCGAACTTCGTCGCGCAGACGCCCGAAGGCCGCACGGTCAACCGCTGGCTCACCACCGGCATGCTGGCGGCCTCGGCCACCAGCAACGAGACCGCCTACATCACCCACAAGGTCGCGCGCAGCCTCGGCCTTCTCGCATTCGACAACCAGGCCCGCGTTTGACACGGCCCGACGGTGGCAGGTCTTGCCCCGACGTTTGGCCGTGGAGCGATGACGAACCATTGGGTCGACATCAAGAACGCGGACGTGATCCTGATCATGGGCGGCAATGCAGCCGAGGCCCATCCCTGCGGGTTCAAGTGGGTCACTGAAGCCAAGGCGCACAACGCCGCCAAGCTGATCGTGGTCGATCCGCGCTTCAACCGCTCGGCATCGGTCGCGGACTACTACGCCCCGATCCGCACCGGCACGGACATCGTGTTCCTGGGCGCGGCCATCAGCAACCTGCTCGAGACTGACCGGATCCACCACGAGTACGTCCGCAACTACACGGACATGTCCTTCGTCGTGCGCGAGGACTTCGCCTTCGACGGCGGCATCTACTCGGGCTATGACGCCGACCGCCGGCGCTACGACAAGGCGACCTGGGACTACGAGCGCGGCGACGACGGCTACGTCGTCACCGATCCCACGCTGCAGCACCCGCGCTGCGTCTACCAGCTGCTGAGGAAGCACTACGCGCGCTACACGCCGGAGATGGTCGAGCGGGTCTGCGGGACCACGCAGGAGCAGTTCCACACGGTCCTGGACATGCTTGCGTCGACCGCCCGCCCCGACCGCGTGGCGACGATCCTCTACGCGCTGGGCTGGACCCAGCACTCGATCGGCTCGCAGATCATCCGCACCGGCGCGATGCTGCAGCTGCTGCTGGGCAACATCGGCGCGGCCGGCGGCGGCATGAACGCGCTGCGCGGCCATTCCAACATCCAGGGACTCACCGACCTCGGGCTGATGTCGAACCTGCTGCCGGGCTACATGACCCTGCCCAACGAGCACGAGCAGGACTACGGCACCTATATCGCCTCGCGCACGCTGAAACCCCTGCGCGAGAACCAGCTCAGCTACTGGCAGCACTACGCCAAGTTCCACGTCAGCCTGATGAAGACCTGGTGGGGCGACGCGGCGACGGCGGAGAACGACTGGGCCTTCGACTACCTGCCCAAGCTCGACAAGCCCTACGACATGCTCCAGACCTACGAGCTGATGGACCAGGGCAAGGTCAACGGCTACATCTGCCAGGGCTTCAACCCGCTGGCGGCGGCGCCGAACAAGGCCAAGATGGTCTCGGCGCTGTCGAAGCTGAAGTTCATGGTGATCATGGACCCGCTGGTGACCGACACCTCGGAGTTCTGGAAGAACCACGGCAAGCACCACGACGTCGATTCCTCGGCGATCCAGACCGAGGTCTTCCGCCTGCCGACCACCTGCTTCGCGGAAGAGGAAGGCGCGCTGGTGAATTCCGGCCGGTGGCTGCAGTGGCACTGGAAGGGCGCCGAGCCGCCAGGCACCGCCAAGCCCGACATCGAGATCATGGCCGGGCTGCACCTGCGCATCCGCGAGCTGTACAACACCGAGGGCGGCGCGTTCCCGGATCCGATCGTCAACCTGGCCTGGAACTACGCCCAGCCCGCGCACCCCAGCGCCACCGAGCTGGCGATGGAGTACAACGGCCGCGCGCTCCAGGACCTGGCCGACCCGCGCGACCCGACCCGCATCACCCGCCGCAAGGGCGAGCAGGTGTCCGGCTTCGGCGAGCTGCGCGACGACGGCAGCACCGCCAGCGGCTGCTGGATCTATGCCGGCTGCTGGACCCAGGACGGCAACATGATGGCGCGGCGCGACAACAGCGATCCGACCGGCATCGGCCAGACCCTCAAGTGGGCCTGGGCCTGGCCGGCCAACCGCCGCATCCTGTACAACCGCGCCTCCGCCGACCCCACGGGCAGGCCCTTCGATCCGACCCGCGCCCTCGTGGCCTGGAACGGAACCGCCTGGGTCGGCTCCGACGTGCCGGACTTCAAGGCCGACGAGGATCCCGCCGGCGGCATGGGGCCCTTCATCATGAATCCCGAGGGCGTGGCGCGCTTCTTCGCCCGCGACGGGATGGCCGAGGGCCCGTTCCCCGAGCACTACGAGCCGTTCGAGACCCCGCTCGGCTACAACCCGCTGAACCCGGACACCCCCGGCGCCACCAGCAACCCGGCTGCACGCGTGTTCGAGAGCGACCTCGCGACCATGGGCACGGTAAAGGACTTCCCCTTCGTCGGCACCACCTACCGCCTGACCGAGCACTTCCACTACTGGACCAAGCACGTCCCGCTCAACGCGATCCTGCAGCCCGAGCAGTTCGTCGAGATCGGCGAAGGGCTGGCGCACCAGATCGGCGTGGCCAACGGCGAGCGCGTGCGCGTCTCGTCCATGCGCGGCCACATCGAGGCGGTGGCCGTGGTCACCAAGCGCATCCGCGCGCTCAAGGTCGACGGCAAGACCGTGCACCATGTCGGCATCCCGATCCACTGGGGCTTCACCGGGGTCGCCAAGCCCGGCTACCTGGCCAACACCCTCACGCCCTCGGTGGGCGACGGCAACTCGCAGACACCCGAGTTCAAGTCGTTCCTCGTGAACGTGGAAAAGGCATAGGAGCGCGGCGATGGCACTGCAATCACTCGACATCAAGCGGCGCTCCGCGACCACCTGGGAGCCGCCCGGCGCGCGCGAGCCGCACGCCGGCGGCTCGGTCGCCAAGCTGATCGACACCTCCAAGTGCATCGGCTGCAAGGCCTGCCAGGCGGCGTGCATGGAGTGGAACGACCTGCGCGACGAGGTCGGCGAGAACATCGGCGCCTACGACAACCCCGCCGACCTCACGCCGCAGTCGTGGACGGTGATGCGCTTCGCCGAGCACGAGCGCGACGACGGCGGCCTCGAGTGGCTGATCCGCAAGGACGGCTGCATGCACTGCGAGGACCCGGGCTGCCTCAAGGCCTGCCCGGCGCCGGGTGCGATCATCCAGTACGCCAACGGCATCGTGGATTTCCACGAGGAGAACTGCATCGGCTGCGGCTACTGCATCACCGGCTGTCCGTTCGACGTCCCGCGCATCTCGAAGAAGGACAACAAGGCCTACAAGTGCACGCTGTGCTCGGACCGCGTGGCCGTGGGCCAGTCCCCGGCCTGCGCCAAGGTCTGCCCGACCGGCGCGATCGTGTTCGGCACCAAGGAGGCGATGACCGACCACGCCGCGGGGCGCATCGTCGACCTGAAGTCGCGCGGCTTCGACAACGCCGGCCTGTACGACCCGCAGGGCGTCGGCGGCACCCACGTGATGTACGTGCTGCACCACGCCGACAGGCCGGGGCTGTACAGCGGCCTGCCGGAGAATCCGACGATCAGCCCGATGGTGGCGCTGTGGAAGGGCGTGGCCAAGCCGATCGGCCTGGCGGCGATGGCGCTCACCGCCTTCGTCGGCTTCTTCCACTTCATCCGCACCGGGCGCCAGACGGTGAGCGAAGTGGACGAGCAGGAGGCTGCGACCTCGCTGGGCGACGGTCCGCCTGCGGGCGATTACCCGCCAGGCAGCCTGCAGCGCGCACGCGAGGAGGCACACCGCCATGACTGAGCGCATCCAGGGCGGGCATCCGCGCGAAGTCGTGCGCTACACCGCCAACGAGCGCACCAACCACTGGCTGGTGGCGATCGGCTTCGTGCTGGCCGGCCTGTCGGGGCTGGCGCTGTACCACCCGGCCATGGCGTGGCTCTACGCCCTGTTCGGCGGTGGGCCGTGGACGCGCGTGCTGCACCCGTTCTTCGGCGTCTTCATGTTCCTGGTGTTCATCGTCTTCGCCTGGCACATGCGCGGCTCGAACCGGGTCGACGCGCGCGACCGCCAGTGGCTGCGGCAGATCGACGACGTGGTCGCCGGGCGCGAGGAGCGCCTGCCGGAGGTGGGGCGCTACAACGCCGGGCAGAAGCTGCTGTTCTGGGGCCTGGTGCTGTGCATGCTCGGGCTGCTGCTGACCGGCATCGCGATGTGGCAGCCGTGGTTCGCGCCGGCCTTCCCGATCGTCCTGGTCCGCATCGCCTCGGTGCTGCACGCGATCCTGGCCACGGTGATCATCTGCATGATCATCTTCCACGCCTATTCGGCGTTCTGGGTCAAGGGTTCGATGGGCGCCATGGTCCGCGGCCGGGTCAGCCGCGGCTGGGCCTGGAAACACCACCGCGCATGGCTGCGCGACATCGACCGCGACTCCCAGCGGGACTGAGCGCGGGCCGGCCGCGGCCTTTGCCCCGGCCGGCACCGATGCCCTAACCTGCCCCGACGTGGGCAGACCGGCGCGCCCCCGGCGCGCCGTCCTTTTTTCACGCTCCGAAGGAGGCACCGTGCCGCGCATCCTGCCGCGAGGCGAGATCGAAAACCTCGACCACACCCGCATCCCGCGCCTGCGCATCCCCGAACGCGCCGGCGTGTTCTCCGATCGCGCCACGCGCCTGCGCCAGCTGGCAGCGTCGAGCACGGTCGGCGACTACCTGCTGCTGATGGCGCGCCTGGCGGATGCGCAGCAGCGCGCGCTGAAGGTGTTCATCGCCCCGGAGGTCGATGCCGGCGCGCTGGCCGAGGCCCGCAGGCACGACATGCCGCCGCTGCCGGCCACCAGCCTGGCGCGCGACCCGGCGTGGCGGGCCGTGCTCGCCGGACTGCTGGACGAAGTCGCGTCCGACCCCGGGACGCCGGCGCAGGCGGTCGAGGCCTGCACCGCGCTCGCGCGCGCGCTCGACGCGATGCCCGAGCGCGTCGAGCAGATCGCCGATGGCCTCCTGGCCGGGCGCGTCGAGGGTGCCGACGTGGCGCCCGCGCCCTTCGTCATGGCCGCCCTGCAGGTCTACTGGACCGCGATGGCCTCGGGGCTGCAGGAGGCGCAGCTGCCGGTCGGTGCCTTCGGCCTCTGCCCCACCTGCGGCACGCCGCCGGTGGCGAGCGTGGTGCGCATCGGCGGCGCGCATGACGGCTACCGCTACCTGTGCTGCCCGCTGTGCAGCTGCGAATGGCACCTGGAGCGGGTGAAGTGCTCGCACTGCGCCGGCACCCGGGACATCGCCTACCACTACATCGAAGGCGGCCGCGAAGGCGTCAAGGCCGAGACCTGCGATGGCTGCCGCAGCTACCGCAAGATCTTCTACCAGGACACCGATCCCTTCATGGAGCCGGTGGCCGATGACCTCGGCAGCCTGGCGCTCGACATGCTGATGGGCGACGAAGCCTATGCGCGCCGCAGCGGCAATCCGCTGCTGTGGCAGGACAGCGGGGACTGACCGTGACCGTGCCCGACGACGACGCAGCGGCGGGCGCGAGCGACATTCCCTCGCTCGACCGCCTGCTGAAGGATCCGGCGATCGCGGCCCTGGCCACCGCGCACGGACTGGCTGGCGTGACCTCGGCGCTGCGCGCACGACTGCAGGCGCTGCGCGACGAGGCGCGGGCGGGGACGCTCCGGCACGCCGCGCTGGCGCCCGCCACGCTCGCCGAAGATCTCGGCGCAACGCTGGAGCGCGCCGCGCGCCCGCGCCTGCGCGCGGTCTACAACCTCACCGGCACCGTGCTGCACACCAACCTCGGCCGCGCCGTGCTGCCGGACGTCGCCGTGCAGTCGGTGGTCCAGGCCCTGTCCTCGCCGATGGCGCTGGAGTACGACCTCGAGCGCGGCGCGCGCGGCGACCGCGACGACCTGGTCGAAGCCCTGCTGTGCGAACTCACCGGCGCCGAAGCCGCGACCGTGGTCAACAACAACGCCGCCGCAGTGCTGCTGATGCTCAATTCGCTGGCCAACCGCCGCGAAGTGGTGGTGTCGCGCGGCGAGCTGGTCGAGATCGGCGGCGCCTTCCGCGTGCCGGACATCATGTCGCGCGCCGGGGCGAAGCTGGTCGAGGTCGGGACCACCAACCGGACCCATCCCGGCGACTACGCCGGCGCCATCGGTCCGCGCACCGCCATGCTGATGAAGGTGCACTGCAGCAACTACGCGATCACCGGCTTCACCAGCAGCGTGGACACGCCGGCCCTGGCGGAGATCGCGCACGCACGTGGCCTGCCGGTTGGCGTGGACCTGGGCAGCGGCTCGCTGGTGGATCCGGCGCGCTGGGGCCTGCCGCACGGGCCGACCGTGCGCGAGACCCTCGAAGCCGGCGCCGACCTGGTGACCTTCAGCGGCGACAAGCTGCTCGGCGGCCCGCAGGCCGGCCTGATCGTGGGCAGCGCCGACCTGGTCGGGAAGATCCGCCGGAATCCGCTCAAGCGCGCGCTGCGCGTGGGCAAGCTCACCCTGGCCGCGCTGGAGCCGGTGCTGGCCCTGTACCGCGCGCCCGAACACCTGCCCGAACGCCTGACCACCCTGCGCCTGCTGCTGCGTCGCCCCGCCGCCATGCACGCCCAGGCGCTGCGCCTGGTCGCGCCGTTGCAGGCCGCGCTGGGACCGGCGTGGATGGTCGGCGACGCGGCCATGGCGAGCCAGATCGGCAGCGGGGCGATGCCGGTCGAAGCGCTGCCCAGCCACGGCCTGGTGCTGCGCCCCGCGGCGGCTCGCGGACGCGGGCGCGCCCTCGCCGGCCTGGGCCAGTCGCTGCGCGGCCTGCCGCGCCCGGTGATCGGGCGCATCGCCGACGATGCGCTCTGGCTCGACCTGCGCTGCCTGGAGGAGTCCGACGAAGCCGCCTTCGCCGCGCAACTGGCGGCGCTGCGCGCGTGATCGTCGGCACCGCCGGGCATATCGACCACGGCAAGACCCGACTGGTGCGGGCCCTGACCGGGGTCGAGACCGACCGGCTGAAGGAGGAGCAGGCGCGCGGCATCTCGATCGAGCTCGGCTACGCCTATGCGCCCCTGCCGGACGGCGGGGTGCTCGGCTATGTCGACGTGCCCGGCCACGAGAAGCTGGTGCACACCATGGCCGCCGGCGCCTGCGGCATCGACTTCGGCCTGCTGGTGGTGGCCGCCGACGACGGCGTGATGCCGCAGACCCGCGAACACCTGGCCATCCTCGGGCTGCTGGGCGTGGCGCGCGGCGCAGTCGCGATCAGCAAGGCGGACCGGGTCGATGCCGGGCGGGTCGACCAGGTGCGCGCCGATGTCGCCGCGCTGCTGCAGGACGGACCGCTGGCCGGTGCGCCGATGTTCGCCACCGACGCCGCGGCGGATGGCGACCCGGGCGTCGCGGCGCTGCGCCGGCACCTGGAACACGAGGCGCGCACGGCACCCGGGCGTGATGCCGGGGGACTGTTCCGCCTGGCCGTGGACCGCGTCTTCACCCTGCCCGGCCACGGCACGATGGTCACCGGGACGGTGTTCGGCGGCCGCACCCAGGCGGGTGACGAGGGCGCACGGCTGGTGCTCGCGCCGGCGGGCACGCCGGTGCGGGTGCGGTCCATCCATGCCCAGAGCCAGCCGAGCCCCGAGGCGCGCGCCGGCCAGCGCTGCGCGCTGAACCTTGCCGGCACCGGGCGCGACGCGATCGAACGCGGCGACTGGATCGCCGACGCGCGCGCGTTCCGGCCCACGCGCAACCTCGATGTCGAACTGCAGCTGCTGGATGCCGCCGCTGCCACGCTGGGCAACTGGGCGCCGGTCCACCTGCACCTGGGCACCGCACGCCGGCTGGCGCACGCGGTGCCGCTGGCGGACGCGGGCGTGGCCCCCGGGACGACGGGCCTCGTTCAGCTGGTGGTCGACGAGGCGCTGTGCGCTGCGCCCGGCGACCGCTTCATCCTCCGCGACGCCCAGGCCAGCCGCACCATCGGCGGCGGGCGCGTGCTCGATCCGGAGGCGCCGACGCGACGCCGGCGCTCGCCGCAGCGCCTGGCCTGGCTGGACGGGATCGCCGCGATGCTCGACGGCGGCGGCCTCGCGGCGCTGCTCCGCGATGCCGCGCACGGCATCGACGAGGCGGCCCTGGTGCGCCTGGCCAGCCGCCCGCCCGGACAGCTCGAGCTGCCCCCGGACGCGCGCTGGCTCAGGCCGCGCGGCGGCGCGCCGATCGCGATCGCCGATGGCCCGCGCCACGCGCTGCAGGCCCGCATCGAACAGGCGCTGGCCGACTTCCACCGCGACGCGCCCGACGAACCGGGGCCCGAAGCCACCCGCCTGCGGCGCATCGCCCTGCCCACGGCGTCCGCCGCACTCTGGGAGGCCGTCCTCGATGAGCTGGCGGCGGCCGGACGCATCCAGCGCAAGGGACCCTGGCTGCATCTGCCGGGGCATACGGTGGCGATGGATGCCGACGACGCCGCGCTGGCCCGGCGCCTGCTCGCAGCGCTGGATGCGGGCGGCTTTGACCCGCCGTGGGTGCGCGACCTCGCGCGCATCGAGGACGCGCCCGAAGAGCGCGTGCGCCGCCTGCTGCGCATGCTGGCCCTGCAGGGCGAGGCGCACCAGGTGGTGCGCGACCTGTTCTACCACCGCGAGCGGATGCAGGCGCTCGCCGCGCTTGCGGTCGGCCTGGCCTGCGACGACGGCGCGGTGGCGGCCGCCGGCTTCCGCGATGCCACCGGCCTGGGGCGCAAGCGCGCGATCCAGCTGCTGGAGCATTTCGACCGCACCGGCCTGACCCGTCGCGTCCGCGACAGCCACGTCGTGCGCGCGGACAGCGCCTGGCTGCGGGCGCTGGGCACCGCCGCGGATCCCCTGTGATAGCGTGACCCGGGCTCCGCGGGTCACGCGGACACCACGATGGAAGGCAAGCGCGCCCGGTGGCGTGGCCGGGCTTCAAACCCGGTTGGGGGCGTCAGCCGCTCCCAGGCAGGTTCGACTCCTGTTGCCTTCCGCCATCCCGCGCCGCGCGCGCGCGAACGACCCGAGTGCAGCATGTCCGCAGATACCCCTGCGCCCGCCGGCGCGACCAAAGCTCCGCGTCTCACCTCGCTGTCCCACGGCGGCGGCTGCGGCTGCAAGATCGCGCCCGGCGTGCTCGCCGACCTGCTGAAGCGCTCGGCGCCGGCACGTGCCTGGCCGCAGCTGATGGTCGGCAACGACACCGCCGACGACGCCGCGGTCTACCGCCTCAACGACCAGCAGGCGCTGATCGCCACCACCGACTTCTTCATGCCGATCGTCGACGATCCCTACGACTTCGGCCGCATCGCCGCCACCAACGCGCTGTCCGACGTCTACGCCATGGGCGGCACGCCGGTGATGGCGCTTGCGCTGGTGGGGATGCCGGTCAACGTGCTGCCGCACGCGGTGATCGCCGGGATCCTGCGCGGCGGCGAGGATGCCTGCGCCGCCGCGGGCATCCCGGTCGCCGGCGGCCACAGCATCGATTCGGTGGAGCCGATCTACGGCCTGGCCGCGATGGGCCTGGCCCATCCCGACCGCATCCGCCGCAACGTCGACGCGCGGCCCGGCGACCTGCTGGTGCTGGGCAAGCCGCTGGGCGTGGGGATCCAGTCCGCGGCGCTGAAGCGCGGCCGGCTCGACGCTGCCGGCTATCGCGCCATGATCGACGCCACCACCCGTCTCAACACCCCGGGCATCGCGCTGGCCGCGCTGGACGGCGTGCACGCGATGACCGATGTCACCGGCTTCGGCCTGCTCGGCCATGCGCTCGAACTGGCGCGCGGCGCGGGCCTCACCCTGCGCCTGCGCTACGACGACCTGCCCTGGCTGCCGGGCGTGCAGGCACTGGCCGCCGACGGCGTGGTCACCGGCGCGTCCGCCCGCAACTGGGCGGCCTGCGGCGAGCACGTGCAGCTCGGCGCGGACCTCGACACGGTCGCGCGCGACCTGCTCACCGATCCGCAGACTTCGGGCGGACTGCTCGTGTCATGCGCCCCGCAGGCGCTCGGCGAGGTGCTGGACATCTTCCACCGCGAGGGCTTCGCCGGGGCCTCGGTCATCGGCGAGACGCGGGCCGGGCCGGTGCGGGTCGAGGTCGGCTAGCGGGGAGCGGGCACCCGGGAGCAGCACGGGACCCGGGCACGCGCGGTCAGGCGATGGCGCGTCGGGACCCGCCGATGCGTCTGGCCAGCACGATCGCCAGCCACGCGGGCGGCAGGTAGGCCAGCAGCAGGTCGGCGGCGATAAACCACGCCGGGGCCGGGATCATGGCCGCGGCCACGATCCCGCCGGCCAGGAACAGCACGCCGATGGTCCAGGCGAACGCCGCCCTGTGGCTGCCGGCGACCAGGAAGGCGACGCAGGCGCCGGCCAGCGTCCCCAGCGCGTGCGCCAGGAACGGGACGAGGAAATGCCGGGGCTCGAACAGGTGGATGCCCGCCTTGAGCCCTTCGGCCGTGGTGGTGTCCACGCCCACCGGCGGCGGTGCCAGGGCCGGCCCGACCGCGATGATCGCCATGTTGACCACGCTGCCAACCACCAGCCCCGCGAGCACCGCCGCGACGTTGCGCATCCAGACCTTCATGGCCATTCCCCGGTTGCCTCCCCGCGGAAGGCCTGGACCGATTCTATCGGCAGCCCGCTCCATGGCGGCGGTTCACCCGCGCCGCGGTAGGGTGTACGGCCTATCACGCGCCGTGACGATGTCCCACATTCCCGCCCTCGAAGCTCCGCCCGCGCCCGCGGCCACCATCAGCTGCGCGAGCTGCGACGCCGTCTGCTGCCGCATGACCGTGGTGCTGCAGGCCGGCGATGACATCGCCGAGCACCTCACCGACTACACCGACGCCGGGCTGCACGTCATGGCGCGCGACGAGTTCGGCTGGTGCGTGGCGGTGGATCCGGCCGGCCGCGGCTGCTCGATCTACGACGCGCGCCCCGAGGTCTGCCGCCGGTTCCTCATGGCCGGGCCCTACTGCCGCGCCATCCGCGAGGACTACGCCGACCGGAACGCCCGCAACATACCGTTGCAGATGTTCTGACCCCGGCGCGGCCGGCGGCTGCTGCATCGGAGCCGCGTTTTCGTACACTGGGCGTCCTGTTCCCCTCCGGTGACCCATGGCAAAGCCCAACTACTCATTCGAAAAACGCCAGCGCGAGCTGGCCAAGAAGAAGAAGCAGGACGAGAAGGACGCCAGGAAGCGCGCCGAGCGCGAGGCCAAGGCGGCGACCGAGCCGCGGCCCGACACGCCGGAACACGCGCCGGACTGAGCGCCGGTCAGCGGCCCGACAGCTGCTCGAGCGTGGCGTCCTTGTCCTGCCAGAGCCCGTTGAGCCACTGCTGGAAGCGCGCGCGCGTCGCGCGGTCCTCCTGGTAGCGCCCGCCCATCTCCGCGGCATCGGGAATCGGGCGCTGGCGCACGACCACGTGCACCTCCGGGATGCGCCCGCCCATCAGGTCGACCATCGTCGGCCGGCCCGCGGGATAGACGATGGTGACGTCCAGCAGCGCATGCAGCGCATCGCCCATGGCGTCGATCACGAAGGCCACGCCGCCCGCCTTGGGCTTGAGCAGGTGGCGGTAGGGTGATGCCTGGCGCGCGTGCTTGCCGGGCGTGAAGCGCGTGCCTTCGACGAAGTTCATCACCGCCACCGGCATCTCGCGGAATTTCCCGCAGGCCCGGCGCGTGGCCTCCATGTCGCGCTGCCCCAGGCCCGGATCGCGGGCGATCTGCGCGCGGCTGTAGCGGCCCATGAAGGGGAAATCCAGCGCCCACCAGGCCAGGCCCAGCACCGGCACCCAGAACAGCTGCTGCTTGAGGAAGAAGCGCATCAGCGGGATGCGGCGGTTGAACACCTTCTGCAGCACCACGATGTCGACCCAGCTCTGGTGGTTGGCCAGCACCAGGTAGTGGCCGTCGTACATCAGCCCTTCGTCGCCCGACACGTGGAAGCGGGTGCCGGTCAGGGTGTCGATCATCCAGGTGTTGGCGGCGATCCAGCTTTCGGCGATGGCCGACAGCGCGCGGCCCAGCGCCCTGCGCACGCCCGCGAACGGCAGCAGCGCCTTGAACAGCGCCAGCAGCAGCAGCGGCGCGGCGTGCAGCACGGTGTGGATGGCGATCAGCGACAGGACCAGCGCGGCGCGCAGCAACGACATCATGGGCACGACGCAGGATCCGGAAACGATGTGGAAGCGTAGCAAACGCCGCGCGGCGTTGGCAGGCGGCCGCGTGCCGCAGGTGCCCGTGCGTGACTAAAGGCGGGTGATCGCGAGGTCCCGCACCGCTACAGTCCGGGGCTTGGCGCGCCACGTTCCGGCGCGGAAGGAATCAGGATGTTGAAGCGTTGCGCGGTGGCGGTGCTCCTCGGTGCCAGTGGCCTGGCGATGGCCAACGAGCCCGTCGACCTGGACATGGTCAGCCGGATCCGCCAGGAGGCTTTCCACAACTCGCAGGTCATGGCGACCTTCAGCCACCTCACCGAAACCATCGGCCCGCGCCTGACCAACTCGCCGCAGATGGCCGAAGCGAACGCCTGGACCCGCGGCAAGTTCAGCGAATGGGGCCTGGCCAACGTCCACGACGACGCGTTCGACGACTTCGGCCGCGGCTGGGAGTTCAGCGCCGCCAGCGTCGAGATGCTGGGCGAGCGCGTCCAGCCGCTGCATGCCCTGCCCAAGGCCTGGACGCCGGGCACCAACGGACCGGTCGAGGGCGAACTGGTGCGGGTGGACATCAAGAAGCTGTCCGACATCGACGCCCTGCGCGGCACGCTGGGCGGGAAGATCCTGCTGCTGGGCGAGGCGCGCGAGTACAAGCGCGGCACCGAGCCGGACTCGCACCGCCACGACGCCACTTCGCTGGAAGGCCTGCAGGAGTTCACCGTGCCCAGGTCGGCCGCCGCGGACCGCGCGAAGCGGGTCAAGGAATATGGCGAGCGCCAGGCGCTCACCCGCGCCGTCAACAGCTTCTTCGCCGAGGAAGGCGCGCTGGCCGCGATCAGCATCAGCAGCTGGGACAACGGCATCATCCGCGTGGCGGGCGGCGGGTCGCGCAAGGCCGGCGAGCCGATCGGAATCCCGGAGCTGGCGATGATCGCCGAGCACTTCAATCCGCTGGTTCGCGCGCTCGAGGCCAGCCAGCCGGTGCGCCTGCGCGTCAACGTGGACGCGCGCTTCACCGACGAGGCCAACCAGCCCGGCCACAACACCATCGCCGAGATCCCCGGCCGCGGGCGCAAGGCCAACGAGATCGTGATGATCGGCGCGCACCTGGATTCCTGGCACACCGGCACCGGCGCGGCGGACAACGCCGCCGGCGTGGCGGTGATGATGGAGGCCATGCGCATCCTCAAGGCCGTGGGCGCCCGTCCCGAGCGCACGATCCGCGTCGCGCTGTGGAGCGGCGAGGAACAGGGCCTGGTCGGTTCGCAGGACTACGTCGCCCGCCACTTCGCGGCCTACCCGGAGCCGGCCGACCCGGCGCAGAAGGCGCTGCCGGCGTCGCTGCGCGAGCCGACCGGCCCGCTGCAGAAGACGCGCGACTACGAGCGCTTCTCGGTCTACTTCAACATGGACAACGGCTCGGGCCGCTTCCGCGGCATCTACGCCCAGGAGAACCTGGCGGCGATGCCGGTCTTCAAGGCCTGGCTGGAGCCGTTCCATGACGTCGGCGCGACCACGGTCGCGACCCGCAACACCGGCAGCACCGACCACATCGCCTTCGACCGCGTCGGCCTGCCCGGCTTCCAGTTCATCCAGGACCGGCTGGACTACTTCACCAACGTCCACCACACCCACCTGGACACCTGGGACCACATCGAGCCCGAGGACCTGAAGCAGGCCGCGGCGATCGTCGCCTCGTTTGCGTACCACGCGGCGATGCGCGAAGAGCGCATGCCGCGCAAGCCGCTGCTCGATCCGAAGTAGGCCCGCAGCACTCGCCGACCGCTCGCCGACAGCCGTCGGCTGCGGCGCGGTCAGCCCGTCGCCTGCACCCTGCGCGGCACGCGCAGTGGCGGGATGACCAGGGTGGTGTATTCCTCGTAGTGCGCCGTCGGCAGGCCCGACAGCGGCAGGCGCTCGATGCGCGGCGCGTCGATCGGCAGCTGCGCCGCCTCGTACAGCACCACCTCGTGGTCGGCCGGATACCAGCGCAGCAGCTTGGCCACCAGGGCCTCGAGGCCTTCCGGCTCCGCATGCAGGCGGGTGCAGGACAGGTCGCCCGCCAGCGTCACCTGCCACAGCAGCACCAGCGCGGCGGTATCGGGCTCGCGCTCGTGGATGAGGAAATGCGTGGCTTCCAGCGACTGCACGCCGCGCAGCCCCGGATCGACGCCGAGATCGGCGTAGAGACAGGCCTCGGCCGAGATCCCGGGCTCCATCCGCGCCGGCAGGCCGAGTTCGCGGGTCTTGCGGACCACCGCATGCGGCACGTCGGCGAAGACGCCGGGATGGCCATAGAACACCGCGCAGACCTGCCGGCCGGCCTCGACCTCGGCCATGATCGCGGCGTCGATCTCGCGATAGGTCTCGCGCCGGTCCTTGCCCGGTGCGTAATGCATCCCGAGGTTCACCGCGTCCGGCCGGAAGCCCAGGATCATGCCCAGGGCGAAGGGATCGACCAGGCAGAACACCACCTCGGCCTCGCGGATCTCGGACAGCGTGCGCTCGCTCGCGTGGCGGCCGAACTGGATGCCGCTGCCCACCACCACCAGCGAGCCGCGCGGGCCCTCGTCCTGCAGCGCGCCTTCGCCCTGCGCGCGGACCACGCGGTCGCGGCCGCCGTGCTTGGCCCGGTAGAGCGCCTGGTCGGCGTTGTGGATGAGCTGCTCGAGGGTGCTGGTGCTGCCGTCGTACTGGCAGACGCCGGCGCTGAGGTTGAAGCTGAAGGTCTGTCCGAACACGGTGACCGGCCCGATCCGTTCGCGCAGCCGCTGCATCAGCGCGTCGGCGTCGGCGGCACTGCCCTCGAGCAGGATGGTGAACTCGTCGCCGCCGCTGCGTCCGGCGATGCCGTCGTTGCCGACCACCTCGCTGATCCAGCCGCCGAGGCAGCGCAGCGCCTCGTCGCCCGCGGCATGTCCATGGCGGTCGTTGACCTGCTTGAACAGGTCGATGTCGGCGATGATCGCGGTGAATGGACGGTTGCCCTGGCGCGCGCGCTTGAAGGCTTCGCTCCCGCGCATGCGCACCTGCTGGTAGTTGAACAGGCCGGTCAGTCCGTCGCGTTCGGACTGCCGGCGGTAGCGGCCCCGCTCGCGCGAGCTGTGGCGCAGCAGCAGCAGGAGCAGCAGCGCGGTCGCCATCAGGCCGAAGATGCCCAGGCCCAGCAGCCACTGCCGGCGCTGCGTGGCGGTGACCTGCAGCGCGGCCAGCTCCTTCTCGGCCTCGAGCAGCGCGATCTGCTGCTCCTTCAGCCGCGTGTCGAACTCGACCTGCAGGTAGGCCAGCCGGCGTTCGCGCGATTCACGCTCGGCGACCTCCTGGGCCGCCATCGCGCGCTGCAGGTGGGTGAGCGCACCGGCGTTGTCGCCGCGCTGCTCGGCCAGCCTGGCCAGCAGGCGCTCGGTCTCGGCCACCGCGAGTTCGGTCTTCTGCCCGCGGTAGTACTCCAGCGTGTCCAGCAGCAGGCTCTCCGCACGGCGCAGGTCGCGGTCGAGCGCGATGAGGTTGCCGGCCATCTCCAGCCGCGCGCTCCAGCTGCCGGCGGTGAACCCGGCGGCCTCGAACTCGGCAAGCGCCTGGCGCGACCACTCCAGCGCCTCTTCCGGCCGGCCCTGGGCGGCGACCATCTTGCCCACGCCGTACTTGGCGTTGGCGACGAAAACCAGGTCGCCGGCCGCCTGGCAGGCCTCGAGCTGCTGGCGCCTCCAGGCCTCGGCCTCGCTGAAGTTGCCCGCGTGGTCCTCGGCCATGGCCAGGTCGGCAATGGCCAGGCAGCGCGCACGCGCGTCCCCACCGGACTCGACCGCGTCCAGTCCCTGGCGCGCCAGGTCGCGCGCCTTGCCGATCTCGCCCACGAGGGTGTGCAGGTAGCTGGCCACGCCGAGCAGCGCGGGCGCGCTCTCCGGGGCGTCCGGCAGGTACTCCAGGCCCTCGCTCAGCCAGCCGAACGCCCGCGGCCAGTCCTCGACGTTGGCGGCGATGCTGATCGCGGTGGTATAGGCGCGCACGCGCTGCGCCGGGGAGATCTCCTGCTGCTGCAGCAGCCGGGCGAATCCCTCGAGCGCCGCGGGTTCCCTGCCGGCGAGCCCGAGGTTGCGCAGGCGCACGAACTCGACCCGCGCGCGCTGTTCCGGCGAGAGTTCGTCCAGACGCGTCGCCAGGTCGTCGACCTTGCGCTCGGATTCGCGCCAGTGCGCGGAAATCGACAGCTGCTCGATTTCCGCGACCTGCGCTTCCAGGGCATCGTTGGCGAACGCGCGCGGTCCCGCCAGCACCAGCAGCAGGATGGCGACAATGCGGACCAGCCGGCTCATGGACTGGCGGTCGTCAGCGGACGGCGGCGAGGACGGCGGCTAGTACGCCTTCACGATGTGGTTGGTCGCGAACTGTCCGTCGGTCAGCCCGGTGAGCTTCTTGATGGACGCGTAGTCCTTGGACAGCATCGCTTTCTGCTCCTCGTCGGTGAGGCCGGAGCGCCGCACCACCGAGTCAGGATCCTTCTCGTACTCCGCGGCGAGCGCGGCATCGCTCGCGAGCTTCCTCATCAGGTCGAGCAGCGTCAGCATCGTGGTGTCCCCTTAGATGTTCGAACGTCCATGGTCTGGCCGGGACCCCTTTCCCCCCCGGCTCCGCAGGATCGAACGACATTAGCACAGGCAGGCGGCCGTCCGGCAGCCGCCAGGCCGCTTCACGGGCTGCAGCCGACCGCCTCGATGATCGCTCCTGCCAGCGCGTGCAGCGCGTCGCGATGGCCGCTGCGCGCCGACGCGACGCCATCGTCCGACGTCATCGCCAGCACCAGGTCCAGCGACGGAACGACGTAGAGCATCTGCCCGCCATAGCCCCAGGCGTAGCGCACCGGCTCACCGGCGATATTGCGCAGGAACCAACCGTAACCGTAGCCGTCGCCGGTGAAGCGCGAGCGGGTCCGCGGCTGCCACGATGCATCGATCCACGCCTGCGACAGCAGGCGACGCCCGTCGCGCGACACGCCGCCGCTGCGGTAGAGCTCGCCGAAGGCCAGCAGGGAGCGCGTGTCCATCGCCATGTTGTTGCCGCCGAAGTGGATGCCCTGCGGGTCGCGGTCCCAGGACGCGATGACGAAGCCGGCCTGCGGGCCCAGCCATTCGCGCGCGAGCTCGCGGACCGGCCGCCCGCTGGCACGCGCCAGGATCGCCGACAGCAGGTGGGTCGATCCGGTCGAGTACAGCATCCCGCCGCCGGGCTCGTCGACGAAGGGGCGCGCGAGCGCATCGCGCACCCAGTTGTCGCTGCTCACCCAGCGGCCGTAATACGGTCCCGACGTGCGCTCCAGTCCGGCCTGCATCGACAGCAGGTGTCCGATGGTCACGCGTGCCAGCCGGGGGTCGGGATCCCGGGGGAGATCCGACTTGAGCAGCGGCGCGATGGGCTGGTCGACGCCGTCGAGCAGTCCCTTGTCGATCGCGATGCCGACCAGCGCGGACATCACCGTCTTCGACGCCGACTTGATGTTGGCCGGCGTGTCCGGACGCGCGCCGTCGTAGCCGCGCTCGGCAAGGACGACGCCGCTGCGGGCGACGACGACCGCGCGCAGCGACGCGATCGCATCGGCGTCCTCCAGCAGGGCTTCGACCGTCGTGGACAGGTCCCGGGCGTCGGGACCGGTGGAGCAGCGCCGCACCTCCAGCGCAGCGGCTGGCATCTGCGTCGACTGCGTCGCGTGCGTCCGCGGAGCCTGCGACAGCGCGCTCTCCGGCGTCCTGCCACACGCGAGCTGCGCAAACGCCGCCAGCACGACCATCGCGATCAGGCGCCTGGACCTGGCACGGCCGGCCATCGTGCGCGGAGCCCTGGGACGGGCGGACGTGATGCGGGTAGAGGTTTCGCGGGCGGACGTCGCGTGCATGGGCATCGTGCGTGTCGGCATCAGCGGAGCTTCGCAGCGTTCGCGTGTCCACAACGTCGGCGGGTGGGGCGCTCCACACCGCGCACGCCACGCGCCGCCCATGGTCACGGCATGATCATTGCCGGGCTGCCAGCATCGCCGCCCATGGCTTTGCGAGACGTCACGGCCGCACGCGGTCGCTATTTCACCGGCAGCGAGCTGCCGATTCCCTCCGACGCGGCGCGCGAATGGAACATCGCGGTGGCCGATGGACCGGTCGTCGCCACGGCGATCCACGACGGGCACCACATCCGTCCGGCGCTGCGGTCGCTGCTGGCCCTGTCCGACGCGGCACGCTTCCGCGAGGAGGACCCGCTGACCGGCGTGCTGACCGAGGTCGGCGACGTGCGCATCCAGGTCCCGTCCTCGCGCTTCGAACTCGACCACAACCGCCCGCGCAAGGGCGCGGTCTATGCCCGGCCGGAGGACTGCTGGGGGCTGGAGGTCTGGCGCAGGCCGTTGCCGGAGGCCGAGATCGCGCGCTCGCTCGCGGGCTGGGACCGCTTCCGCTCGATGTTCGCCGAACTGCTGGACCGGCTGCTGGAGCGCTGGGAGGCGGTGCTGCTGGTCGACATCCACAGCTACAACCACCGCCGCGACGGTCCCGATGGCGAGGCCGCGCCGCAGGACGGCAATCCCGACATCGAGCTGGGCCTGACGACCGCCGACCCGGAGCGCTGGGGCGATGTCGCCAGGCGCTTCACCTCGGCGCTGCAGGCGACGCCCATCGGCGGCCGCGTGCCCGACGTGCGCGCCAACGTGCGCTTCCCGACCGGCGGCGATTTCCCGGAGTGGGTGTACTCGCGCTGGGGCGGACGGGTGTGCACGATCTCGCCCGAGTACAAGAAGATCTTCATGGACGAGCACAGCGGCCAGGTCGACATCGCCGCACTCTATGCCCTGCGCGACGGGCTGCGGGTGGCGGTGGACGCGGTCCGCGGCGACTTCAGGGCCAGGTCGTGAGCGCGCGCCCCGCAACAGCCGCGTCGCCGCGGCCGCTGCCACCCGTGGCGGCCGAGGTCGACGCCGCGCTCATCGAGCTGGATGCCGGGCTGGACTGGCTGATCGCGCTCACGCCGCTCGGCACCGACGCACTCTGGGACGATTTCGAGGCGTCGGGGCGGACCCGCGTCGCGCCGCTGCGCTACGCCGATCCGCCGGCCGGGCTCGAGGTGATGCGCGAGCGCCTGCTGGCGCTGCCGATCGGGGACATCGAATCACCCCTGCTGGCCGGCGTGCTCGGCGAGAAGCAGCGCGAACTCGCACGCATGATCGAACTGGTCCGGCTACGCGGCACCGACGGCTTCGTGGGCGCGAGCATCGATCTCTTCGGCGGCGTCGAGGCGGGCCTGCTGGCTGTCGCCCGCGAGATCCTCGCCGGCGTCGGTGACGGCGAGCCGCTGGAAGCCGACACCGGCGTGGATGCCGTGGTCGCCGCAATCGAGGACGAAGTCGCCTGGTACCGCGAACGTGCGCCGGGCTTCAGCCTGGACGTGGTGGTGGACGCGGACATCGGTTCGCTGATGATGGTCTCGCACGGCCGCCTGTACCTGGACGCCCGCCTGCGGCTGCCGCGCGCGCGGCTGCAGCCCCTCGTGCAGCACGAGGTCGGCACCCACGTGCTGACCCGCCACAACGGCCTGCAGCAGCCGCTGCGACAGCTCTCCGTGGGCCTTGCCCACTACGACCCGCTGCAGGAAGGCCTGGGCGTACTGGCCGAATTCCTT
Source organism: Luteimonas sp. MC1750 (assembly GCF_016615955.1). Taxonomy (NCBI): domain Bacteria; kingdom Pseudomonadati; phylum Pseudomonadota; class Gammaproteobacteria; order Lysobacterales; family Lysobacteraceae; genus Luteimonas; species Luteimonas sp. MC1750. The sequence continues at coordinate 1,890,784 of NZ_CP067113.1, forward strand.
GCCGGCTACCTCCCGGGCGAACGGCTGCGCGTCCTGGCCGCGCGCGTGGTGGCCGCCGACATGGCGATCCACGGCGAGGACATCCCGGCCATCTTCGCCTGCCTGCATGACACCCACGCGTTCTCCACCGCCGACGCCTTCGACATCGCGGTGCGCGCCTGCCGCGGCGGCGGACTGACCAAGGACGCGGTCTACCTGCGCGGCCTGCGCGACCTGCTGGAGCACCTGCGCGCGGGCGGCAGCTTCGAGCTGCTGTTCGCGGGCAAGTTCGCGCTCGACCACCTCGTGGTCCTCGAACAGCTGGCCGATGCCGGCTGGGTGGTCGCGCCGGCGCTCCTGCCCCGCTACGCCTCGGCCGAGGGCTTCGAGCAGTCGCTGGAGCGCTGTCGCGGCACCGCCCTCGAGGCACTGCACCACGCCCATCCCCCTTCCCTTCCCATGCAGGATCCCACGCCATGAGCGACCGTCCACTGCGCCTCGGGTTCGTCGTCAACGACGTCGCCACCGAGCAGGACAACTACACCACCATCCGCCTTGCACGCACCGCGGCCAACCAGGGACACAGCGTGGCGCTGATCGGACTGGCGGACTTCATCTACGACGCCAACGGCAGCGTCTGCGCCATGGCGCACCTGCCGTCGGGCAGCGCCTACGCCGACGACCAGGCGCTGCTGGACGAGATCCAGGGCGACGAGGCCGCCACCCAGCGCATCAGCGTGGAAGAGCTGGACGTGCTGATGCTGCGCAGCGACCCGGCCGAGGAACTGGTCGACCGTCCCTGGGCGTCGAACAGCGCGCTGCTGTTCGCCCAGCTGGTGACCCGGCGCGGCGTGATCGTGCTCAACGACCCCTTCCATCTCACCAACGCTTCGAACAAGACCTATTTCCAGCATTTCCCCGAGGAAGTGCGCCCGGTCACCTGCATCAGCCGCGACCCCGACGAGCTGCGCGCCTTCATCGCCACCCACGGCGGCCGCGGCGTGATCAAGCCGCTGCAGGGCTCCGGCGGACACGGCGTGTTCGTGGTCAAGGATGGCGAGGCCGCCAACCTCAACCAGATGATCGAGGCGGTGACCCGCGACGGCTATGCCATCGCCCAGGAATACCTGCCCAAGGCCGCCGACGGCGACCTGCGCCTGCTGACGCTCAACGGCCGCCCGCTGCAGGTCGACGGCCGCTACGCCTGCTTCCGCCGCTACAACGACAGCGGCGACGCGCGCAGCAACATCAGCGCCGGCGGCAAGATCGAGCTCGCCGAACCGGATGCCGACGCGCTGCGGCTGGCCGAGGCGGTGGCGCCCAAGCTGATCCGCGACGGCATGTACCTCGCCGGCCTCGACATCGTCGGCGACAAGCTGATGGAGGTGAACGTCGACACGCCCGGCGGCATCAACATGGCCGAGGAGCTGACCGGCGTCGACTTCAGCAGCCACATCATCGCGGACTTCGCGCGCAAGGTGCGGCTGCGCGAGCAGTACCACGGCATCCTGTCGAACGTGGAGCTGGCGGTGATGTAAAGCGCGTCGCGCGCGGCGCCTCAGGCACCCGCGACCTGGTGGCCCCTGCGCAGCAGCCGGCCGGCACGCACGCCGGCCGTGCCGGCCCCGAAGGCGGGCCGGCCGTTCACCAGCACCAGGTCGAAGCCTTCGGCCAGCGCCGTGGGATCGATGTAATCGGCACGGGCCTGCACGCGGCCCGGATCGAACAGGACCAGATCGGCTTTCGCGCCGATGCGCACCAGCCCGCGGTCGCGCAGTCCCAGGATCGACGCCGGCAGCGAGGTGGCCTTGCGCACCGCTTCCTCCAGCGGCACCCGCGCATCCGCCGCGGCGAACTCCCCGATCCACTTCGCGAACGTGCCGGCGCCCCGCGGATGGCTGCCGCCGGGCGAGCCGTCGCTGGCGATGGCGACGAAGGGCTCGAGCAGCAGCCGGTCCTGCAGCGCGCGGTCCATGACGAAATGTGCCGCCTGGCCGCCGCCGGGGCCGAGCTCGACCAGCACCTCGACGAACGGACGACCTTCGGCCTCCGCGACCTGGTCCAGGCGGCGTCCGGCGTGCGGGCCGGTGCCGAAGAGGAGTGCGCCGGGGCCATTGCGCTTCGCCATCCGCGCCTGCAGGTGCGCGCGCAGCGCGTCGCCGCGGGCCGCGACGACCGCCGCATAGTCGTTCGGCGGCAGCGCCCATTCCGGGAACAGGATGGCGATGCCGGTGTAGCTGGCCTCGTACGGGTAGGCGTCGGCGGTGGGGCTATTGCCCCGGCCGCGCAGTCCCTGCAGGAAGGCCAGCAGCTCCACGGCGGCGGCTTCGCCCTGGCCATAGACCATCTTCAGGTGCGAGACGTGCGCGCGTGCCGGGCCCGCCGCCTCCACCAGTTCGCGGATCGACGCGCGCACGTCGTCGGCGTCCTCGGAGCGCATATGGCTCATCGCCACGCCGTCGAAGCGCGCGACCACCGGCCCCAGCGCCGCCAGTTCGCGCATCTCCGCATAGCGGCCGGGCACGTATTCGAGCCCCGTCGACAGGCCGAAGGCGCCGGCACGCAGGTCGGCCTCGAGCACCGCCTGCAGCCGTTCGAGCTCCGCGTCCGAGGGCCTGCGCGTCCCGTCGTCGATCCCGGCCCGGCGGCGCAGCGCGCCGTGGCCCGACAGGGTGGCGATATTGATGTCGGGCGTGGCGGCGGCGACCGCGCCCATCCACGCGGGCAGGCTGCCGGCCTCCCGCCCTGCGCCGGCCAGCGCGGGGCTGCCGCCGTCCTGGCCCAGCACCACCGTGGTCACGCCCATCGCCAGGAAGGGCGTGAACGCGGACTCGAGCGGATCGCCGTGGGTGTGCAGGTCGATGAAGCCCGGCGCGAGCACGCGGCCGCCGCCCTCGACCACGCGCAGCCCGTGCGCACCGCGCGCCGGGATCTGTCCGATGCCGGCGATCGCGTCACCGCGTACCAGCACGTCGGTGGCGCGTGCCGGCGCGCCGCTGCCGTCGACCAGGCGCACGTCGCGCAGCAGCAGGCCCGCATCGCCCGCATCGCCTGCCCCGGCCACCCCGACTGTCCCGGCTGCCGGCCGCCGCGCGCGGGCGCGTGGAAGGGCCGCGCTGGCGGCGGCCGCGGCCAGCGTTGCCAGCACCTGCCGCCTGGACCACGTCGCCTCGTGCATCGCGCTTCCCCGCTGTGATGGACGCTGCAGGGTAGCCGAGCCCGCGCGCCGCGGTCACACGGGCGCGCCCGCTTCATGCACGCACGCGCAGGCTCGGGATCCACGTGGCGCCGCCACTGATCCGCCGGAGATTCCCGATGAACGCCCGCTTCCCGCTGTCCCTGCTGGCTGCCGCCTGCCTGCTGCTCGCGCTCGGCGCCTGCGACCGCCGCGTGACCGATGCGCCCGACGAATCGCGCGCAGCCGACACCGAGATCCAGCCGGCCGGTACGGCCGGCGACGCCTCGCGTCCGGCCGACAGCGCCAACCCCGATGCGCGCTGCGCCGGCCTGCAGGAGCAGGCGCTGCGCGACTGCATGGAAGGCGTCGACAGCGCCCGTGAAGCCAGCGACCTGCGCCAGTAGCCATCGGGGGCACTCGCTCCCCCGCTTGGGCGCTACGTGCCAATGGGGCTGGTCAGCCGCGCCAGTTGGCGTGCGCGTCCCAGAACGCGACGGCGCGGCGGTAGGCATCGCGGTCGATCGGCACGCCCGAGCCGCCCTCCTCCACGCCCAGCGCGTTGCGCATCATGGTGATCGGGGCCATCGGCGTTTCCACCGGCTCGGCGGTGTACATGCAGCCGACCACGCCCCAGTCGGCATCGATCGGCGTGCCTTCCTTCGCCATCTGCTCGCGGCTGTAGAGGATCACCACCAGGTAGTCGGCGACCGGCGGCTCGAGGCCTTCGAACCAGCGCACCAGCACCGGCAGCTCCTCGCGGGTGCGCGCCTCGTAGGCCGAACGCAGCAGGTGGCGGTTGGCGTCGGTGACCGGAACCGCGAGGCACCGCGTCGAGGTCCAGTTGCGGTGCACGTGCAGCCGGCAGAACGGCGCGTAACCCTCGAGCACCTGCAGCGGCGCGACGTCGTTGAGATGGCGTTCGAACTGCGCAGGGGTGCAGTCCTGGATGGTGTTGCGCCGTGGTTCGCGCGGAAACAGCCGCGCGCGGGCGAAATCGGTGAGGACGATGGACATGGGCGTGGATGCTAAACCGTGGCCAGCGGTTCCCCGGCACCGGGAGTCCCCGGAGCACCATTCGCCTTGACTTTGGTCCCGATCGGGACTAGATTCGAGCCATGAAAGCCGCCGTCGCACTGCCTGCCTGCGCCCCGCGCCGGGACCTGACCGGACCGGCGCTGCGCGCCTTCTTCAACATCACCCGCCGCTGGGAGCTCACCGCCGACCAGGAGCGCGTGCTCCTCGGTAACCCGGGGCGTTCGACGTTCTTCCGCTGGAAGCGCGATCTCGACGGTGCGCTGTCGCAGGACACGCTGGAGCGGATCAGCTACCTGCTGGGCATCTGGAAGGCGCTGCAGATCCTGTTCCCCGAGCCGAGCCAGGCCGACGCCTGGGTCAGGCGGGCCAACGACGCCCCGCTCTTCGGCGGCCAGAGCGCGCTCGAGCGCATGCTCGCCGGGCAGGTTGCCGACCTCTACAGCGTGCGCCGGTACCTCGACGCACAGCGCGGATGAGCGCGCCGCGCGGCATCGGCCGCGCCCGCGTGGCATGGCGCCCGAGCTACCGGATCGTGCCCAGCCGCTTCCCGCCCGTGGGCCTGTTCGACCGCATCGCGTCGCCGGCCGACCTCGATGCGCTGTTCGAGATCGAGGGCCTGACCAACCCGCGCCTGCGCCAGGAGCTCGGCGACCTCTCCATGGTGCCGCGCGGGCGCCGCATCAGCGGGCCCGGCACCACCCCGGTGATGGCCGCCTTCCTGCACGCCAACCCGGACGGTTCGCGCTTCTCGGACGGCAGCTGGGGCGTGTACTACGCGGCACGCGAGCGCGATACCGCCATCGCCGAAACCATCCATCACCGCCAGGCGTTCCTGCGCCACACCGGCGAACCACCCTGCGTGCTGCAGATGCGCTGCTACCTGGCCGACGTCACCGGGCGGCTGCACGACATCCGCGGCGGATGGCCCGCGCTGCACGATCCCGATGCGTACGCGGCGAGCCAGGCCGCGGCGCGCACGCTGCGCGAGGCCGGCAGCGACGGCATCGTCTACGACAGCGCGCGGCGCGACGGCGGCCAGTGCGTGGCGGTGTTCTACCCCGACCTGGTCTCGCCCGCGCGCCAGGGTCCGCACCTGCACTACCACTGGGACGGTGCGCGCATCTCCCACTACTCGGTCATCGAGGAAGTCACCGCGGTCGCGGCGCCCCGGGGCTGAGCCCGCGTCAGCCGCCCGGCGCGGCGTAGGTGCCCACCAGCTTCGCCTTGGCCAGGACATGGCCGCGCATGGCGTCCACCAGGGCGGCGCGGTCGGCGTCGTCGGCAAGCTCCAGCGTCGCATCGAGCGCGAAGAGCTGCAGCTGGTAATGGTGCAGGCCGCTGCCCTCCGGCGGCCTTGGCCCGAAGTAGCCCACGGTGCCGCGGTCGTTCAGGCCCTGGCGCATGCCGGCCGGATCGGCCAGGCGCGCGTCGGCGGCCAGCCCTTCGGGCAGCGCGGTGGCGCCGGCCGGGATGTTCCATGCCACCCAGTGGACATAAGGCTCGGGACGGTCGGCGTCGGGGTCTTCCATCAGCAGCGCATACGACACCGCGCCGTCGACCGGCACCCATGACAGCGGCAGCGAGACGTCATCGGCGTAGGCGCTGTGGCGCGCCGGAATCGGCTGCCCGTCTGCAAACGCCGGCGAGCCCAGCGTCGCGGCGGCGGTTCCGCTGGCCTGGGTCGCGGGGCTGTCGAACGCGATGGTGCCTACGCCGCCGCAGCCGCCGACGGCCAGCAGCAGTGAGACGAGCGCCAGCATGGGCAGGCGGCGCGGACAGGTGATCGCCATGGCGGATCCTTCGGGCGCGGGACCTCAGGCTAGCGCGGCCGGCTCAGTCCTGGAAGACCGGCCCCAGCAGCCGGAAGCTCCCGTCGTCGGCATCCATCTCGACCTGCCCGCCCACCGGCACGATGAACTGTTCGCGGATGTGCCCGATCATCGCGCCGCGGTAGGCCGGGATGCCCAGCGGGCGGATGTAGTCGTCCAGGATCTCGTCGAGCGTCAGCGACCCGTAGCCGTCTCCCGGATCGCAGTCGGTGCACTCGCCGAAGATGAAGCCGGCCAGTCCGTCCAGCGCGCCCATCAGCCGGAGCGTGCTGAACATCCGGTCGATCCGGTACGGCGCTTCGGACACGTCCTCGAGGAACAGCACCTTGCCGCGGAAGTCCGGCAGGTAGGGCGATCCGGCCAGCGCCGTCAGCACCGCCAGGTTGCCGCCCACCAGCTGGCCCTGCGCGCGGCCACCGGTGATGGTCAGCGTGCGGTTGCGGCGTGGCACCAGTTCGTCGCCCGCCTCCACCCGGTTGCGGTAGTGCATCAGCTCGCGCTGGAAGAACAGGCGGCGGAACTGGTCGGCATTGAAGGCGTTCCAGCTGCCGGTGCCATTGGGTCCGTGGAAGGTCACCAGTCCGGTGCGCGCATGGATGCCGCTGTGCAGCGCGGAGATGTCGGAATAGCCCAGCAGCACCTTGGGGTTGGCGCGGATCGCGTCGTAGTCGAGCAGGGGCAGCAGGCGCGCGGCGCCCGAGCCGCCGCGCACGGCGACGACCGCGCGCACCTCGGGGTCGGCGAACGCGGCATTGATGTCGCCGGCGCGCGCGGCGTCGCTGCCGGCCAGGTGGCCGCGGCGCGACGCGTGGTGCGCCCCGGTCTTCACCCGGAAGCCGAGCGCCTCCATGACGTCCCGCGAAAGCTGCAGGTTGAGGCGGTCATCGGTGGCCGACGACGGACTGACCAGGGCGACGGTGTCGCCTTCGCGCAGCGCGCGTGGCAGCAGCCGCTCCTGCCCCGCCGCCATGGCGCCACGGCCGCCGGCGAGCGGCAGCAGCAGGCCGGCAAGCGCCATGTGGCCGATGAAAGCGCGTCTGTGCATGTCCGGTCCTGGTTCCCGATCCGCCGAGTGTACGTGCAGCGGACGGTCGCCCCGCTGGACAACGTGTTCACTCTGGCGGACCTAAGCTGCCAGCCCACGTTCGAACACGAAGGACCACCCATGAGCACGCACCCCGGACTCGCCACCGTTCCCAAGGTCGACATCGAGCGCTACATGGGCACGTGGTACGAGATCGCGCGGCTGCCGATGCGCCACGAGCCGGAGGATGCGACCGACATCACCGCGACCTACTCGCTCAAGGCGGATGGCAAGGTCGAGGTCTGCAACCGCATGCGCCGTGGCGGCGAGGTCGACGAGGCGCTGGGGGAGGCCACGGCGCTCGACGACAGTGCAAGCCGCCTGGAGGTGAGCTTCCTGCCCGAAGGCCTGCGCTGGATCCCCTTCACCAAGGGCGACTACTGGATCATCGGCCTCGAGCCGGACTACAGCGTGGCCCTGGTCGGCAGCCCGGACCGCAAGTACCTGTGGCTGCTTGCGCGCACGCCGCGGATCGAACCTGCCACCCGCGAGCACTACCTCGCCATCGCCCGCGCGCAGGGCTTCGACCTGACGCCGCTGATCGATACGCCGCAGAGCGCCTGACCCTCGCGGGACGGCACCCTCGCCGGACCCCAAGGCGCACCCGACGCTGGCGCGCGGGTGCGCCCACCGCTATCGTTACGCCCCGCCCAGATCACGGCCCCGGGGACGAGCGAACGTGAGCAAGCAGGCAGCCGGTGCGGTCGCGGATGACGTGCCCGCCCAGTGCGAGAACTGCGCGGCCACCCTGCATGGCGTCTTCTGCCATGCCTGCGGCCAGTCGGTGCACAACCCCATCCGGCATCTCGGCCACGCCGTCGAGGAGTTCTTCGAAGCGTTCTGGCACCTCGACGGCCGCCTCTTCCGCACCCTGCGCGACCTCTGGTCGCCCGGCAAGGTGGCGATCAACTACCTGGCCGGCCACCGCGCGCGCTATATCGCGCCGCTGCGGCTGTTCGTGGTGCTGAGCGTGCTGACCTTCTTCATCGGCGCGGTGGTCATCCACGTCGAGGACGGTGGCGTGGACCCCGACGCGGTGGCAGACATCGCCAATGCGCGGACGCCCGCCGAGGTGGAGCGCGTACGCGACGCGCTGGTCGCCGGCATCGAGCAGGCGCGCGTCGATGCGGGAGAGACGCCGGGCGTCGACCCGGCGCTGGTGATGGCCGAGGTGCGCGTCCAGAGCGCCGCCGCGAACCGCATCCGCGAGCTGGAAGGCAAGCCCGCCGCCGCTCCGGTCGATGACGCGCTTCCGCCATCGGTGCGCCCCGCGCGTCTGCAGCTCAACATCCTCGGTCACCGGGGCGAGTGGCACCCGCAGGACAACCCCTTCATCGTCGGCTGGTGGCCCGGCTTCGCCAACGACTGGCTCAATCGCAAGCTGGGCAACCTCGAGAAGAACATGCAGTCGCTGGGGGCGGGCACCGCCGACAGCTGGCTGAAGGCGATGATGGCCTCGGCGCCATCGGCGCTGTTCCTGCTGGTGCCGGTGTTCGCCGTGCTGCTGCGCATCGCCTACCTTTTCAGCGGCCGGGTCTACCTCGAGCACCTGGTGGTGGCGCTGTACAGCCACGTCTTCCTGCTGATCATGCTGACGCTGGCGTTCGTGCTGGCGGCCGCCAACAGCTGGGTCTCGTCGACCCTGGGAAGCTTCGCCCTCGGCGCCTGCTTCGCGGCGGTGATGGCCTGGATGCCGATCTACCTGCTGCTGATGCAGAAGCGCGTGTACCGGCAGGCGTGGTGGCTGACCCTGCTCAAGTACCTGGTGGTCGGCTACGTCTATTTCATGATGCTGCTGGTGGCCACGCTGCTGGTCTTCCTGGCGCGGCTGACCGCCGCCTGATCACCTTCGCGCACGGTCGTGCAGCGGAGCGGCGCACCCGGTTCGGGGTGCGCCGCCTGGACTCAGAAGCGGACTTCGGCGCCCAGCATCAGGGTGTCCGCGCGGTTGACCTCGTAGTAGCCCGCGTCCCAGTAGTAGCTGTCGAAGTAGACGTAGTTGGTGTACGTCAGGCCGAGGTTGACGTGGCGGTTGACGTCGACGCCGAGGCCCAGGCCAAAGTAGCCGCCGTCGACGTCCATGGCGTCGTCGCCCTTCTCTTCCGCGGCCCAGTAGCCGGCGCGGACCAGGGCATAGACCGGGCTGGTCCGTCCGAAGTTGAAGCGCGCGTTGACGCCGATGCTCGCATAGTCGACGTCGTCCACGAAGAAGCCGTCCTCGGTCTTCGCGCCGAGTTCGCCGCGGGCCAGCTCGATGCCGATCAGGGTCACCGAACCGGCCTGCCAGCGGTATCCGGCATTGAGTTCGCGTGTCGACTGGTCGACGTCGTCGTAGACCCAGCCACGGCCGCCCTTGGCGCCAACGAAGAATCCGCCACGGCTTTCGACATGGGCCTGGCGTGCCTCCGGTGCAGGCGCCGGTGCCGGGATCTCGTAGGCGTGGATCATCGGCGCGGCCGGCGGGTTGCCCGTGGCGGAGGTCCGCGGCGCCGCGGCGTCCCGGGCCTGCGGTGCCGTCGCATCACGCGCGACCGGTGCCGGCGTCGACACCGGCGGAATGCGCTTGGCCGGATCGGCTTCGCGCTGGGCCGGCGGCTTCCAGCCCTCGAGCGGCCGGGTCTGCGCGTGTGCCGTCGCGGCGCCGCCGATGGCGCATGCGATCAGGGCGACCGTCGCTGCGGCCTGCCTGGTGTTCTTCATGGTGTCCCCTTCAATGGATGATGCACGGTCGGCGTGCTGCCTTCCTGGCGTGCGGTCATCCCTGGAAGCAGGGGACGTGCCAATCGATCGCGGAGCGTCCATGGGACCTCCGGACCACCTCTCCGACGCTGCGCGGCAACACTCGCCGCTGCGGGTCAGGCCCCTTGGCAGGGCCTGACCGTTTCACCGTAGAAAGCGCCTAGATCGTCGCGCGGGGACCGCCGGTCGACGCGGCGCCCTCTTCGCCTCCCGTCGAACCCGCCGCATCCGAAACCGCCGCATCCGCGGACGCCTCCGTACCCGACGTGCCCTTGCCCGACGCGGTGGACTGCAGCTCCGCCAGCCGTTCGGCGTGAGCGCGCAGCTTCGGCAGCACGCCCTCGGCGAGCGGGCCACCGGCGCCGCCCTGCGAAACCTCGCGTTCGTAGGCGCGGATGGAATCGCGATGGCACTTGGCCATGTGCTGGAGCCAGGCGCGGTCGTAGGCTTCGCCCTGCAGCAGGTCCAGCGCATGCAGCGCGTCGGCCTGCCGGGCGTCGGGCTCGGGGAGTTCGAGGCCGGACGCCTGCGCCAGTTCGCTGTTGTGCTCGCCGTGGTCGTGCTCGATCTGCTGTGCGAACGCGCGCACGTCGGCCGAGGCACCACGCAGCTGCGCCGAGCGCGCCGCCGCGACATCGGCCACGCCGGACTGCAGCGCCTGCTCGAAGAAGCCGCTGCCGACCCGCGCGGGTCGCTTCGCCATGGTCTTCCAGGCCGCGTAACCGGCGCCGGCCAGTACGCCAAGTTTGATCAGTCGTCCGAGCATGTAGGGATCTCCAGGGTGGGGTCGGGCGAGCATGGACCGCCAGCCGTCCGCACCGCGTGCAGAGCGGGTGCCACGCCGGCTTTGACGCCCGCCTCATGATGGCCGCACCGATACTCGCGGCATGCCCGAAGGTCCTTCCATCGTCATCCTGCGCGAGGCCGCCGCCGGCCTCGCGGGCCGCAAGGTGCTGCGGGTGTCGGGCAACAGCACTCAGGACATCGCGCGCATGCAGGGGCAGAAGGTCCTGGCCGTGCGCAGCTGGGGCAAGCACTTCCTGCTGGAGTTCAAGGGCTTCAGCCTACGCATCCACTTCCTGCTGTTCGGCAGCTGGCGCCTCAACGAGGAGCGCGACCGCCCGCCCCGGCTCTCGCTGGGATTCAGCAAGGGTGAGGTGCTCAACCTCTACGCGTGTTCGGTGCGTTTCCTCGAGGGCGATCTCGACGCCCATTACGACTGGAGCGCCGACGTGATGAACGCCGCCTGGGACGCCAAGGCGGCCCGCCGCAAGCTGCGCGCCCAGCCCGCGACGCTCGCGGCCGATGCCCTGCTCGACCAGGACCTGTTCGCCGGCGTGGGCAACATCATCAAGAACGAGGTGCTGCACCGGATCCGCGTGCACCCGGAGAGCGCCGTCGGCGCCCTGCCGCCGCGCAAGCTGGGCGAGCTCGTCACCCAGGCGCGCGAATACAGCTTCGACTTCTACCGGTGGAAGAAGGATTTCGTGCTGAAGAAGAACTACCAGGTACACACCAAATCGACCTGTCCGCGCGACGGCACCCGGCTCAGCTACCGCAAGCATCTCGGCAAGGCGCAGCGCCGCGCCTTCTGGTGCGACACCTGCCAGCGGCTCTACCAGGACGCCTGATCCGCGGTCAGGCGCGCTCGACGCGGAAGTCGATCGGCTTGTAGCTGAAGTTGTTCGACTGGCCGGCCGAGCACGCCGTCATGGCCACGACCAGCGGCATTTCCGCGCGCAGGCTGATGTGGTCACCGGCGCGGCTGAGCGGCGGCAGCACGGCCACTTCCCCGCTCTGCCCGTCCACGGTGACGTTCATGAAGATGTTGAAGGCCACCGGCACGCGGTCGCGTCCGATACCCCAGGGCGCCAGCGCACCGGCCAGGTTGCCCTCGCAGCCGGGGCGCCCGACCTCCTCACCGTACAGTTTTTCGAACATCTCCTTCGAGCACGGCGTCAGGGTGAAGTCGTGCCGGCCGCAGGTGTCCTCGATGATGGTGAACATCGGGCGGCTGCGGTTGGAGTACAGCACGTCGCCGGTGCTGAGCCAGAGCCTGGACGCGTAGTCGATCGAGCGCCCGGACGAGAGGTATTCGTCGAGGTCGTCGCGGCAGAAGGCGGTGAGGTCGCTGACCTGCTGGCCCATCGGGTCGATCACCACCAGCACATCGCCGGCTGCCAGCTCCACCGCGTGACCGGAGCACGGCGGGATGCGCACGGTCCCGGCGGCATCGGCGCTCATCGCGCGGGCTTGGGGCGGAACGGGCAGGTCCAGTCGCTGCCGACGGCGCGTCCGCTGTACTGGCGCGCCTCCGACGCCGCGCCGTAGTCGGCCAGGTTCGGGTTGATCGAACCCTGCAGCGCGATGTCGCGCTCGCGGGTGGCGGCCTGCATCTTCGCGTAGCGGCCGTCGCCCTTCAGGCGATCGAACTGCCGGTGCGAGTTGAACACCAGCGCAGGCGACTCGAAGCGACGCGCCGTGCGCGAAGCGCCCGCGTGCAGCCCGATCACGAAGAACGGATGACCGGCCAGGCTGAGGCTGAAGCGCGGGTCGGCTGGATCGCGGCTGACGTCGGACGACCAGCGCGCGCCGCGACCCACGTCCAGCTCATGCAGGCGCTGCAGCTGCGACCACAGCAGGGCCTCGAAGCGCTGCTCGCTGGTGTCGCCGGGGCCGTCGAACAGTGCGACGAACGCGCGCACCGTCAGGTCGTCCTCGGCCGAGGCATCCAGCACGGCGCCGAACTCCGCCAGCGCGTCGAGCAGCGGGACATCGTTGCGCCGGTCGCCGAGCGCGCCAAGCTCGAAGGTCTCGATGGCGTCGCGGGCCAGCGCCGCCTTGGATCCCACGCAGGGGAAGGCGGGATTGGCGACGTGGTCAAGGAAGCTGCGGGTCAGCGGGCCGGTGCGGGGATGTGCCGGCAGGGACAGGGTGGCGGTATTCATGGCCGCCCACGCTATCGACGGCGCTGCGATCAGGACGTGAGCGCACCGGCGTCGCGGCCGCGGTGGTCAGGTCCGATTCACCGCGTCGCGCCGGCGCGCGGCGCGCGGCGCGGCGTTGGCGCTCCGATTGCGCGATCATGGGCCCTCTTCGCCCGATGCAGTCCCGACGTGCCCCACTCCGCTCCAGCCACGCGCCGACCGCTCGGCCGCCGGCCGTCGATCACCCGCGAGGACCTGATCAACGCCGCGCTGGCGCTGCTCGGCCCCAACCGCAGCGTGTCCACCCTGGGCCTGCGCGAGGTGGCCCGGCAGGCGGGCATCGCGCCCAACAGCTTCTACCGCCACTTCCGCGACATCGACGAGCTGGCGGTGACGCTGATCGAACTCGCCGGCACCTCGCTACGCGCGGTCATCGGCCAGGCGCGCCATCGCGCCAGCAACGGACACGGCGTGGTGCGCGGATCGGTGGAAGCATTCTTCGACCGGCTGCGCGCCGACGACCGGTTCCTCCTGCTGCTCCTGCGCGAGGGCCTGGCCGGCTCGGATGCCTACAAGCAGGCCGTGGACGCGCAGCTGCGCTTCTTCGAGGAGGAACTGCATGTGGACCTGGCCCGGACGGCAGACCCCGCCGCACGGCCGCTGCATGCCCCGGAGCTCGTGGCGCGTGCCATCACCCGGCTCGTGTTCGCCGTCGGCGCGAGCGCGATCGACCTGCCGCCGGAACGCGACCAGGAACAGATCGACGCGCTCACGACCATGGTCAGGATGATCCTGGTCGGCGCTCGGGGCATGCACGCGGCCTGACGCGGGCCAGGGCCTCCGGTATCCGCAACGCGGAAGCCGACTGGAAGCAACGGCGGTCGCCGGTCAACGGGTCGTCGAAGCCGAGCGACGTGGCGAACAGCTGCAGCGGGCGCGCATGGTCGTCCGCGTCCAGGTCGCCCAAGTCGGGATACAGGCGGTCATTGAGGATCGGCGCGCCCAGGGCCGCCATGTGCACGCGCAGCTGGTGCTTGCGCCCGGTCACCGGCTGCAGGCGGTAGAGCCAGACATCGGCACCGCGCTCGAGCACGTCGACCATGGTTTCGCTGTTGCACCCGTCGGGCACCTCGCGCATGCGGAAGAAGGGCTCGCCGCGCTCCAGGCGGCTGCGATGCACGCGCGGGAAGGCGACGCCCGGAAGCGGCGGCGCCAGCGCGTGGTAGACCTTGTCGATCCGGCGCTCCCGGAACAGCGCCTGGTAGCGCGCACGGCTGGCCGGCTCGGCCGAGAACATCACCAGCCCGGCGGTCTCGCGGTCCAGGCGGTGCAGCGGCACCAGCGCCGGGTTGTCCAGGCGGTGCACCAGGCGGGTCAGCAGGGTTTCACGCACCCAAGCGCCCGTGGGCGCGACCGGAAGGAAATGCGGCTTGTCGGCGACCACCAGGTGCGCATCGACATGCACGATGGACTCGGCGAACGGAATCGCAGGCTCGTCGTCCACCTCGCGGAAGTAGTGCACCTCGGCGCCCGCCCTGAAGGCCGCGGACGCGGCCAGCGCGTAGCCGTCGGCGTCCAGCACGCGTCCGCGCGCGAAGCGCCCATGCCAGGTCGCCGCGGGCACGCGGGGAAACCGCGCGCACAGCGCCTCCAGCACCGTGGCCCATGGCCCGGGCGGAAGCTGCAGCCGGCTGGCCGGGATGCCATCGCGCACGGGCCGCACAGGACGCCCGGCACGCACGGCTGCAGGCCCGCCGCCGGCGCCATCGCCTCCTGTCACGCCGGCCCTTCCCGCATGCCCTCAGTCGCCCACCGAGCGCTCGACGATGATGCGCTCCGCCAGCCACTGGTCGCGGCCCAGCTGCCGCGCCTGCACGCGCACCAGGTCGCCGCGCTCGAGGTCTTCGGGGCGATAGCGTCGGCCCTGGTATTCGACCGTGGTGCGCCCGTCATAGGCCACCTGCACGCCGCCGCGATAGCCCCGGGCGTCCGCGTCCAGGCGGATCGTCCTGGCACGCGTGTCCACGTAGGCGACCGATCCGCGCAGGTCGGTCCCGTCAGCCTGGCCGCCGTCGTAGCCGCCGCCAAAGCCGCCTTCGCGGACGTTGCGCACCACCTCGATGGTGCGCGCCCAGGTCTCGCGACCCGAGGCCGCGGCGTCGATCCGCACCACGTCGCCGCGCTCCAGGCCTTCCACGGCGCTCTCGCGCCCCTGGTAGAAGAGACGCGTGCGCTGGTCGTAGCGCACCTCCTGCTGCAGCCTGCGGCCGCTGCGCGGGTCGTCGACCAGCAGCAGGATGCGGCCGTAGCCGGCATCCAGCCGCTCGACCGTGCCGAGGATCCCGTCGCCATACGGCGAGGGATAGCCCTGGTCGGGATAGCCCTGGTCCGGGTAGCGCGGCTGGTCCGGGTAGCGCTGGTCCGGATAGCCGTAGCCTCCGCCGCTCGCGCAGCCGGCAAGGGCGAGGACGCTGGCGACCAGCACGAGGGTGATGCGGCGAAGGTGGGTCATGCGTCTGCTCCAGCGGGCCTGGATCCCATATGCCGCCTCGATCGTGAACCCCGGGTCAGCGGCCGGCGCGGCGGCACGGCAGGACGGCTGCACGCTGCTGCACTAGGGCAGCAGCGCCGTCCACCCGGCGGTCGAGAAGCGCTCCGTCGCCAGCGCCTCGGCGCGGCCCAGCTCGTCCGGATGCAGCACGTCGCGCACCAGGCCACCGTGCCGCTGGCGGAAGGTGTCGACCATGTGATCGATCACCGCCGCGCGCGACAGGCCGGTCTGGCTGCGCAGCGGGTCGACGCGCTTCGCCGCGCTGGTGGTGCCCTTGTCGGACAGCTTCTCGCGGCCGACGCGCAGCACCTCCAACATCTTCGCCGCGTCGATGTCGTAGGCCATGGTGACGTGGTGCAGCACCGCGCCGCGACGCCGGGTCTGGGCGGCGCCGGCGATCTTGCCGGCCTTCGAGGTGATGTCGTTCAGCGGCTGGTACCAGGCCTCGATGCCCAGCCCGGCCAGCGCCTCGATCACCCACTCGTCCATGAAGGCATAGGCCTGCTCGAAGGACATGCCCCCGACCAGGGACACCGGCGCGACGATCGAATAGGTGATGGTGTTGCCCGGCTCGATGAACATCGCGCCGCCGCCGCTGATCCGCCGCACCACCTCGATCCCGTGGCGCGCCGCGGCCGCGGCGTCGACCTCGTTGCGCAGCGACTGGAAGCGGCCCATCACCACCGCCGGGCCCGCCCATTCCCAGACCCGCAGCGTCGGCGGGCGGCGGCCCGCGGCCACCTCGTCGAGCATCACGTCGTCGAGCGCCATGTGCAGCGCGGGCGCCTGCGGACCCGCGTGCACGAGGTGCCAGGCGTGGTCCTGCCAGGCGCTGCGGTCCACGGCGCTCATGCCCCGGCCTGCCCGGACCGCATCGCCCCGCCTGCGCCCAGCGCGCGCCGCACCGCCACCGCCACGCCCTCGGGCGTGAGGCCGTAGAGCTGCGTGTCCGCGTCCAGCGCGGCGGTCACGGCGGCGCTGAGCTCAGCCTCGCCGGCATCGGCGGGAAATCCGACCAGGGCGGCGTTGATGGCGTCCAGCGCGCTGGCGGGTTCGAGGAAGAAGTCCCCGCTGACCTGCACGCTGGCGATGCGTCCCCCGGCCAGCGCCAGGTCGACCACCACCAGCTTGCCGCCGGGGACCTTGTATTCGCCGTGGCCGGCGTCGTCGATGCTGTGCATCCATGCAGTCTAACCAGCCCGGTGGGCGCATACTGCAAGCGTGGATTGCGCCCGCAATCCCGCGCCAGCGCGAGGAGCACGAGCATGAGCAAGGGCCTGAACCAGAAGAAAGAGACCAAGAAGAAACCGCTGAAGACCGCCAAGGAGAAGAAGGCGGAAAAGCGCGACAAGAACGCCGCCAAGCCGTTCGCCCCGGCGTGAGCGTGGAGGTCGAACCGGTTCGGCTGGCGAAACGCCTCATCGCCCTCACCGGCTGCTCGCGCGCCGACGCCGAGCAGTACATCAAGGGCGGCTGGGTGACGGTTGACGGTGAGCCGGTCGAGAACCCCGCGCACCCGGTCACCAACGAAACCCTGGTGCTCGATCCCGCGGCGCGGCAGGAAGCCAGCGAGCCGGCGACGATCCTGCTGCACAAGCCGGCCGGCTACGACGCCATCAGCGGCGCCCGGCCGGCGGCGGCGCTGGTCGACCCCTCCAGCCGCTGGGCCGACGATCCCTCGGGCGTGCGCCTGCTGCAGCGCCACTTCCATCGGCTGACCCCGCTGATGCCGCTCGACGCCGAGGCCAGCGGCCTGCTGGTGTTCACCCAGGACGGCCGCGTCTGGCGGCGGCTGAGCGAGGACCGCGACGACATCGAGCAGGAGTTCGTGGTCGAGGTCGGCGGCGAGATCGGCCCCTGGGGCCTGGCGAAGCTCCAGCACGGCCTGTCCTACGGCGGCCGGGCCCTGCCGCCGTGCAAGGTCAGCTGGCAGAACGAGATCCGCCTGCGCTTCGCGATCAAGGGCGTGCAGGGCGGCCAGCTGCGCGACATGTGCGCCCAGGTGGGCCTGGACGTGGTGGCGATCCGGCGCATCCGCATCGGCCGGATCGCGCTGGCGAAGATGCCCGAGGGTGCCTGGCGCTACCTGCCCGTCGGCGAACGCTTCTGAGCACGGCGATGCGGACCTTCGTCCTGCGCGCGCGGGCGGCCCCGACCGACAGCCAGGCGCTGCTGGCCTCCGTCGGCCAGGCGGCCCACGCCGAGATCCTCGCGCACACGCTGATGAACGCCATCTTCGTGGCGCAGTCCCACCGGCCCGGCGTCGTCGTCTACCTGGTGCTGGAAAGCACCCGCGACTTCTCGCGCACGATCCGCTTCGAGTCCAGCGCCATCCGCGATATCGGCGGCTTCGACGAACGCACCCTGCTGGCCAGGATCGCCCACGCGCTGGACACGTCCAGGGGCATGGGCAAGGAGGAGACCCGACCGGTGGAGCCCGGCGTCACCGTGCAGACGCTCAGCTTCGAGCGCCTGGTGCAGCAGCTGGCCGACAGCCACCAGCTGTTCCTGATGGACCGCAAGGGCGCCCCGATCCACGCCCAGGCCTTTGGCGACAACCCCTGCTTCCTGCTGACCGACCACATCCCGATGCCGAAGAAGGTGATTCCCGGCCTCGAGCGCATGGGCGCGAAGAAGATCAGCCTCGGCCCGACCATGCTGTTCGCCTCGCAGTGCGTGGTCCTCATCCACCACGCCCTGGACCAGCCCGCCCCCACCCGCCCCGACCCAATCCTGTAGGAGCGGCTACAGCCGCGATCCGCCCCGCAACCGCATCACCCGCCCCGGACCCTCAGCGTCAGCCCCTTGAGGAAGTTCCGCAGCAGCTGGTCGCCGCAGGCGCGGTAGTTCTTGTGTCCCGGCTGGCGGAACAGCGCCGACAGCTCCGGCCTGGACACCGGGAAGCCGGCATCCGCGAACACCTGGTGCATGTCCACGTCCTTGAGTTCGAAGGCCACCCGCAGCTTCTTCAGCACCACGTTGTTGCTGATGCGCTTTTCCACCGGCCGCGGCGCAACGCTCGCGTCGCGCCCGCGCAGGTGGACGATCAGGCCGTCCAGCACGTGGGCCAGCACCGCGTCGCTGCAGGCCTGGTAGCCGGGCTCCTCCTCGCGCAGCAGGAAGGCGCGGACGTCGTCCTTCTCCAGCGGAAAGTCCGGATCGGCCAGCCGGACCAGTTCGACCACGTGCTGGTCGCCCAGGTCGAGCATGTAACGGAGGCTGCGCAGGACGTCGTTGTTGATCATGGAATCCGGGCGTGGCGAAGGAGCGTGCAGTCTACCGGCGCGGGCGCGGCGACGTGCCCGCCGGCCTCAGGGGCCGGTGAAGCGCGCCGGGCTGGCCAGGGCACGGTCGCCTGCGCTCCTGCCGGGCTGCATCTGCCGCTGCCCCGCGCGCAGCGCGGCGGCGACCGCGCGCATCGGCTGTGGCTGGTACATGAGCGCGGTGCGGCGCGCCTGCTCACCGGTCGGCTCGGCGGCGTGAACGGCCGGGGCCGGGGCCGGGGCCGGTTCCGCCACCGCGGCCACCGGCTGGGCCCCGTCCAGCACCCCGGCCTGGGGTCCACCCCCCGGCATGCCCTGGACGCAGCCCACCACCAGACACGCAGCCATCGCGGCCGCGAACACGTTTCCAACCGAAATCGCCATCTCCAGCCTGCGCCCTGCCGACATCAACCACGGGTTGCACGCACAAGGCGTGCCAGCGCCTGGCCCGCCTGTCGCTGGGCCCAAGGGCAGGGCCCGGCGCGAACGGCTCAGTCATGCGGCACAAGGTGACGCCGGGCGTCGGCCCGGCGGAACAGCAGCGCCGACGCGCCCCACGGAAGCGCGAAGGCGGCCACCAGCACGATCTCCCGCAGCAGCGACAGGCGGCCCGCGTCCCCGTCGGCCGACGCCAGCCCGACGCCCAGCCCGGCCAGCGCGGCCACCAGCTGCGCCAGCGCGGTCAGGGCCATCGCCCGGGCCATGCCGCGCGCGCGGAACTTCGCGCGCAAGGCGCCGACGGCCGCCACCAGCAGCACGGCGACGAACAGCAGGTTGAGCGGATCGCCCTCGCCTCCCAGCATGCCCACCGCCAGATTGACCGACACGGTCAGGAAGGCGGCGGCGAGCGCCAGCGCGAAGCCGGCGCGCCAGGCCGTGCCGGCGCGGCGCCGGGTGGCGAACTCGTACAGCCCGCAGACCGCCGCGAGCAGCAGCCCCATCACCAGGAAGTCGCTGCCGGTCCAGTGCACGCCCGGCGCGTCCAGGTGCATCGCGACGGCCGGCAGCAGCAGGAGCCCGGCCGCACCGCCCCAGACCAGGGTCCGGAACCGGTTGGCGCGGCGGGCGGGTGCGGGCTTCGGGAGGGTGGACATGACGGCTTCCTCGGGACCGGATGGTGGCCCATCGTCATGCCCGGCGGTGAAGCCATGCGGGCGCACGCGTGAAGCCGGGACGAAGTGCCCGCCGCGCTCAGTCCGGGCCGAAGATCGCCGGCCCGGCCTCGCGCATGAAGATGGCCAGCGTCACCGGTCCCACGCCGCGGAACTCCAGCAGGCGGCGCTCGAACTCCTCGCGGCTGCCGGCCGCCTCGGCGATGCCCAGGATGCGCCCGTCATAGTCGTCGACCAGGGTCCGGCACAAGCGCGCGAGCCGGGTGGCAGTGGATTCGTCGTAGCGGCGATAGCCGCCCTCGCCCAGCATCCGCACCAGCTGGGCATGGCTGCACTCGCAGAGCCTGCCGGGGGTGTCGCGGCCGTGCGTTTCGACGATGACCCGCCAGGTGCCGGCGGCGATCGCCTGCGAGATGCGGTTGCCGAACAGGAAGCTGGCCAGGAACCACTTGAACAGCGACGTCTCGTCGCCCTCGAGCAGATCGAAGCCAAGGTCACGGGGAAGCAGTTGGCGGCGCATGCACGGTCTCCAGGGGCGGGCCGCATCCAACCATGCCCGCGGTGCAGTCCGGGTGTAGCCGGCGCCCTGCGGTCGGCAACCGCCGCCTAGCCGTCCTTGTGCTTCGCGCCGAGCAGTGACTTCAGGTCGGCAAAGGGATTGGACGTCGCCGCGGCGGGCGCGTCCTCCGCGTGGAGCGCGCTGACGCCGGTGTGGTCGAGCTGGCGCGAGTGCTCGTTGTCGTGGCAGTACAGGCACAACAGCTCCCAGTTGCTGCCGTCGGCCGGATTGTCGTCGTGGTTGTGGTTGCGATGGTGCACGGTGAGCTCGCGCAGGTTGGCGCGGGTGAACTCGCGGGCGCAGCGGCCGCAGATCCACGGATACATGTTGAGCGCGCGCTCGCGGTAACCGTGCCCGCGCTGCTCGGCCGCGCGGCGGGCGTCGGCGACGATACGGTCCAGGCGGGCGTTGTCGGGTGTCGGCATGGTGGCGGTCCTCGGGTTACCAGGGGACGGCGTACGGTTCGCGGTCCCCGCGCTGCAGGCCGCGGAACAGCACCGCGGCGTCGGCAGCATCCCACACGAAGGCGGTGTCGTCGTAAGGATTGCGAAGCGCGGCGGTGGCCACGGCGGCCGCGGCGTGCTCGCGCGCGATGCCCTCGCTGCGCAGCGTCGCGACCAGCAGCGTGGCGCGGCGCAGGCCCTCCAGATCGGCGATCCGGGACGCGTAGGTGGAATAGACGGTGGCCGGTCCGGTTGCCTCGAGCACGGTGCCAAGCAGGTTGTACGGACGGAACCGGACAGGCGCCGCTTCGGTCCCAAGCGCCTCCACGGCCGGCCCCAGCGCCGGATACGGCAGCTCCGACAGCTCGCCCATCCGTACCATCCGCGTGGCGAACAGGTTGCGCGTGGCCTGCTCCTGGAACAGCGGACGCTGCAGGCGGCGGCTCCAGCGCTCGCCCGCACCCCCCTTGGCCGGGTCCGGTGACAGCATGTTGCGCAGCGTGCCACCGATCATCTCCCACTCTCCGCCCAGTGGTCGCAGCAGCGACCGCTCCTGCGTCGTCAGCGGCTGCTGCCAGGACGGTGGCACCGCGGCGGCAACCAGATCCGGCGCAAGCTCGCGCAGCGCCAGGTTGCCGTGGTCGAGATTCCGCTCGACCGCGGCGACTGCGACCATCTTCGTCAGCAGCAGGTCCGACGAGGCGAGCACCCGGCGCCAGAACACCAGGTCGCGCTCCAGCAGCTCGCGCACCGCGGCCGGATCACCGGCAAGCGCCTTCTCCCGGACCGCCAGCAGGTGCAGCGTCTGCCCGCCGAGCGCGTGCCGGTAGTCGGCCAGCGGCGTGAACGCATCGCCCGGAACGGCTTCCCGCCATCTGTCGGTCTCGAGCATGCGGCGATAGCCGTCCAGCAGCCACTGCTCCGACGCGCGCCACTGCGCAAGCGCCGCGGGATCCGCTTCGGATGCCGCGATGCACGCCAGGGCGCGGCTGCAGGACGCGGCCAGCGCCGCGACCTCCGCGCTGCGCGCATCGGTGTCGCGCGAGTCGCCGGCCAGGGTGATCGCGTGGACGTATCCGTTCGCCGCGTCGGCCAGCGCCGGACGGTCGTGTGCCAGTGCGGCGAGCCGCTGCGCGTCCGCGGACGGCGCCTCGTCGCTCCAGTTCACTGCCAACAGCACCAGGTACGCGAGGACCACGAAGCCCAGCAGCGCGGCAACCGCCCATGCGCTCGCGCGCAGTACGCGTCTTGCGTGCATTCCCTTCTTCTCCTTCCCCATCGGCCCGTCACTCCATGACGCCGGCCGAGCCTGTTCCGTGACCCGGTCGCCGGTCAGAACACCGACAGCCCCGTCATCCGCGTGAAGCGGTGCAGCGCATAGCGGCCAAGCAGCGAGTTGCCCTTTTCGTCCAGGCCCGGCGACCAGACGCAGAGGCCCATCACCCGCGGCACCACCGCCACGATCCCGCCGCCCACCCCGCTCTTCGCCGGCAGGCCGACGTAGAACGCGAAGTCCCCGGCGGCGTCGTAGGTCCCGGCGGTCATCATCACCGAATTGATGCGGGTGGCGCCTTCGGCGGTGGTCACCTGCTCGCCGGAGCTCCCGCAGCGACCGCCGTCGGCGAGGTACTGCATGCTGCGCGCCAGGTCCACGCAGTCCATGCACAGCGAGCACTGCAGGTAGTAGAAGTCGAGTACGTCCTGCACCTCGTTGCGCAGGTTGTCGTAGCTGCGGATGAAGTTGGCCAGCGCGACGTTGCGGTGGCCGCTTTCGCGCTCGGATTTCGCCACCACCTCGTCGGTTCCGACCTCGCTGTTGCCCGAACGCGCGCGCATGAACGCCAGCAGTGTGCGTTCGGCGTCGTCGAAGTTCGACAGCACCACGTCCGCGGTCACCAGCGCGCCGGCGTTCATGAAGGGATTGCGCGGGATGCCCTTCTCGAGCTCGAGCTGGATCAGCGAGTTGTACGGATCACCCGAAGGCTCGCGGTCGACCCGCGTCCACAGCGCATCGCCGATCGCCTCCAGCGCCAGGGTCAGCGTGTAGACCTTGGAGATGCTCTGGATCGAGAAGCGCTCGCGCGCATCGCCCACCTCGTGCACCCGGCCATCGACCATGGCCAGGGCCATGCCGAAGCGGTCCAGGGGCACTTCGGCGAGCATCGGGATGTAGTCGGCCACCTTTCCTTCGCCGAAGCGCTTGCGCACCTCCTCGTTGATGGTGCCGAGGATGTCGTCGAGGTCGAGGCGCCCGAGGTCGTCGGGATTCGGGGGAAGCTTGCGCATCTGCTGCGGGTCCACTCATGGCGGGATGCCGCCGGAGCGGCCAAGACCCCATGATGCCGCATCGCCCGTGCGTCGCCCGGTGACCGCCCGCGCGCGCGGATGTCAGCGCGGACGGGTCGCCGCGCTCTAGCCGGACACTCCCCCGTCCGGGCCCTCTTCGCGCCGCTCCAGGTAGCGTGCGGCTTCTTCCTCATAGGGCTCCAGCCCCGGCGCGAGGTGCGGCAGCAGCAGGCGCAGCCAGGCGCGGCTGGCCATCCGCGTCTCGCGCGGACAGCCGCGCGCACGTTCGGGCGTAAGGTCGCCCGCGTCGACCATGTCGGCGAAGCCCGCGGGATCGGTGCCGTAGATCAGGCACTGCAGGTTGAAGTAGCGCTGCTCGCCCAGCGCGTGCTCGTCGGCATAGGCGCGCAGGTTGTAGGCGCCGGTGCTGCGCGACAGCAGCCAGTTCGCCGCCATGCGCAGGTTGCCCACGACCGCGTCGGGCGTCTCGTCGAGGCCGGCGAAACGCAGCATCAGGATCGCGGCCAGCTGGTCGACCGCATCCTCCTGGCGGCCGGTGACCGGCAGGTCGAGCAGGTGCACCAGGGCGTGCCCGGTCTCGTGCAGCACGATGAAGCGGACGTTGGCGAGCACGTAGCGGTTGGGATAGTCGGCGCCCAGCGCGCCGGCGCGCTGCTGCTCGAGGCCGCGCTCGTACAGCGTGCGCAGGGTCTCGTAGCAGAGCACCACTTCGGCCCCGGCCGGACGGTAGAAGGCGCCGAACTCGCCGCATTCCGCGGTGACGTAGCGCAGCGCGCGTGGCAGCGCGAACATCCCGTCGATTGCCTGCACTTCCGGCAGGCGGCGCCACAGGTCGGCGTCGCGGACGCGGGCATGGATGTCCTGCAGGCCGGCGGAGCGCGGCGGCGCGTAGGCGTAGTCGAACGCCGGAGCCGCCGCGGGCGGCGCCTGCGCCGCGGTGGCCGCGCGGGGGCGCACGACCTTGCGCGGCAGGGCGCCGTGCGTGCGATGGGTCCGGGTCTCGTGGGTCACGAGCGCGCGGTCCTGCGCGGGCGCGGCTGTCGCCGGCAGGCCGGCGCAGCCGGATGCAGCCGCCAGTACGGCCAGGAACGCGATCAGGCTGACGTGGGCGAGCATCGGAAGCGGAAGGTCCGGCGCCGGGGACGGAGGCGCACGAGTCTGGCAGACCGCCTCCGCAGCGTCATCCGGCGCGCCGGCAGTCGGCGAAGAAGCGCAGCATCCCGGCCGATGCATCCGGCCCCTGCGGATCGGTGTAGGTGCCGGCCGCGTCGCCACCCGACCAGGCGTGGCCCGCGCCATGGATCATCCAGTGCTCGGCCAGCACGCGGCCGTCGGCGGCGCGATGCAGGGTGCGCGTCGCGCTTCGTCCGCCTGCGCCCGCAGCCTGTTCGCGCGTGCTCGATGTGGAGCGGACTTCCGCGACCGGGCGGCCACCGAGGCTCTGCTCGACCACGCCCCGCGCGTTGTCGGGATGCACGGTGGTGTCGCCGTCACCGTGGAAGACGATCGCCGGAACGGTGGTGCCCGCGGCCGCGACGCGCCGGCCGGCGCCACCCTTGCGCATGGCCGCGAACGCCGAGGGCATGTCGCTGGCCAGTCCCGTGGGCAGTCCGGAGTGCACGCCGATGGCGGCGTACAGCTCGGGATGCGTATCGGCCAGCACCGCCGCCATCGCCCCGCCCGCCGACAGACCCGCCACGTACACGCGCCCGGCGTCGAGGCCGCGGGTCGCGACCAGTGCGCGGGTCAGCGCCGCGAGGATCGCCGGCTCGCCGCTGTCGCGCTGCTGGTCGCTGCCGCGGAACCAGTTCCAGCAGCGGTTCGGGTTGCGCGCGGACGACTGGGCGGGCCAGGCGACCACGTAGCCCTGCGCACCGGCCAGCACGTCCATGCGCGTACCGCGCGCGAAGTCTTCCGGCGTCTGGGTGCAGCCGTGCAGCATCACCAGCAGGGGCGCACCCCGGGTGTCGAGCCCGTCGGGAACATGGAGCCGGTAGTCGAGCTCCCCGGCCTCGCAGGAGAACCGGCGGCGCCCCCGGGCGGGCGGGCGCGGCGCTCCGGGTCGCGGGGCGGGCGTCGGCCGTGGAGCAGGGCCCGCCTGCGGGGCATCCGTCGCACGCCCGTCGTCGACGATCCGGAATTCGCCCTCGATGCAATCGTCCGGTCCCGCGCCTGTGCGGCCAGCCGCGGCCGGTGCAGTGTCCGTGGATCCGCGGCCAACCCCTCCGGTGAGCCGGTGCTGGAGCGTGCGCGTCGCGGCCTGCAGGTCGCCGGCCTGCATCAGGCGCATCGCCTGGCGCATGGTGTCGTTGTTCATGGTGTTCCTGGTCAGTGGATGCGGCCGGCCAATGCGGCTTTCACCCGTGGGCTTGCATGCAGCGCGCCGAGCACGGTGATCGACTCGATGGCTTCCAGCGCGAGCTCGGGCGTGACGTCGTCGGCGATGCGCACCAGCCCCAGGGCCTGGATGCGCAGGCGCTCGCCGGCATCGCGCGCGGCCTCGAGTTCGCGCCGCCCGTAGTCCTGCAGTCCCATCACCAGCGTGCGGCGCGACACGGTGTTGCGCAGCGCGTCGCCATGCACGGTGAGCTGGTTGCGGATGGCGGTGCGGATCAGATCGGTGCGGTTGGCGTAGAAGCCCTCCTGCACCAGCAGGTCGATCTGCCCGAGGTCGACGACGCCGAGGTTGATGGTGATCTTCTCGCTGTCGGCGACGGGTCGCGGTCGTGGATCTGGCATGGGCAGAGGTCGCTTTCGGATGGCGAGCGCCAGCCTAGCACCATCCGTGTGGATGGTCATGAACGCGATCGTACCGTCGTGGCGTCGATCAACCGCCGCGCGAGGCGATTAGACTCGCCGGAGGCCGCGCGGCCGTCCCGGAGTCTCCGATGTCCAGCCAGACCCTCCCGCCCGGCACCGGCTCCAGCCTGCACTCCCCGCGCGAGCGCAACGCATCCGTGTTCAAGGGCGACGACGCCGCGCTGCTCGGCATCGTGCTGGCCGTCGTCACCTTCTGGCTGTTCGCCCAGACCACGATGAACATCGGGCCGGTGATGGCCGCGGACCTCGGCATGCCGATGCCGGTCATGAACATCGCGATCTCGCTCGCGGCCCTGTTCTCGGGAATGTTCACCGTGGTCCTGGGCGGCTTCGGCGACAGGTACGGCCGGGTGCGGATGGTCCTGGTGGGCAATGGCCTGGGCATCGCCGGCTCGCTGCTGATCGCCTTCGCCTTCGGCGCCGCCTCCACTCCGATGATCCTTGCCGGCCGCGTGCTGCAGGGCCTGGCCGCCGGCGCGATCATGCCGTCGACCATGGCCCTGCTGAAGACCTACTGGGACGGCCGCGAGCGCCAGCGCGCCATTTCGATGTGGTCGATCGGGTCCTGGGGCGGCTCCGGCCTGACCAATGTCTTCGGCGGCTTCATGGCCTCGACCGCGCTGGGATGGCGCGCCATCTTCATCATCAGCGCGCTGGTCTCGCTGGCGTCCATCGCGCTGGTGCGGCGGATCCCGGAGTCGGCCCCGGCGGCCGGGCGCGATCCGGAGACCGACTGGGCGGGCATCGCTTCCCTCGCCGTGGGCCTGGCGGCCCTGCTGGTCGTGGTCACCCAGGGATCGGCGATCGGCTGGGGCAGCCTGGTCACCTGGGCCCTGCTGGCGGTCTTCCTCGTCGCCCTGGGCGTCTTCGTCAACGCCGAGCGGCACGCGGCCAGTCCGCTGGTGGACTTCAGGCTGTTCCGCAACCCGGTGTTCACCGGCGCCGCGCTGTCCAACTTCCTGATCAACGGCACCGCCGGCGCGCTGGCGGTGTCGCTGTGGGTGCTGCAGGGCGCGGCGGGCATGTCCGCGGCAACGACGGGCTATCTCACCATCGGCTATGCCGTCGCCATCATCGCCTTCATCCGCGTGGGCGAAAAACTGCTGCAGCGCCACGGCCCGCGCAAGCCGATGGCCTGGGGCAGCCTGATCGTGCTGGCCGCCATCCTCCTGCTCATGGCCACGCACACCCTGCAGTGGCAATACACCGCGCTGGCGGTGGTGGCCTACGCGCTGTTCGGGCTCGGCCTGGCGTTCTACGCCACGCCGTCGGTGGATGCGGCGCTGTCCAACCTGCCGGACGCGCAGACCGGTGCGGGCTCGGGCATCTACAAGATGGCCTCGGCGCTGGGCGCCGCGTTCGGCGTGGCGATCTCGGCGGCGATCTTCACCGCACTCGCGCAGTCCGGGCTCGAGGCCGTCGGCGCGGCGATCGAGTTCACCGGCCGCCAGGACAACCTGGCGGTGCGCCAGGCCGGCATGGTCGGCCTGGCCTTCAACGCGCTGATGGCGCTGGCCGCGCTGGTGTCGATCACCGTCTTCATTCCCGGGCAGGCGAAGCGCTAGGCACGCGCGTCAGCCGTCCTGCCGCCGCACCTGCGGCTGTGGCTACGGCTGCGGCTGCGGCGGCTGCGGCTGCGCCTGCTCGAGCGTCGGATAGTCGGTGTACCCGCGCGCATCGCCGCCATAGAACGTGGAGCGGTCCGGTGTGTTGAGTCCGGCACCGGCGCGGAAGCGTTGCACCAGATCGGGGTTGGCGATGAACGGCCGGCCAAAAGCCACGGCGTCCGCCGCGCCCGAGGCGACCAGGGCTTCGGCCCGTTCGGCCGTATAGCCGCCACAGAACACCAGCGTGCCGGCGAAGGCCTCGCGCAGCGCGCGCCGGAACCCGTCGCCCAGCTTCGGGCCGCCGGCCCAGTCCGGTTCGGCGATGTGCAGGTAGGCGATGCCGCGCTGGCCGAACGCGCGCGCCAGGTAGAGCGCGCTGTCTTCCGGCTCCCGGTCGGCGATGTCGTGGCCGGTGAAGTGCGGCGAGATGCGCACCCCGACGCGACCTGCGCCGAGTTCGGTGATCACCGCGTCCACCACGTCCAAGGTGATGCGTGCGCGGTTTTCGAGCGCACCACCGTAGCGGTCGCTGCGCGTGTTGCTGTTGGTCGCCAGGAACTGCTGCAGCAGGTAGCCGTTGGCCGCGTGGATCTCGACCATGTCGAACCCGGCGCGGTCGGCGCGCCGTGCCGCCTGTGCGAACTCGGCGACCACGCCCGGGATTTCCCCGGTGTCCAGCGCACGCGGCGGCGCGGCCGGCAGGTTGGCCGGCGTGCCATCCGGCTGGATGACGAAGCAGGACGCGCCCTTGGCGACGATCGCCGAGGGTGCCACCGGCGCCGCACCATCCGGCCGCACGAGCGGATGCGAGATGCGCCCGACGTGCCACAGCTGCGCCGCGATCCGGCCGCCGCGCGCGTGCACCGCGTCGGTGACCTGCTTCCAGCCGGCTTCCTGCGCGTCGCTGTAGATGCCGGGGGTCAGCGCATAGCCCTGGCCCTGGCGCGAGACCTGCGTCGCCTCGGACACGATGAGGCCGGCGCCCGCACGCTGTGCGTAGTACTCCGCGTTCCTGGCGGTGGGCACGTCGCCCGGCTGGCCTGCACGCGAGCGGGTCAGCGGCGCCATGAGCACGCGGTTGGGCAGCGCGACGGCGCCGGCCTTCAGGGGTGAGAGCAGGTGCGGGTACACCGGCTCAGCTCCGCGGCGGGTGCCGCCCCTCCGCGAACTCTTCCACGATCTTGCGGCAGAACGCCGGCAGGTCGTCCGGCTTGCGGCTCGAGACCAAGCCCTGGTCGGTCACCACCTCCTCGTCCACCACCTCGGCCCCGGCATTGCGCAGGTCGGTGCGCACGCTCGGCCAGGACGTCATGCGGCGGCCGCGCACCACGTCGGCCTCGATCAGCACCCAGGGTCCGTGGCAGATCACCCCGATCGGCTTGCCACTGCGCGCGAAGTCGCGCACGAAGCCCACCGCCGCCTCGTCCATGCGCAGCGTGTCCGGGTTTGCCACGCCGCCGGGCAGGATCAGCGCGTCGAAGTCGTCGATGCTGGCCTCGGCCACCAGGCCATCGACCTGCAACCGGTCACCGGGCTTGTCGTGGTGCATGCCCTGGATCTCGCCCGCCTTGATCGACAGCAGGCTGACCTTGGCGCCCGCCTCTTCCACGGCCTTCCGCGGTTCGGTCAGTTCCACCTGCTCGAAGCCATCGGTGGCGAGGATGGCGACGCGGCGGTTCTCGAGGGTCTTGTGCATGGTGCCTCCGGGGGAATCTCGCGGTGCCCGACCGCGGGGCCGACGAGCATGCAGGTCCGTCGATGGAGGCGACGTGAGCCGCGCACGCCGCTCTCACCGCCACGTCAGGACGCGATTGCTAGTCTTGCCTGATTCCCAGCACCGCAACGGCGGAGCCCGCGAACCACCGCCGAGACGAGGGCCACCCATGACAGGATCCGAAGCGTGGAAGGACAGGATCAAGGCCGACTTCCACCTCGCCATCGTCCTGCTGTTCGGCACGATCACCGTTCTGGTGGTGCTGCCCTTCTCGATCCGCCGCTTCTTCGTGGACGAGGCGCTTGCCGGCACCTTCGGATTGCTGATCATGGCCTGCATCGCATCCGGCGTCGCCTACGCCTGGCGGACCGGTCGTACCCAGGGCGCCGCGAACTTCATCGCCGCCATCTACTGCGTCTTCTGCATCGCCATCGTGCACCTGGTGCAGCCGTCCGGCGCGCTGTGGGCCTATCCGGTGCTGGTGGCCAATTTCCTGCTCGCCAGCCGGAGCCGCGCGCTGCTGCTGTCCTCGGGCGTGGTCGCGGGGGTGATGATCGGCAACGTCCAGCTCGCCGCCGTCGTCGACCAGCTCACCTTCCTTGGCACGGCGCTGATGGTGAGCACGTTCGCGTTCGTCTTCGCGTCGCGCACGGCGCTGCAGCGTGCCCAGCTCGAGGCCATCGCCCTGCGCGATCCGCTGACCGGCGCCAACAACCGCCGCGGCCTGGACGCGGAACTCGAGATCGCCATGGCTTCGAGCAAGCGCAGCAGCGAGCCGCTGGGAATGCTGGTCTTCGACATCGACCATTTCAAGCGTGTGAACGACAGCTTCGGCCATGAAGCGGGCGACCAGGTCCTGCGCGGGATCGCTGCCCTGGTGCACGCGAACACGCGCAGGCAGGACCGGTTCTTTCGCCTCGGCGGCGAAGAATTCGCACTCCTCCTTCCCGGCACCAGCCCCGCGGCGCTGCGCGACGTGGCCGAAAAGCTGCGCCAGGCGGTGGAACGCGAGGTCCAGGCCGAGGGACATCCCGTCACCATCTCCATCGGTGCGGCGCCGGTCCGCGCCGGCGAGACGCCTGCCGAATGGTTGGCGCGCGCCGATGCCGCGATGTACGCGGCCAAGCGCGGCGGCCGCAACCGCACGGTGGTGGCAGAGGCGTGAACCTCGCCGACATCCGCCGCGGGTCCTGCATCCACTTCGGCGTCGGCGCGACGATGGCGCGTGCGGAAGGGCGTCGCCACGCCGGCGATCAGTTTTCGACGCCAATCCGCTCCGACTCCTGCATCGGGCGACCCGTTGCAGCATCGAAGAAGGGAGACTCGCGCTGCCCGCGCAGGCGCGCACCGAGCACGCCCTTCGCGATGCACAGGCCGCCCCACAGGAAGGCCAGCGGCGTCGCACGCACCGGCGCGTTCGCCGACGCCGAATGCACTACGCAGCTGCCCGCCGGTCCCACGGCCGCGTCCACCGCCGCGGCATCGGGCAGGCACGCCGTGCACAGGCCCACGTAATGCACGCGGGGATTGCGTGCGGTGTTTCCCAGCGGCGTGCGGCAGCAGGCGGCGTACCAGCGGTACACCCTGCCGCTCAGCGTGCCGCAGGCGATCTGCCCGCTGCCCGCGGTGAATCGCAGCCCCGACGGCGCCATGGCGACGATGTCGGTGCCGCCGCACGCATCGAGCAGCCCCGGTGTTCCCAGCCAACGCGCATAGGCCTGGCAGTCCCGGCAATGGCAGCTGACGCGGGCATAGGTCCGGGCAGCCCGTGCTTCGCCCTGGACCTGGCCGCAGCGGCAGCGCAGCGGAATGATGCGGCTCATGCATCGCCTGCAACTGGGGAAGGAAAGTCGATGCCGAATCGTACAGGCGGCCTCGCCGCAAGGTGAAGCGCTTCGCGGCTATGCCGGCTCGGCCACATGGGCCTGGTCCCGGCCCGCACGCTTGGCGCTGTACAGCGCGGTATCGGCCTCGGCCACCGCGTTGGTGAAATCGTCGCCCGCCGCCCATGCGGCCACGCCGATGCTGGCAGTGACCGATAGGCGTGACTCGCCGAATCGGAACGGCGTCCCGCCTACCGCCGCGCGCATGCGCTCGGCAGCCGCGCCGGCCCCTTCCATGCCGGACGCGTCCAGCAGCACCAGGAACTCCTCGCCGCCCCAGCGGGCCAGCGGCGTGCCGGTGCGCAGCGTCCCGCGCAGGCGGCCGGACACCGCGCGCAGCACCTCGTCGCCGCGCTCGTGGCCGTGGGTGTCGTTGATCGGCTTGAAATGGTCGACGTCCAGCAGCAGCACCGCCGGCAGGCGTCCACGTGCCAGCACGTCGGCCTGCCACACCGCGGCGCGCTCGAGCAGCGCGCGGCGCGTCAGCAGCCCGGTCAGCTCGTCGATGTCCGCGTACCGGCGCAGCCGGTAGTGCAGCCGGGCGTTGGCCAGGTTGAGCACCAGCGCGCCCACCAGCAGGGGCAGCAGCGCATAGAGCACCGCATAGGCGGGCAGCAGCGGCGCCTCGACGTAAAGCAGGTGGCGATGCTCGGGCCCGTCGTGGCGGATCGCCGCGTCCAGCGCCACGATCCAGCTGCACGCGTAGACCAGCAGGGTCACCGCCACCGCGGCCTCGGCCGCGTTGCGCGGCGCCACCAGCGCCCGGCGCATGGTCCAGGTGATACCCAGCGACACCGCCAGGCACAGCGCATGGAAGGTCAGCGCGAAGCTGCGCGGCCCCGCGAACCAGGCCAGCAGCAGGGCCAGGCTGGGCACGCCGATCTCCAGCGCCAGCCGGGTGATGGCGACCGGGCGCGCGCCGACCAGCGGCCGCAGCGCGCGATAGATCACCGCCGTGCCCACGACCGCCGTCAGGGCGAGGACCAGGAGCGGCCATCGCGCGGCGCGTTCGGCGACTCCGCTGGTCACCATGCCGGCGCCCAGCAGCGCGAAGCCCAGGGCGGAGCGCGCCAGCCCGCCGCGATTGAGACTGTCGCCCTGGACCGCGATCAGCAGCATCAGGGCCGCGGCCCACGCGCCGAAGCCGCCGATCACGTAGGTGAAAAGCATGTCCATTGAATGCATGCCTCGAGGTGCGTGGGCGGGCGCGGCGTGCGCGCAGGGCTGTTCCCTCCGGGAGCCCCCCACCGCAAGCAACAAATATGCCAGTGGCACCCGGGAGCCCCGGTGATGACGGCGAACGCACCACCCTCGAGGCGAGCTGCATCAGCGCGCACCTGCAGCTGTACCACCCCGGCGGCACCACGCCGGGTCGCCTGCAGGCGCGGCCGTGCGTGCATGGCCTGCGGGCATGCTGCGTGAAGCGTCGCACCCGACAGCGACCCACCCGAGGGCTCCACATGGATCGTCGCTGTTTCCTCGGCGCAGGCAGCATTGCGGTCGCTTCGCCGATGTTGTCCGGCCTGGGCATGCCGGCCGCAGCGAACGCCTCCGCGCCGGAGTCGAGGCGCGTGAACTTCGCCTCCGACGGTCTCGGGCTTGACCCCGCCGAGTACGCGGCGGTGCTGTCGCAGGTCGTGGCCGACGGCGACTTCCAGCCCGACAACTACTCGCAGGGCGGCATCATCCGTGCCCTGGAAACCAGGTTCGCGCGCCTGTTGGGCAAGGACGACGCGATCTACCTGCCGACCGGGACGCTGGCGAACCATCTGGCGGTGCGCAAGCTCGCCGGGAACGACCGCCGCGTGCTGGTGCAAGCGGAAAGCCACCTCTACAACGACAGCGGCGACTGCGCGCAGACCCTGAGCGGGCTGAATCTCGTGCCCCTGGCGGACGGCGCCAGCACGCCGTCGGTCGACGAGGTCGAGCGCTGGCTGCGGCGCTCGGACGGCGGCCGGGTCGAGACCCGCGTCGGCGTCATCGCCATCGAGTCACCGGTGCGGCGACGCCACCACGAGATGGTGGACTTCGACACGCTCGCGCGCATCAGCCGCCTCGCCCGCGAACGCGGCATCCGCCTGCACCTGGACGGCGCGCGGCTGTTCAACCTGCCGCTGCACTCCGGGCACGGCCTGCACGCGTATGGCGCGCTGTTCGACACGGTCTACGTCTCGCTGTGGAAACACTTCAACGCCGGATCCGGCGCGATCCTCGCCGGGGATGCCGGCTTCATCGAAGGCCTTTTCCACCAGCGCCGCATGTTCGGCGGCGCCCTGCCCCACGCCTGGCCCTCGGCCGCGGTCGCCCTGCGCTTCGTCGACGGCTACCTGGAGGACTACGCGAAGTCCTGGCAGGTGGCGGACCGCTTGGTCGCGCTGCTGCAGGATGACGGCCGGTTCTCGTTCGAGACGCTTCCAAACGGAACCAGCCGCTTCTTCATGACGGCGACAGGCGTGGACCCCGCTGCCCTGCGCGAACGCCTTGCCGCGCAGGACGTCGTCCTGTCGCATGGCCATCCGGATACCGGCAGGTTCGCGATGGAGGTCAACGCCACGCTGCTGCGTCTTCCCGCAGAGGTTCTGGCCGCAAGGTTCATCGAAGCAGCGAACGGCGCGGCGCGCTGATCCAGCGCCAATCGCAGCGCGTCCAGGCTCCCGCTGGCCGCCAGCGCGCCTCATGCCGGTTTCGCCGCCGATGACGTCACGGTCGAGCCGCTGGGCGACACCGCCTCGTTGATGCTCCGCTACCGTGGCCATCCCGGCGCGGGCAAGGCACCCGTCGTCTTCCTCGCCCACATGGATCGACCGCGAGCTGCGCACCACCTGCACGCCCACCCTGCTCAGCGCGGGACAGGCCGAGAACGTGCTGCCCACGCGCGCCGTGGCCACGGTGCAGCGCTGGACCGCACCCTCGCCGCCCGTGCCGCCGGCGCCAGTCGCGTGCCCTACATGGAAGCCGGCTCAACCGATGGCCTGCGTTTCCGCCGCGCGGGCACCGGCGCCGGGTGGCTGGCGATGAAGAAGCTGGCGAAGTGCATCCAGGCCGGGTCCAGCGCGAACTGGGCGCGGACGGATTCCCAGGTGGAGAGGTCCGGCGCGGGTGGAGTCTCGGCCTCGAGCGCGGCCAGCAGGCTGGTGGGCAGCAGGGCGGCGGAAAGCGCGGCGGGTGCCGCAAGCAACCTGCGTCGTGTGATCTGCATGGCCGATCTCCCGGGTCCGGCCCGCGGAGGGCCGATGCAGCGTGAACGCGCGGTGCAGCCCGGCACGGCCACGCGGGTTGCGCGCCGCGACCGGGTCACCGCACAATGCCCGCCGAAGGGGAGTAGCTCCCAACGTGCAGGCCGTCAGTTCGAGCAGCGATGCTCCGGTCCCACGGCAGCCCACTGGGCTGTGAGCAAGACCTTCGCCGCGATGGCGAAGGTGCGTCCCCGGATCTCCGAGCAAGGGTTCCGTGCCGCCTGCGTCCGCGGCCGTCCTCTCCCCTTGTCCGGACATCACGATGGAAACGATAGGCAATCCCTGGTTGTGGGCCGGTTTTTCCGGCCTGGTACTGATCGCGCTGATGGTCGACCTGGTGCTGATGCGCCATGGCGGCGCGCACAGGGTCACGTTCAAGGAGGCCGCCTGGTGGAGCCTGGGCTGGGTGGCCCTGGCGATGGCCTTCAATGCCGCCCTGTGGTGGTACATCGGCCAGAACGCCGGGCCCGACGAGGCCCGGCGCGTGGGCCTCGAGTTCCTCACCGGCTACCTGGTGGAGAAGGCGCTGGCGGTCGACAACATCTTCGTCTTCCTGATGCTGATGACCTACTTCGCCGTGCCCGAGGTGCAGCGCCAGCGCGTGCTGGTGATCGGCATCCTGCTGGCGATCGTGCTGCGCGCGATCCTGATCTTCGCCGGCGCGGCGCTGATCGCGAACTTCCACTGGATGCTCTACGTGTTCGGCGCGTTCCTGCTGCTGACCGGCGTGAAGATGTGGTTCGCCGCGGGCAAGGAACCCGACCTGGAAAAGAACCCGGTGCTGCGCTGACTCACCGCGCACGTCCCCTTCGTGCGCCGATACCACGGCAGCGCGCTGTGGCTGGGCAGCGGAAGCCGGCGCAAGTTCACCCCGCTGTTCATCGTGCTGGTGATGATCGGCATCACCGACGTGATTTTCGCGGTGGACTCGATCCCGGCGATCTTCGCCATCACCACCGACCCGTTCATCGTGCTGACATCGAACGTGTTCGCGGTGCTGGGCCTGCGCGCGATGTTCTTCCTGCTGGCCGGCATGGCCGAGCGCTTCCACCTGCTGCCCTACGGCCTGGCGGTGGTACTGGTGTTCATCGGCGCGAAGATGCTGCTGATCGACCTGTACAAGATCCCGGTGCTGTGGTCGCTGGCGGCCGTGGCCATGATCCTGGCCAGCACCGTCGTGCTGAGCCTGGCCCGCCCGCGGAAGGTTGCTCCCTCACCAGGGCGCTAGACTCGGCCACTCCCGATCCGATCGAGGTTCGCATGCGCATCCTGATGACCGGCGGCACCGGACTGGTGGGCCAGGGCGTGCTGGTGGAAACGCTGGCTGATCCGCGCGTATCCAACGTGGCGGTGCTGGGCCGCCACGCGCTGGCGCACGCCGATGCACGGGTGGAAGACGTGGTCGTGGACAGCTTCAACCACCTGGCATCCGTCGCCGACCGGCTCGCGCCCTGGGACGCCTGCTTCTACTGCGCAGGCGCACCGCCGGTGGGGACGCCCGAAGCACGCTACCGGCACGTCACGCTCGCGCTCACCCTGCAGGTGGCGCGCGCCTTCGCGACGCGCAATCCGCAGGGGCGCTTCCTCTACGTCTCCGGCGCCAAGGCCGACCCGGACAGCGCGTTCATGCCGCTGCGGATCAAGGGCGAGACCGAAGCCGCCCTGCAGGCGCTGCCGATCACCACGGTGATGCTGCGTCCCGGCGGCATCCAGCCCGCGCACGGCGAGCGCAGCCCGCACGCCTGGATGCGCCCGTTCTACGCCCTCGCGGCCCCTGTCATGGGACTGGGCGTGCGCGCGATGCCGGGGCTGATGACGAGCACCGCGCATCTTGGCCGCGCGATGCTGGCGCTGGCGGCCATGCCGCAGCCGCCCGCGGTGGTGGAGAACGAGGCGATCAATCGACTCGCTCGTTGACCAGCGCGCACCGGATTCCGTCGATCCTGGCCTGGACTTCCAGCGAATCACCTACGGGAAGCCGCCGCCCGGCTTCCTCGATGAGCGGACCGGCATACATGTCGAACGTCGAAAGCGCGTCCGTCCCGTCGAGCGACGCGTCGGAGATGATCCCCGTCATGTCGGACAGGCGGTCGACCCGCCGATCGATGTCAGCGCGTCGATACGTGGTCGAGACGACGTCCGAGCGCAGCAGGCCACCCATCTCGCGCATCAGGACAAGGGTCGCTTCGGAGGTCGCCCTCGGCGCCGTGTCGAACTGGCAGAGCGTGCCGAAGATCGTGCCGTCTCCTTCCAGCAGCGACACGCTGCAGTACGCGCGGACGATATCCCGGTACGCGTGGGTTGTGAGCCTCGGGTCGGACGACGCATCCTCGATCACCAGCGCGGCCAGGGATTCGACCTGGTGGCAATACGTCTCATCGAGCGGAATGTCGGCCGTGAACGGCGTCGAGGGCTCGTTGTCACGGTCCACCAGCATGAAGTTCTCGGCATGCGTGGCGCCGAGCCGGTAGATCGCGGTGAAGCGGTATCCGGACTGGATATTGAGAAGTTCGAGCGCCCCCCGGAGGTGGCCTTCCATGACCAGCCGGCGCAGCTGGTCGGCATACATCGTTGACTCATCCATCACGCAGCCTAACACCTGGCCAACCGTCTCCAGATGTCAGCGGGCGGCAGGAAGCACCCCGCGCCGCCGCGCTACGGTCCGCACTGCCACCAGCCGCTCCACGTGCGCTCCGCGCCATCGGCGCGCAGATAGGTCAGCACCGCGGGACGGGCCGGCGATTCACCGCCTCCGGTCGCGGCGCCGGTGAGCGCGATGTCGATGGTCTTGCCGGACCCGGAGAAGCGCGTGCCGTGCAGCATCGCGTCGAAGCCGCCCGGCACCGCCACGGTTTCCACATGGTCCCCCACCTTCACCACGCCGCGTGCCGGGTTGCTGGACGCCACATCGCCCTTGGCCAGCAGCAGCGGCGCTTCCCCCGCTTCACCTGCGGAGAAGCTGCAGGCGAGTTCCCCGGCCAGTGCGGCCCCGTCGATCTCCATCGCCGACAGCGGAACCAGGACGATGCCGGACCCGTCGCCGCCGCGGGTGGCCCCGCCGCCCTCGCCAAGCGGCACCAGGCGGTGCGCGGTGTCGCTGCAGACCGTCAGCGCATCCGCACCCTCGGCCGCACCCACCGCCTGCACCCGCATGCCCACGGCCAGCGCCTGCACGTCCACCGGCGCGGCCTTGCAGAGGTTCCAGCGCGCCGGCAACTGCACGGACACGCGGCCGCGGCCCGCCACCTCGACCTGGACCACAGCGTGGCCGTCGTACATCCATGGCTGTGTGTCGATGGACGCCACGGCGCCCTCGATGGCCACAGCGCCGCCAGGCGCGGACGGCACTTCGCGCGGCGTGGCGCAGGACGCGGTGGCCAGCGCGACAGCCAGCGCCACGGTGGACGGAAGAATGGATCGGGGGACGCGCATGGCCTGCTCCACGGTAACGGTCAAGGCGTGGAGCCTATCCGGCACGCGTTGGCCCACGGTGATGGTTGACGGGTCAGTACCCGAACCTGGCGCGGATCTCGGCACGGTCGCGGCGTCCCAGCTCGTGGGCGGTTTCGCGCAGCCAACGGTCGGCGCTCGGCTTGCCGTCGTCGCGCACGCGGCGCTCGTACTCCGGCCGCAGCTCGCGCTTGCGCTGCTCGACCATGCGCCGCAGCTCGGCCTTGATCGCGGCCTCGTCGACGGCCTGCGACGTGTTCGCGGCGCCCGCCTGCGGCTTCACCGCTTGCGCCGCTAGGGCGGGCGCGGTGCCACAGGCGACCATCAGCAGCAGGCCTGCGACCCACCCGCGCGACCCGGCGAAGTCCGAACGATCCATGGCACGCCTCGCAATGATTCGACGGCGTGGACGATAGCAAGCGGCGCGTTGACGGCCAGAGAGCCCGACCGGGTCCACGACGGTGAATCAGCGCTTGCACAGGCTGCCGGGATCGAAGGGGAACCGGGTCCGGGTGCCGAAGGGATCGTAAGAGGTGCAGATGGAGGGCTTTCCGGACGAGTCGCTCGAGGACCGGCACCGGCGGCATGGTCTACTGAAGGCCACGCGCCAGCCCCGATGCGTCCCGAAGGCCGACCCTCCATGTCACGCGAACCCACTCCCACGCCGCGCACCGGGCGACCGGACCCCAAGCTCACGCGCGAAGAGTTCGAGCGGCGCTACCGCATCCCGTTCGTGGACCCCGCCTTCGACGCCCACCGCGACGCCATCGACCAGCTCGCGGCAGTGGCCTGGGAGGCGTACGACGAGGGACGCAAGGCGCCCCACACGCGTCCCGCGGGCCCCGGCTTCCACGATCCGACATACGACCTGTCGGACGAATGGCGGGACGCCCGTGACGCCATCCACGCCGCCGAAGCCCGCCAGCGCGACCCTGCAACGCCCGACCGCATCCTGCTGGTCTGCGCCTCGCCGCGCAGCGAACACACCTGCCCGGGCGAGATGTCCAAGACCTGGCGCCTGATGGAGGCCGCGCGCGATGCCGCGACCCGCGCAGGCGCCGAGTGCGACGTCCTCGAGCTCGATCGCCTCGCGTCCGAGTACGGTCGCATCATCCATCCCTGCAAGGCCTGCGTCTCGACCGCCATGCCGCTGTGCCACTGGCCCTGCTCCTGCTACCCCAACCACGGGCTGGGCCAGCACCACGACTGGATGAACGCCATCTACCCGCGCTGGGCCGAGGCCCACGGCGTGATGATCGTGACGCCGGTGCACTGGAACCAGGCCACCTCGCCGCTCAAGCTGATGATGGACCGGTTGGTCTGCGCCGACGGCGGCAATTCCGATCCCACGTCCACCGCTGGCAAGGATCCCGAGCGCGCCAAGCGCATCGAGCTCGATGGCTGGGACTATCCGCAGCACCTGGCGGCGCGTGCGTTCGCCCTGCTGGTGCATGGCGACAGCGAGGGCACGCAGCAGGTGCGCCACGCGCTGGCCGACTGGCTGCGCGGCATGGGCCTGGTGGACGCGGGCGCGCTGTCGCAGGTGGACCGCTATATCGGCTACTACGCGCCCTATGCGACCAGCCACGCTGCGCTCGACGACGACGAGGCCATGTTCGAGGAAAGTCGGAACGCCGCGCGCGCACTGGTCGAGCGCATCCGCCAGCTGCGCACGGGCCAGCGCGAGGCAGGCGATGGACTGGAGCAGCCGCGGCAGAAGTAGCGCCTCCTACTCCCGGAACAGCGGCTCGAGGCTGGCCGACGAGAGCGGCACGAAGACATGGCTGCGCGCGCCGTAGCGCAGCGTGATTTCGTAGCGGTCGGGATGTTGCCAGAGCGCATCGTCGATCGCCGCCTTCCCGCCGGTTTCGCGATTCGCCACCGACACCTGCAGCGCAGGGGCGCCGGCCTCTTCGTTGCGGCGCAGGAACGCGGCGATCCCGGCGCGCTGGGCTCCGGCATCGGACGCGTCGCGCACCCGCTCCCAGGCAGCGTCGAACTCATGTTCAGTGGCCATGGCACCTCCCCCAACCTGACTGCCGCAGGCTAGCAGCAGCGCCAGCGAGCATGCCACTGCAATGGATTTCATGGGACGGTTCCCGGGCCCGGATCAGCTGTTGTTCTCCACCCAATCCTCGACAAGGTCAAGGTGGCGCTCGCGCACCTCCATGCCGGAATTCATGATGCTGTCCTTGTCGGACTGGTTGGGATGGCCGTCGTGGTACTCGTCGGGCAGGCCGATCATGTGGCCGAACTCGTGGGCCGTCCCGACCTGGGGCATGCTGGCGCCCTTGGACACGGCCCGATTGTCCTCGCTGTCCAGGTGGGAAATGTTGCCCGGGCCGACCGAGCTGCGGTGGAAGTCGCCGTCCGGGATGCGCAGGACGTTGATGTTGTAGTTCTCGCTCGGATCCATCAGGTCGCGCACACGGCCGAAGAATCCGCTCTCCTGCTCGCTGACGTCGAGCCGGATATCCAGCGTCACCTCCTTGCCATCGTCGGTGGTGAAGCCATGCCCGTCCCAGGCGCTTTCCACCTCGTGCACGTAGTCGTCCATGAAGGCCTGCTTTTCCTCCGGCGTCCAGGCGAGCCCGTCGGCGCCGTCCTCGAAGTTGAACTCGATCTTCATGTGCAGCTCGAGCGTGTAGGTGCCGTCCGCTTCGCGGTAGAGCCGCAGTTCGTACGCGTCCCGGTGCCCGCCGACATCGACGCTGTCTTCCGTCGCCAGCAGCTCGCGTCCGCCTGGCGCGCTGGCCTTGGCGCCGGATGCAGCGGCTTCCCCCGCCGTACGCACCGCCTCGAGCATCCGGCCCACCCCATCGGCGACCGGCGCCCGCTGCAGGGAGGTGGACATCGCGTCAGGGAGCCAGCTGGCCGCTTCGAGCGCGACGGTGGACATGCGTGCGGCGGAATCGATCAGCGTCATGGCGGCAAACCCGTGGCTGGGGGATGCGTCGACGCTAGGCGCTCGACTTTGGGCGGACAACCCCGGGGAAGCCCGAGGTCGGCATCGCGATCAACCTCCTGAAGGAATCCCTGCAGAGCAACTTTGGACTGACCGACGAGGATGTTTACGAACATGACGCCATTTCACGCAAGACACCCGGGGAAGGTGCCGGCCTCTACGCGCCTGCCCCACCTGGCCTGGGCCCTGATGCTGCCGCTGCTGGGCGCGTGCCAGTCGCAGGTCCGCAGCGGTAGCGCCCCTCCCTCAGCCGTCACCGTGCTTGAGATTGCGCAGGCCCATTACCAGCCAGCAGGCGGCGCCGGCGGCTCCGATGCTGAAGCGGCCGCATGCCGTGCCTGGTCGCTCGACGCGCAGCAGGCGGAAGCCTTCTTTGGCATCAGTGAGCAACTTCCGGAAGGCGGGCTGCATGACTTTTCCTGGTTGCCCTGCTCGATCAAGGGCCGCCTGCAGGCCGAAGGCCGGGAGTGGGCCTTCGAGATCAACGCGGCGGGCACGAGCACTTGGCGTTCCCGCGAAGAAGTCCGTCTGCTGGGGTGCTCCCGCAGCACGTGCGAGCCATTCGTGATCCTCATGCCTGAGCGGTCGGTCGAATAGGCAGACCTGGCCCACAGCCTGACAGCGGCCGGTACCTGCAGCCGCGGATCGACTTCACCGAGCGAGAGTCGGCGGGCGCGGCCTCATCGCCTCATCGCCCCTGCTTCACCCACCACGGCCGGAATCCGCGCGACACGCCGACGAACATCGACAGCGTGCCGTCGGTCCCGGGCTCGACGAAGGGGCTGTTGCCGATGGCCGAGGGCAGGTGGCTGTAGCGCAGCGAGCCGACCAGCGACCAGGCCTGGCCCAGCGGCCGGAAGAACGAGACGCCCGCGTGCGGCACCGTCACCGCGCCGGGCGAGTAGCCCGGCACGCCGCGGGCGACTTCCTCGCGCAGGGGCGCGTAGTAGTAGCCGGCCATGTCGGAGGACCACCACGTGGCTCCCACGATCGGCGTCAACAGGGTGCGTCCTGCGCGGATCGGATAGCCGTACTGCAGCGATACCTCCTGCCCATCGCTGCGTCCGGAGGCGTCCGCCAGCAGCTCGAGCTGCAGCTCGCCTGCGTCGCCACTCCACTCCATGCCAAGCCCGAGGTCCAGGCCCTTGTCACGGTCCTCGAGCAAGGCCGCGTCCACGCCATTGCCGGCAAGCGCCGCGCGGTCGAGATCGTCCACGTCGAAGCCATCCAGGCGCGCCTTGCCCAGCACGGCGAGCTCGAAGCCATCGGTGTCGACCAGCCGCCAGCCGGCGGTAATGCCGCGGAAGTAGAAGCGCTCGCCCTCGTAGGACAGCAGCGGCACCGGGAGCACCCGCGTGCCCTCGCCGGCATAGGGACTGTCGGTCACCACGGCCGCTACCCCGATGCCCCAGGGCGATCGTTGCCCATCAGCACGGGTGTCGCGCCCGCCCTCTTCCTGCGCGAAGGCGGTGGACGACAGGCAGAGCAGCAGCATCGGAGCGAGTCTCGTGAGCGTCATGGGCTGATCGCAGGAGGAGGCGGTGGGCAACGATAGCGCAGCGTGGCCTTCCGCCATGACACCGGGCTCACGGTTGCGGGCGCAACCCGATGGGCTCGGCCATCGGACACACAAGGCGCCATGAAGACCGGGTGCCAGGTGAGGCCCGTCCGCCGTACATTCACGTTGCGTCAGACAGGATGGGCTCCATTCCGCCAAACCCATGAGGTCGCTGCCATGAAACGCCTCCTGCTCGCCGCCGCGCTCGCCACCGTTGCCGTTTCCGCCGCCGGCACGGCCGAAGCGCGGGACAACCACCGCCATGACCGCCACGACCACAAGGCCGAACGCGACTACTGGAAGGACCGCCAGAAGGCCGAGCGGCGCGCGCGCAAGGACTACGAGAAGGCGGAGCGCGACTACCGGAAGGCCGTCCGCGAGGACGAGAAGGCCTACCGCCGCTGGGCGCGTGGCCAGCACCTCCCGGTCGAGTACCGCCAGCCGCGCTACTACGTGCACGATTACCGCAGCCACGGCTGGGACGCGCCGCCGGCCGGCTACACCTATGTACGCCCTGACCCGCAGGACGACACCTACTACCTGATCGAACTCGCGTCCGGACTCGTGTCCCGCATCCTGGGCGACTGACGGGCCTTGAGCCCCCTGTGGGCTCACCCCTTTCTTTCCGCATAGGAATGGGGCGGCTGCGGCGCGGGCAACACCCCGTGCAACACTTTCCGCATGCCCGCCCCGGCCCCACCCGCTGCGCCCGCCCCCGGCACCGATGACCGCGCGCTCCTGCGCGGCATCCTGGTGCACGACATCCGGCGCGACCTGCGCCGCCACCTGCGCCCGATGCTGGCCTGGTACCTGCTGTTCACCGTCTTCGCCACGGTGGCCGCGGCACCGCTGACCACGTGGTCGCTGGCGGCGCTGCTGCACTGGATCGAACGCCCCTTCGCCGGCGACCTCGATGGCGTGCTCGACAACCTGTTGGCCCTGGCCTGGCTCATGCTGGCCGGCGCGCTGTCCTGGTACGTGGTCATGCTGCAGCAGGCCGGCATGCTGCTGGTCTCCGCCAGCCATGGCTGCCGCTACCGCACGGCCGCGGCGGCGCTCCTGGGCATGCTGCGTCGCGCCGTGCCGCTGGCGGCGCTGGCCGCCCTGCAGATGGCCGCACACGCCGTGCTGGCGCTGCCGTGGCTCGCGGTCGGCGCCGCGCTCTACTGGCTGCTGCTGCGCGGCTACGACCCCACCTTCGTGCTGGTGGCGCGGCCCGCCGCACTCTGGTGGTTCCTGGGCGGCTTCCTGCCCGTGCTGGCGATCGGCGTGCTGCTGCACGCCACGCTGTATTTCCGATGGCTGCTCGCAACGCCCGCGCTGGTGCTGGAAGGCCACTCGCCGCTTGGCGCGCTGCGCCGCAGCCGCACGCTGACCCGGGGCCGGCACCTGCGCATCGCCACGCTGGTGGCCGGCGTCGCACTCACGGTCGCGGCCCTGCCGCTGGCCGTGACCTGGCTCTACCAGCAGGGCGCGACCCCGCTGCTGGACTGGCTTCCCGAACACCGCCTGCTGCTGAGCCTCGGGATGGTGGCCTACCTCACGCTCAACGCGGCGACGGTGCTGGGCGCGCTGCTGCTGGGCACCACCTTGAACACCCTGCTGGTGCGCGCCCTGTTCCACCGCCTGGGCGGCGCGCGCGGGGCCCGGGCCGTGGACGCCACGCCGCACCATCCGGGACGACTGGTCTGGGGTGCGGAAGCCGCGTTCCTGGCGGTCGCGCTGGTGCAGGCCAGCCTCGCCGTGGGCAGCATGAACCTGCGCCGCGAGGTCACCGTCACCGCGCACCGCGGCGCCGCGCTGATGGCACCGGAGAACACCCTGGCTTCGTTCCAGGCGGCGATCGACGCCGGCG
This sequence comes from Luteimonas sp. MC1750, assembly GCF_016615955.1. Lineage (NCBI taxonomy): Bacteria > Pseudomonadati > Pseudomonadota > Gammaproteobacteria > Lysobacterales > Lysobacteraceae > Luteimonas > Luteimonas sp. MC1750. Next base: position 1,934,878 of record NZ_CP067113.1, read on the forward strand.
CCGATGCGATCGAGTTCGACGTCCGGCTGAGCGCCGACGGTGCCGTGGTCGTGTTCCACGACAGCGATTTCCGCCGGGTCGCCAACGACCCGCGCCCGGTGGCGCAGACGCCGCTGTCGGCCATGCGCGACATCGACATCGGCGGCTGGTTCGATCCACGCTTCTCGGGCGAGCGCATCCAGACGCTGTCCGAGGCGCTGGCCTTCATCGACCGCCGCGCGCTGGCGCTGGTCGAGCTCAAGCCCGACGCGGACAACGCCGACGCCCTCCTCGCCGCCACCCTGCGCGAGATCCGGCGCAGCGGCCACCAGGATGCCGTCGTGCTGGCCTCGCTCTCCCCCGAGCTCGTCCGCGCCGCGCGCGCCAAAGCGCCCGGCGCGCGACTGGCCCTGTTCGCCAACGCCGCCCTGCCCGGCACTGCGCGCCGCACCGACTTCGACCTGCTCGGCCTCAACCACCTGCAGGTGGATGCCGGCGCGGTCGCGGATGCGCGCCGCCGCGGCTACCGGCTGCAGGCGTGGACGGTCAACGACCCGGTGCGCATGGCGCGCTACATGGACCTGGGCGTGGACGACATCAGCACCGACGTGCCGGAGCTCGCGGTGCGGCTGCGTGCCGAACGGGCCGCGCTGACCGACGTCGAGCTGCTGCTGGTGCGCCTGCACAGCTGGTTCCGGCATTGAAGAAAGCGGCAAGCGAAAATAACCCCATGAAGCCATCCCAACCCAGACTGCACCCGCGCAACCGCCACCAGGGCCGCTACGACTTCGTGCGCCTGGTGCAGGCGTGCCCCGCCCTGGCGCCGCACCTCGTGACCACGCCGCGCGGCGACACCAGCATCGACTTCGCCGACCCCGCCGCCGTGCGCGAGCTCAACCGCGCCCTCCTGCGCAGCGACTACGGCATCGCCCACTGGGACCTGCCCGACGGCGCGCTGTGCCCGCCCATCCCCGGCCGTGCCGACTACCTGCATGGCCTGGCCGACCTGCTGGCCGACAGCGGGGACGGCGCGGTGCCGCGTGGCGCGGCGGTCCGCGTTCTCGACATCGGCGTTGGCGCAAGCTGCATCTATCCGCTGCTGGGACACGCCGAGTACGGCTGGCGGTTCGTGGGCACGGACATCGATGCGACCTCGCTGCAGGTCGCCGCCGCCATCGTGCGGGCGAACCGCTTGGACAAGGTGATCGCGCTGCGTCGGCAGCCGCGGCGCGACAGCATCTTCCGCGGCGTGATCGGCCCGGACGATCGCTTCGAACTCGCTATGTGCAATCCGCCGTTTCACGCTTCGGCCAGCGAAGCCGCGAAGGCCAACCAGCGCAAGCGTCGCCAGCTCGGTGCGCCGACCCGACCCGACCAGCGCCGCGCGTCGCCCCCATCGCTCAACTTCGGCGGCCATGACCACGAACTGTGGTGCGAGGGTGGCGAGGCGGCGTTCCTGCGCCGGATGATCGATGAAAGCCAGGGCTTTGGTGGGCAGGTCCGCTGGTTCAGCAGCCTGGTCGCCCGATCGGAGCACCTCGCGCCGCTTCGCAGCCGACTGGCGCGATGCGGGGCCACGGAGGTCCGGGTGGTGCCGATGGCGCAGGGTGCGAAGCAGAGCCGGTTCCTGGCATGGACCTTCCTTTAGCGCAAACTACCACCGGCTGCGCTTCATCCGCGCGGGCATGGCACCCTCCGGAAGCTTGCGCGTGGCGACGGCAACGATTGCCGCCGCGGAAAGCAGGGTGCAGGTCACGAGCCTCGTGAGCGCCATGAGGCCACGGGGCGTGAACTGGACCCGCATGCGGATGGAGGTGGAGGATCACCACTACTCCCCGACCACGGCAAAGAAGATCTGGCCTTCATACCTGTCGTCCCAGCTGCCGCTCCAGTCGCGCAGACCGAACGTCGACGTGACCCGGACCAGGTTGCCGATGACAACCGCGTCCAGGCGCACGTCCAGGTTGCCCAAGTGATGGTCGCCGTCATTGGGCGAGAAGCTGACGTTGAACCCGGTCAGGATGGCCGCGGCCGATGAGAGCGGCACGCCGACGTCGACGTCGGTCGTGACCTGGCGCGGGCCCGAGCCATCGAAGCGGTTGAAGGTGGCGTTTGCGTTGCGGATGATCATCGCGGCTTCTCCTGGCAATCGTCGCGGGGTTGTTCGTGTCTGGCACAGGGGTCGGCCTGCGGCGGACGCCTGGCGGGCGGAGGCTCCTTGCGCCCGACGACGGACACGTCGCGTTCCGCCTTGCCCGCGCCGGCATTGACCGCGACCACGCGCACCACGCGCGCGCCCGCCGCCAGCAGGCGCGTATCGAGCGTCTCGCCACGCCCGATCTCTCCGCCCTTCTCGTCAAACCAGCGGATCTCCGCCCCGGGCAGCGACCGGCCCAGCCGGTCGACCGCCCACGCGCGCACGATCGGGCCGTCGGTGTCGGGCACCTCCAGTACAACGGGCGCCTCCTTGTCCGGATCACGGCGCTTGCGCAGTTGATCCACGCTGGTCTCCTCGATCGCGGTGGCCAGGCCATTGCTGGCCAGCACGCGCACCCGGAGCGGGCGACGCGCGCTGCGCAGCCGCGCCGGTATCTCGATCTCGCGTGCGGCTTGCCGGGGCGCGATGCCACGCCAGGCGCCCGATTCGTCCTGCCAGTGCACCAGGTAGACCAGGTCGCGCTCGTCCTTCGCCGACCAGCGGAGGATCGCGCGATCCTTGTCCTTGTATTCGACGCCCTCCACGTGCAGCACCGGCGGTTGCGGGATGTCGAACGCGGCGATTTCCATGTCGCCCTCGTAGACCACCAGTTTGCGCGCGCGCAACGGATCCAGGGGAACCTCCGCGGCAAGATGCTGCGGCCAGCAGTCCGCCCCGCAGTGGAAGCAATCGCCGTGCAGCACCGCGCACGCGCGTGGCTTTCCATCCGCGTCCCTGACCTCCACGCGGAAGGGCGTGGCGCGGCTTCCCCTGAGGCGCCGCTGCGCCGGATACGTGAACACGTGCGGGATGGTGACTTTGCGGTCGTGGTCGATGTGGGCCTCGAGCTGCATCAGCGGCACCGCCTTGCCCGACCATTCCGCGCGCGGTTGCGGGCGATGGATGGCGGCATGCAGGGCCGAATCGAGGCTGCGGACGGCGCTCGCGCCCTCCACCGGATCGGTGCGCGTCATCAGGCCGGCATAGGTATACGGGCTGACCCACTTGGTGCCCGAGTAGCCCATGATGTCGTGCGCGCTTGCCGGGTCGAAGACGCGGTTCGCGGCGGGGTCGAACCCGAACTCGCCCACGCTGTCGGAATGGAACAGCGCGTAGTGCGGATAATCGCCGTCCTGGTTGGATGGGTTGCTGCAGCGGGCACTGTCGTCGCAGGGCGCATGCTTGCGGCCGTAGGCATGGCCGGCCTCGTGCGCCGCGGTGCCCATGTCGCCGACCACGCCTGAACCCACACCGCCGCCACCGCAGCCAACGAAGTTCCCGAAGTTGACCCCCGTCGGCAGCAGGCCGTAGTACAGATCGTCGGAATCCCCGCGCAGGTCCTTCAGGTTGGAGTTCAGCGCCTCAAACCCGTCGCCGCAGCCGTCGGTATCGGTGGTGACCATGTCGTCGGAGAAGTCCATCGCGGTATAGCCGGACAGCAGCACGTCACCCACGGGGAACAGGCGACGGGTGAGGTCGAAGGTACCGAGCACCGTGGTCGCGTCCGGTGCGGGCAGGTCCATGCCCTGGCCCGTGTAATGGATGCCCACGCCGAATACGCGCATCGGATTGACGTCCACGAAGCGCAGGCTGCGCCGCACGAATGCCGACGCTTGCCCGGGGTCGGTGCTGGCGAACACCCGGCAGCGGATATCCACGCTGCCACGGCACCACGCACCGGGAATGGAGAAGTTCAGCGTGTGCCCGGCCTCACCCCGGTCGATCTCGCTGTCACGGCGCGGCACGATGGTGGCGATGGGCGGCAGCAGCAGGACATTGCTGCCGATGCTGACCTCCAGCTCGCCGGAAAGCCGCGCGATGGCCGGCAGCGCCGGCTCGGCGCCGAAGTCCACGTAGACCCGCACGCCGGTCGCCTTGCCGCCGACGAGGGAGATGGCGTTGTCCGGCAACACGTGGTCGGCGTCGAGGTGCTGCGCGCTGCGGAACGCCTGGGTTGCCTGATTGAGCTCAATCCCCGTGATCTGCAGATCGCCGCGGGGCGGCGGCAGGCTGGCGTCGACCAGCTCCGCCAGCACGCTCGCTTCCACGGTGCCCGCGTAGTCGTCATCCCAGTCGCCCGACCAGTCGCGCAGCCCGAAGGTCGCGCGCACGGTGACGACGTTGGCATTGACCTCGGTGGCCAGCTGCACCTGCAGGCGCCCGAGGTGGTGGTCGCCGCCGCGAAAGCCCGCGGAGTAGCCGGCCAGCGAGGCGACGGCTGCGTCGACCTGCCGGGGGAAGACGATGGTCTGCTCGGCGGTCCGAGGTCCGCTCCCGCGCATGCGCGGGAAGTTGAGCGAGGCGCTGCGAATCTCCATCAGGGGGCTCCGATAAGGCATGGCTCCACCCGACCGACCTGGTGAGTGCTGCCTGCCTGAATCCCCTGTTCAACTGTTGCAACGGCGGTACGGCAAGCGTGCGGCCACGGTGAGCTGGGCGCGACCTTCGCTATGCTTCATGCGAGGCGTCGCTGCCGCCACGCCCTGCCCTGAGGACTACACATGGATCGTCGCCGCTTCCTTGGCGTCAGTGGAGCTGCCGCCGCGTCACCGATGCTGGCCGCACTGGGCGCACCCGCCACGGCAAACGCCACTTCGACATTGTTCAAGCGCGTGAGCTTGGCGTCCGACGGGCTTGGGCTCAGCCCCGCCGAGTACGCAGCACTGCTGGGCGAGGTCGTGGCGGAGGACGGTTTCGAACCGGACTACTACTCACAAGGCGGCGTCATCCGTGAGCTGGAACTCAAGTTCGCCCGGCTCCTCGGCAAGGACGACGCGATCTACCTGCCCACCGGAACGCTGGCGAACCATCTCGCGGTGCGCAAGCTCGCCGGGGACGATCGTCGCGTGCTGGTGCAGGCGGAAAGCCACCTCTACAACGACAGCGGCGACTGCGCGCAGACCCTGAGCGGGCTGAACCTCGTCCCCCTCACCGAAGGCGGTAGCACCCTCCCCGTCGATGAGGTGGAGCGCTGGCTGGCGCGCTCCGACAGCGGCCGGGTCGAGACCCGCGTCGGCGTGATCGCCATCGAAACGCCGGTGCGTCGGCGCCATCACGAAATGGCCGACTTCGATGAACTCCGCCGCGTCAGCAACCTCGCCCGCGAGCGCGGGATCCGCCTGCACCTGGATGGCGCGCGGATGTTCAACCTGCCCCTCCACTCGGGCAGGAGTCTCAACGAATACAGCGCGCTGTTCGACACCGTGTACGTCTCGCTGTGGAAGCACTTCAACGCCGGGTCCGGCGCGATCCTCGCCGGGGATGCCGGGTTCATCGAAGGCTTGCACCACCAGCGGCGCATGTTCGGCGGCGCCCTGCCCCATGCCTGGCCGGCGGCCGCGGTGGCCTTGCGCTACGTCGACGGCTATCTGGAAGACTACGCAAAGTCCTGGCAGGTCGCCGACCGGGTTATCGCGTTGCTGCAGGACGACAGCCGGTTCTCGTTCGAGAAGCTGCCGCACGGGACCAGCCGGTTCTTCATGACAGCGACAGGTGTCGCGCCGGACCTCCTCCGCGAACGTCTCGCGAAGCAGGACGTTGCCCTGTCCCGCGGCCATCCGGACACCGGCCGGTTCGCGATGGAGGTGAACGCGACACTGCTTCGGGTATCGGCGGAAACGCTGGCCGGGAGGTTCATCGCAGCGGCTGGTGCTCCAATAGATTGATCAGAGCGGGAGCTCGACTCACCGGGTTTAACAAGCTGCATCCTGATTCAACGATGCCGGCATAGAGCTTGATAACGCTTTGGCCTGTTGAACCCTGGCTCACCCTCCTGCGCACATCCGACTACAGCAGGAAGCGGCCACGGGTCGGGCCGGGCGGGCGCGCATCGCCGGCGGGGCGCAGCATCCTCACCACCTCCATGAGGTCGAGCCACGCCTGGATCGGGTCTGTCGGCGCCGGCAGCCGCTGCACACCGCCCTCGCCCACCAGGACGACGCCGCGGCGATCAACCCCGGACTTCGTCGATGAGCGCTTCAAGCAGATCCTCCCGTTCGAACAGACGGAAATACGTCGTCAGTGCCTCGTGATCGAGCGATTCGTGGTGGGCGCGCAGCAGGGCACGGATGTCGTCCAGGTCGCGGGTCCGGGTCGGATCATTCACGTAGGCCTGGAGCTTGAACGCCACCAGACCCTCCGCGCTGATGACCCGCAGCCGTCCCATCGGGGTATCCCGTTCACCGGCGGCCGCCAGCAACTCCCGGGCAATGGGGCGGTGCGCGTACAACAGGTCGAGGCCTTCCTCGCCGCGCAGGTAATTGGCCGCGTCCACGCTGCGGTGGACGCACTGGTAGCCCAGCTCCAGCAGGAGTCCGTGCAACCGGTCGGCATCGTCGGCATCCACCAGGAAGTCGACGTCGCGCGTCGCACGGACGACATTGTGCGCGGCAAGCGCGAGCCCGCCGATCAGCGCCGGAGGCGTCTGCAGCCGGGTGAAGGCGACGAGGGCTTCCCTGATCTGGTCAAGCAGGCTGGCCATGCGGGCATCGTAGCGCAGCAGGCCGCCGCGGCGTCTGGCACCGTGGAGTCGGCAACGCCGTCGAATGCCGGCCGCGGGAGAGCGACCGGTACATCGGGCATCACCCTGGGCGTCGCCGCCTCGGCACTGTCGAGCTGGGCGACGAGCGCGCGGTAATCGGCGGCCATCGCGAGCGGCAGCATCGACAGCAGCATGGCGTCGTAGGCCTGCACGCGGGCGGGGTCGGCCTGTCGGAAGGCGTGGCGTTGCCCCATCGTGGTCGGGTCCACCAGCACCAAGCCCTGCACGCGGTCCGGGTGCTTGCGGGCGAACTCGCTGACCAACAGCCCCCCGTAGGAAGGGCCCACCAGCACGACCTTGCGGCCCGGCGCCAGCGAGGCGATGACGGCGTCGAGGTCGGCCAGGTGCTCATCGATGGTTTTCGCGTTGCCGTCGGTACCGGAGTCGCCAAGCCCGGCACGCCCGTAAGCGATGCAGCGACATTCGGGGCCCAGCCCCTCGATCACGGCCTTCCATGCCACCGCGCCCTGTCCGAAGCCGGACTCGAAGACCACGGCCATGGGCCCCTCTCCCTGCACCTGCGCATGGAGCGTGTAGGCCGCGCGCGGCACCGCCACCTCCGCCGCGGCGGCCGGCAGCGTCGCCACCACCACGATGGCCAATGCCAGCGCCCATGCCTGGACCCGCACCCACATACCCGTCGACTGGCTCATTCCAAATCCCCCGGTTGATCTCCGGCCCGAGACGGGCCGGACGAGAAAGCCTATCGCCGCTGGGCACGCGGCCAGCCAGCGACCAGGCCGCCGCCGGGACGTGCAATGACAGCCTGAACTCGATGCGGGCCGATGGATACGGGAACACGACGCTGGATCGCATCCAGGTAACGGACGCGCGCGTGGACAGTGGGCGGTACATGCAGCCGAGGACCGAGACGACGCCCTCGATGGCGTGGCCCAGGGCTGGAGCGAAGGGTCCGTCGTCTACCTGGGCGATGGCATGCGCGGCGTGCGCGAATCCGTGAACCTTCCGACCCCCGCGGCCGGCTACAACGATCTGGACACCGGTGATGTCAATGGCACGACCTGGACCTCGACGGTCGCGATGAGCTGCAACACCACGGTCGACCTGGCCCTCGATGTCCCACTGGAAGACACCGTATTACCAGCGGCTGCGCTTCATCCGTGCGGGCATTGCACCCTCCGGCAACTTGCGCGTGGCAACCGCAACAATGGCTGCCGCGGAGAGCAGTGTGCAGGTCACCAGTCCCGTCAGCGCCACCAGGCCGCGGGGCGTGAACTGAGCCCGCAAGTGCATCGACGCTGAGCCCACGCGCGCGCGCAGGGAAGCGGCGTTGCGCGAATGGCGTTCCAAGCCAGGCGTTCCATCGAGGTTTCGACCTTCGGTCATCGTCGGGCTCCATCATGCGGAGCGGGCATGGTCGGTGGGTTCCTGTGAACGGACGGACTAGGGGGCGGCCCGACCGCGCGCCCCTCTGCTGCTTCGGGACCCGCAGTTGCGCTTGCTCGGGTCGGACCAGCCACCGGATGGTCCTACGGCGCCGGCCCAGGATCGGCCAGGAAGCGCAGCGCGGTTTCTTCAAAGGCCTTCGCGTTGCTGTCGAAGATCGGGACGTGGCCGCCGCCCGGCACGATCCACAGCTGCGAGACCGGTATCGATTCGTACATCCGCACCGGGATCTGCACCGGGAAGAAATCGTCGCGGTCGCCATGCACGATCAATGTGCGCGCCCTGATCTTCGCGAGCTCGCCCGGCGAGAGGTCGATATCGTCGTCGTTGTGCTGGAAGCCATTGAACTGTTGCAGGAGGTGATCCACCTGCGCCTGCCCGCGGACCGCGCAGGCAGTGAAGAACGCAAGGACCTCCGGCGGCATGTTGCCGGGCGTTCCGCGCATGATTACGCGCGCCTGCTCCGGGAACCCGTCCGCCGCGCCGATCACCGCCATCGCCTTGAAGCGCTCCGGCTCGCGGACCGCTGCATGCAGCAGCGTCATGCCGCCGGCGCTGATCCCCATCGCCTTCACCTCCCCCAGCCCCAGATGGTCCAGCAGCCCCAGCAGGTCGCCCGCTGAATCCTCGAACAGGAAGGGCCCTTCGAAACCTCCCGAGCTGCCGTGTCCGCGCAACTCCATGGAGATCACGCGGTACTGCTTCTCGAGTGCGGGCAGGACCGACTCCCACACGGTGCTGCAATCGCCGAAGCCATGGATCAGCACCAGCGGTTCGCCGCTGCCCGACTCGACATAGGCGATGTCGACACCATTGACCCGCACCACGGCGGGCGCAGCCAGCGCTGCCGACGACAGCAGGCACAGGCAGGCCAACAGCGCCGAGAACAAACCGATTGCAGGCTTCATGGGACGGCTTCCTGGTCCATAAGCCGGGTACAACGAGACGGCCCGTGCGCCCCGGCCAATCCCGTGCTGCAGCGCCGTGGCGGGTACGTTGTCCGACCGGCCGACGCGGCTCAGCCTTCCCGCACCCAAGCCAGCGCTTCTTCCCGCTCTGCTGGCTTGAACACCCGGTAGCTGACGAACGGCAGCAGCGCGCTCTCGATCCGCGTGCCCGCGCGTACCCAGGCCTGGTCGGCGACCACCGCGACCCGCCCGAAGCGTCGCAGCTGGCCGAACAGAGGCATGGCCCGGGCGATGTACGCGCCCAGACCGGAGACCTCGATGGCATCCAGCGAACGGGTTTCCACGAACACGTGCACCGTGTCGTGCGCCGCCAGGCAGGCATCCAGCCGGTCCATCACCGCGACAAGATCGGCGCTGGTGATGCGGTGCTCGATGGACACCGCGATGACGTTGTCGGCGCTGGGGATGAATTGAAGCATTGCGACCCTCGAATGCCGGCCGCGGAAACCGTCCCCGGCCGTTGCATGTGGATCGACAGGTTAAACGGGACGGCTGCGGGAAAGCGGTCGGCGTATTGTCGGAGGACGCCACCAGCCCGGCGGGCGCATCGTGGGCCTGGTGCGCCCGCGGGCACACATCGCGCCCTGACCGGCGGCTAGACTCCGACCATCCCCTTCCGATCGAGGCAGGCATGCGCATCCTGATGACGGGCGGCACCGGACTGGTCGGCCCGATCAACCGGGTGGTCGCTGCCTACAACGGTGGGCGGGTTGCGTAGGGAGGCGGCCCCAGGGCCTGCCGCCGACCGCGTCACCCTCGCCCGCATCAACCGCGAGGCCTACATCTACTTCGGCGCCGGCGCCACGGTGGCCTGGCAGATGGCGAACCCCGGCGTCGGCCGCGGCGTGGCCGGGCACAGTGCCACCCTGGAGCGCCCGCTCGAGCGCCTGCGCGCCACCATGGCCTACGTCTACGCCGTCACCCTGGGCAGCGACGCACAGCGCGCGGCCGTCGCGCGCCACGTCAACCGCGCGCACGTGCCGGTGAAAGGCCCGGGCTACAGCGCGTTCGACACCGGCCTGCAGCTATGGGTCGCCGCCACGCTCTACCGCGGCGCGCTGGATGTGTTCCACCTCTTCGAAGGGCCGGTGCCGGAGGCCGATCGCGATGCCCTCTACCGCGAGGCCTGGGCGTTCGGCCGTACGCTGCAGGTCGACGACAGCCGCTGGCCGCCCGATGCGGCCGCGTTCGACCGCTGGTGGCACGCGCAGCTGGCGCAGCTGTCCGTCGACGACGACGTCCGCCGCTACATGCAGGCCGTGCTGCACGGGGGCCACGCGCCCTGGTACCTGCGCCCGGCCATGCCGTTGCAGCGTTTCGTGACCCGCGGCTTGCTGCCACCCCCACTGCGCGCGATGTACGGCCTGCCGTGGAGCGCACGCGACGAGCGGCGCTGGCAGCGGTTCACGCACTGGGCGCCGAAGGTCTACTGGAGGCTCCCGAAGGTGCTGCGCCACTGGCCGGCGAAGCATTACTTGGCGCAGGTGGGGGACTGAGGTCGAAGGCGCGCGACTGGCCCTGCTGACGAACGCGCGCTCGGCATCCGCGAAGCTGAATTCAAGTGACAAACCCTACCTCAGCTTCAGCTCACTCCGGTCCCTGAGCACCAGCTGCGGAATCCCGTCCCTCTGGCCGACCTCGGCGAACGCGCAAACGTCGCGGCCTTCCAGGCCCTGCTCAAGCAAAGCGAGAAACTCGGAGCGCGTGTCCTGCCAGATCACAAGGTCCACCCGCTGCCGGGAAGGGAACGCTTGTCCCATCGTGATGAACACCGGCCGCCCGCGCACGTCATCGCGAATGCCGACCCGAACCACGGGTCCCGCTATCGCGACCACCTTGCCTACATGGTCTCGGGCCATCCCCCAGGGAAGCGGTTGCTCACAGGAGCTGCCTGCCAATGAAGGCGCAGGCTGGGCACGTGCGGCTGCTGCCTGATCATTCGACGGGACGCGGCCTTGGAACACCAGGACCAGCACCACAACAAGCAGCAGCGTGAACGCCCAGATCGTGGTCTTCATGATGTTTGTCTCCCTCTCCAGCATCTTGACCTGCAGCTGGGCCTGCTCAAGCTCCTCAAGCCGCCTGCTCTCTTCCTGCGACAGCTTCCGGGTCTGCCTGGCCTGCACCAGCTCCGCCTTCAGCAGCTCGAGCTCCTTGCGCTCCTCCCCGTAGCTGGCGCGCTCCTCGGCAACCTTCAACTGCTGCGCCGTCTCGAGCTCACGGATTCGCTGTTCCAGGCTTCGCGAATGTGACTCCTTCGATCGCTCGTCGCGAAGCAAGAGGCCGAGCAGCTCCGCGCACCGCAGTGCGTTGTCCCTTACATCCACGTTCGCGAACCGGATCACCCGCCAGCCCTGGGCCACCAGGCTTGCCTGCCGCCGCTGCCAGTCCAGGAAGTCGCTGCGCGACATCCCGTAGCCGGTGCCGCGCTTGTCGTACCCGTCCACCTCGATCGCGATCCGGACCCCCTCTCCTTCCTGGATCACGAAGTCGCAGTATCGGGTTCGTCCGTCATCGTCCATAAAACGGTACTGGGCGCTCAGCGCGCGGAAATCGAGTTCTCTGACGCGCGTCAGGACGTTCTGGACGAACATCTCTTCGTACAGGCTGTCCTTGAGGTGGTGCCCGTTGCGGGCCAGCCAAACCGTGACATCCACTGCGTCCCCCTTGAACGCTGCCGACTGGGTGGATTCTCTCTCATTCCGCACGGTGGCGGCCCCGCCATGCGCACAGGCGTGGTCCTGTGCAGTGCAAAATCCGATAACTGCTGCCGAGAATCGACTTCATCAAGCGGGTGTCGGCGGTGTTCGAGATTTCGCGGTAAGCCGACGCGCTACTGGAGCACGCTTCGGCGGCGAGGATCTTCCGGGAGTTCCGGTGTAGAGGCTCGGAGGATTTCCATCGATTCCGCGCTGCGCCGGCGCTGCTCCTCGATCTCCTGCGGTGTGGGCAGGTGGATCGTGGCTGTCGGCGGCGCCGGGGTCGGGGACTCGCCCACCAGCGTCGAGGCGGCAGGGCTCTGCTGGGTCGCCCGAGTCATGGAAGCCTGCGGCTGTACCGGCGCAACATTGCGGATGGCGCGCTGCAGAGCCGCGCTCATGAAGAACAGAAGCGCGATCGCCAGAATGAACTTGATCAGGATGGCGGCCAGCCCGGACCACGCGCCGGCGGCAAAAATCGACATTCCGCGTCGCTTTCCGCCGCCGCGGATCCGGTCCTCGGCGGCGGACACTAGGCGCTCCGCGGCCCAAGCCCCGAGCGAGCCGGATGTTTTCTTCCAGCCATCGTCCTGCCCGTCCCGCGCCCATGCCCCGGCGCCTGACTGACTGAAGCGCACCCCCAGCATTCTGCGGAGATCGTCGCCATCCACCAGCTGCACATGACCGTGTCGCGTGGCGGCCTCGATCGCCGCGCGGGTGAATTCGCCGCTGGTCACCACGATTGCACCGGTGGCCTGCTCGTTGACCATGATGCCGAGCAACTGGTGCACGTCGTTGTGCGGGACCTGATAGGCGTTCCAGTGCTTGCATTGGACGAGGATGGTCTCGCCGTCACGCCGGAGCCGGAGGTCGACCCCGCCGTCGAAGCGCGCAGCGCGACCACCCGTGCCGCAGTGCTCCACGGTATAGCCTTCGCTGCGGTAGTAGTCCGCCAACAGGTGTTCGACTCGGGCCCAGTCCTCGCCGGCCAGTGCATCGTTCCGACGGTCCCTGACGCGTTTCAGGACCATGGCCTATATCTCCGTTCCGGCTCCCCTCTGCTGATAGCAGATGGCGTGCCACCGCCCCCACGCTCAGGGTCACTGTGGCCGCGGAGGGCCCACCCATCAGTGCTTTCGCAGCCGATGAGACAGTCGCACTGCAGCATCCAGCTCGCCACGAGGCCCACGAGAAATGCATGGGATGAAGCACACACATTCCCGCATGACCGCAGTCGCTGCCGCGAAGCGGCTCTACCCGAGAGCCAACGGCTGCCTGCACAGCTCTCCTCCCTGCCACAGCAGCTGAGGGCGCCCATTCTATTTGCCCTTCCCCCACGGGACATTTCGAGACAGAATGTCCCCACGTTTCCCGGAGTGCCCCATGGACGTCTACGCCCTGCTCGACCGCGCCCTCAGGCAATTCAGTCATAAAGAGGTCGCTCTCGCGCTCGGTGTGGACCCCAAGACCGTCCGACGGTGGCAGGTCCGCGAAACGGAGCCCAAGCCGTACATTGCCGACGCCATACGGCAGCGGCTCCTGCCCTTGGGGGAGCCCGCGTCGGGGCCGGCCGCGTTCCGCTTCATCGACCTCTTCGCAGGCATCGGAGGCATCCGCATCCCATTCGAGAATCTGGGCGGACGCTGCGTCTTTACCAGTGAGTGGGACGCCTACGCGCAGAAGACCTACGCAGCGAACTTCCACGACGGGCCGGAACACATGTTCGCCGGCGATATCACCCAGGTGGACGAGAAAGAAGTGCCGGACCACGACGTTCTGCTCGCCGGTTTCCCCTGTCAGCCGTTCTCGATTGCCGGCGTCTCCAAGAAGAACGCGCTCGGGCGGCCGCACGGCTTTGCCGACAAGACGCAAGGCACCCTCTTTTTCGACGTGGCCCGGATCATCGCCGAAAAACGCCCAAAGGCCTTCCTGCTCGAGAACGTGAAGAACCTCGTCAGCCATGACAAGGGGCGTACCTTTTCGACCATCATCGACGTACTGCAGAACGAGCTCGGCTATACCGTCCACACCCGCGTGATCAACGGCAAGCATTTCGTGCCGCAGCATCGGGAGCGCATCATCATCGTGGGCTTCCGCGAGCAGGTGCCCTTCAATTGGGACGACCTCGAACTCCCACCTCTTGCGGACGGGCCGAAGCTCGCCTCGATCCTCCACCCGCAGGATGGTTCGGAAGTGGACAGCGCCCCCTACACCGAGGGTGTCAAGGGAAAAGTGCCTGACCGTTACACGCTCTCGGACAAATTGTGGGAGTACCTCCAGAACTACGCGATGAAGCACCGCGAAAAAGGCAACGGCTTCGGCTTCGGCCTCGTCACGAGGATGGACACGGCGCGCACTCTGTCCGCGCGGTATTACAAGGATGGATCGGAGATCCTGGTGAATCAGGGAGTGCGGAAGAACCCGCGCCGGCTGACGCCACGCGAATGCGCGCGCCTTATGGGTTATGAAGACACATTCCGCATTCCGGTGTCGGATACGCGGGCGTACAAGCAATTCGGCAACTCGGTAGTTGTGCCGGTGATCGGTGCGGTGGCGGAAATGATGGTGCCATGTCTGGCCGCGATCGCCGAAGACCGTCCCGAGCGTCGGGTGGCCTGACTTTGGCGGACATCATCGGCCCGGAGCAGCGCTCCGCGCTGATGTCACGCATCAAAGGGAAGGACACAAAGATCGAACTGGAGGTCCGACGTGGCCTCCACGCTATGGGCTTCCGCTACCGGCTTGGCGGGGCGGGACTTCCGGGACGGCCGGACATCGTTTTGCCAAAATATCGCACCGTTGTCTTTGTGCACGGTTGCTTCTGGCATCGGCACGACTGCTACCTGTTCAGGTTGCCCAAGACCCGGCCAGAGTTCTGGAGGGCGAAGATTGACGCCAATGCTGAACGCGACGGACGGAAAGAGTCCGAATTGATCGCATTGGGCTGGGGCGTGGAGACGATATGGGAGTGCCAGTTGCGCGGGCTCTCGACGGACGCGCGTGACGCCGTCATCATTGCGTTGGCAGAACGCATTCGGAAGGGGGATTCGAATGGCGAAGCAGGGGATGCTTGAGCTGGGAGAAAGCGGCCGCGTCGCTGAAGAAGCTGCGGACGGCTCTCCGCTCTGGTGGACGATCCAAGCGCTCGCAACTGACAGCGACCAGCTTCTGGTCAAGAAGCTGGCCCGCAACGACACGTCGTGGGCGGATGATCAGGGCAAACACCAAGCGGGGCTGTACATCCCCGTCGAACTCCGGGATTCCGGATTCTTTCCCCCGCTCGAGGCAAGCAATCCAGACAAGCCGCATATCTTCGTTGCCGGCATGGACGTGCTGTGGCCCCAGACCGGCGAAGTCACCCGCTCGAACCTCCGTCACTACAGCAACAAGGGACCTGAGACCCACCTCACACGGCTCCTCAAGGATCTTTTCCGTGAGCTGACACCAGCCTCGCTCTTTCTTGCAGGGAGGCTGACCCGTCCGACGGCAACCTGCAGCTGGTGGGCGGTGGTTTTGGATTCGGCAGGCGACGAGGCCGAGCTGCTTGAAACCCTGCTGGATCTTCCGGTCGACTTCCATCACGGGCTTTTCCGCGCCGACAGCTTCGGCGCGGCGCGCCGCGCAAACCAGGATGAGCTGGAGGGCCTGATCGAACAGTTCCGATCCGCGATCCGGAATGGCACCCTTCATGAACTCGTGACCACGTACTCGGTGATTCCCGATCCGGGCACGATTGCCAACCAGGCACGCGACGAGTGGCTACGCGCGAACGGCCGGGACTCCTTCGATCCTTGGCAGATAAGCGCGCCGGGCGACGCCATCATGAAAATCAGCCGGGAAATCGAGTACCGACTCTACCGGGCGCACGAGTTGAAGCGTCGCGCCTCGGAGTTGCTCGCGATTCTCGTCGGCGGCGCCGACCTGGCCTCGACCGTGGTGCGCAAATACCCCGACATCGATGCCATCCTCCTGAGCGCAAGCCAGCAGCGGAAGACACGGGCCGGCCGCTCTTTCGAGCACCACATCGCCGCGGCCTTAACAGCGGGAAACGTGCGCTTCCAGGAGCAGGCGGTAACGGGTGGTCGACGCCCGGATTTCGTATTGCCTGATCTCCCCACGCTTCGCAAAAAGGGAAGGGATCGGTCAGACGCGCTGGTGCTGGCTGCAAAAACCACCTTGCGCGAGCGATGGAAACAGGTGTCGAGCGAGCAGCTCAATTGCGATGTCTATCTGGCCACAGTTGACGACCGCGTGGCACCTTCTGCCATCCAGGAAATGGCCGGACTCGGGATCCGACTTGTAGTGCCGGAATTGCTCAAGAGCAGCGATGAGGCGTTCTACAAAGGGCAGGATAATGTGCTCTCTTTCAGGGAATTTTTTGACCGGTCGATCCGCAGCGAACGTCCAGCTCTGCTGGGGCCGCTGGAGCACTGACAGCACACACTGACGGAACAGGGGGTTCCAATGACACTCGAGTGGAGATTCCTGACCAATGAGGGGCAGGAGGAGGAAGGTCTCGGCCATGCAGGCATCGAGACATTCAAAGGGTCGCCGTACCCAGGCCTCGCGCGGGAGAGCGCCCAGAACAGCCTTGATGCGTGCCTGAAAGCTGAAGATGGCTCGCATCGGCCCATCAGGATGGTCTTCCGGCAGCAGTTAGTTCCCCGGGACACAATTCCTGAGGTGGACATGCTGCAGCAGACTCTGGACGCTTGTCTCGCAAGGTCCAAAGAGCGCGGCATCCGCAAGGACGCGGTCTTCTTCGATATCGCGACCAGCGCCCTCCGGGAGCGCTCGGTCAGCGTGCTGACCGTCGAGGACTACGGAACGACCGGCCTACTAGGTCCGTCCGTGGCCGGAAGACCGTTCCACGCGCTGGTGAAGGGGTCCGGTGTCAGCCAGAAGAGCAGCGCGGATGCCGGGGGCTCCTTCGGCATCGGCAAGAACGCCGCCTTCGCCGTGTCGCAGCTGCGGACCGTCTTCTACTCCACGCTTTATCAGGAAGGCACGGGCCTTTCATACCTGGCGCAGGGCAAGGCAATTCTTGTCTCCCATACCGACGCGCGAAACATCGAGAAGCGCGGGATCGGGTACTGCGGCCTCAGTGACTTCCAGGCTGTGGAGAACCCGCAGGCACTTCCAACCTGGCTGCATCGAACGGAACCAGGGACCACTGTGGCCTCCCTCGGCTTCCAGCATGAGGACGGTTGGGAATGGCAGATGGCGGAATCGCTTGTCCGCAACTTCTTCGCCGCTGTGCAGGAAGGCAGTGTGACGTTCGAGGTCATCCGCGAGAGAGGCCCATCGATCGGGATAACGCCGGATACCCTTGAAGCACTGTTCGCGCACGAGGCGATCCGGAAGGCGGCTGAGGAAACCGGCTCCATATCCGACCTCTCATTCGCCTCGGCCATGTACCAGGCTCTGACTTCTCCTGAAACCAAAGTTTTCGAGGAGAACTTTGGCGCATTCGGAAACTTCAGATTCCGGCTTCTCGAAGGAGCGGGGTTGCCCAGAAGGATCGGATTCCTTCGCAATGGGATGTACCTCACAGACCACCTGCGACATTTCACTCATCCCCTCGCCCGCTTCAGTCTGTCGCGTGACTTCATTGGAGTCGTCGAGCCGCTCGATGTTGCCACAAGCGGCCGGGTGCGCGACCTCGAAAATCCGCGTCATGACGAACTGTCCGCGGACAGGCTCGACGACACAAAAGCGAAAGCGCTGGCGAAGACCAGCATGAGGAAATTGGGCACGTGGTTGCGGGACGTCATCCGGGCGGAAACCTCAACTCCTCCCGAAGCAGAAATGCTGCTGGACGAGATGAACAGGTTCTTCTCGTCTCCCGAAACCGGCAAGGAAATCCAGGACCCGTCCAACAGCCAGACGAATCCTGAGCGGATCAAACTGAAGACGACGACTTCGGCTCGGCGCCGCGTCGGCAGCGGCCCGGACGGAGACAGTGGATCCGCTGGCGGCCAGAAGCAGAAGGGGTCAAAAGGTGGCAAAACAACGGGCACCCGCGCCGGTCGCGGGCGCGGCCTGCATGGAGGGCGCGGCGGCAAGGCGATCAGCTTCCGCGGATTACGCAGCCACATCCCGGATCCTGCGTCGACGAGCTTCCGGACTATCAGCTTGGAATCGGACGAATCCGGTCTTGCCCGACTTGAAGTACTTCTGATCGGTGCGGCAAGCGATGAGCCATTGGACATTGTCACGCTCAATAGTCACAAGTGCGCCAAGACGCCGTCAATCCACTTGAACGAAGGCGAAAGAAAGACTGTGACAGTGGAGTTCGCAGAATCTTACACGGGCCCTATCCGTGTGGTTCTCACCAAGGTGGAGGAGGCTCCCAATGCTGATTAGACCTTCTACCACCTTCGCCCACCCCATCCTGTCGCCGCACACCGAAGACTATGGCGACCGCACCTTCGACATCACGATCGATGTTGGAGAGGCGCCCGACGCCGGTGCCGTAGAGCTCAAGGGCGCATGCACTCTCGATGACGAAGCCGTGCGGCAACTGGTGACTACTCAGCATGCGACGCTCGGCGTCGTCGTAGAGTGCCTCGAAACTTACTTTCAGCGCTTCTTTCCGGTCGGACTTGAAGCGTTCTCGCTGGATTTTCCATACGGCGAACTTCGCGGCCGGGTAGCTGTGCAGGCGGTGCTTGCCGCATCTGAAGATAACGTACCCCTCGAATCGGATTCCATTCCGGAAGACTATCCGCCGCACACGAGAGTGGTGCGCAGAGGCGACGTCATTGCCGTAAGCACAATCCACACATTCGAGGCCGGTCTCGACAAATTTCTGCCAATGGAATCCATTTTCCATCTGGTCTCCAGCGAAAATGTCGGAGAGGGCATCTTCCTCGTCGAGTTGGACAACGAGGCGATCCGCATCGAGGTGAATCCAAAGCTTTACACCATGATCTACGGGATCCGCGGAACCAGCATGCGCGACATTCTGCTGCCCTCACTCTTCCTGCCGGCTGTCATGACTGCTCTCGATGCGATGCGCAACTCAGGCTATGAAGCGCACCGATGGCATCGGGTAATCGAAGCGCGCTGCAGCAACGAAGGAATTGTCATCGATTCCGGTACAGACCTCGCGTTTGCTGCCCAGAAGTTGCTGGACGCCCCACTGGGGCTGCTGCAGGGAATGTTCAAGGAAGGGGAACAATGAGCAAGCTTATGTATGTTGGCCAACAGACGGCCGACTTCCTCGCGGACAACGTTGAGGAGCATCTCGAGCGCTACCTTGAAGGCAGCTTCGAAGATCTTGAGGCGACTGGGGACTGGCGGATCCCCCTATCGATCTCCGCGGATCTTGGGCTGCTTTCCGAATTGATTTCGGACAGGGGCCATGAGGCGGAGGTCGATAACTCACTGATCGTTGGACGCGCGCTATCCCAGCTGACCCCCTCCCTCGCGAGAGAGAACCGGATCTGGGTCAGGCTTAGCCATATCGAAGGTCTTGCCTACTCGCGCGCGCGCTGGCTGTCAAATATCGCCGAATCGAAGCTGGCGGCAACGATCCGCACACACTTCTTCGCGTCTACTTGGACGGGATGTCGAGATGACCACGCTATTGCGCGACTCTGGTGGAATCACCAGATTGCTTCAATGCTCATCCCGGACGACCCCGCGGCCGCCTTGAAGCTCATCCTTTCTCGTGCGGACCTCAGGGCAAACTTCGTAGAGCGTCCAACAGTAGGCGCCCGACTCCCTTTGGCCCAAGGCATCGTCCGAGAGCTAGCAAAGAATGAAGCCTTGAGGGCGTCGCAAGAGAGATTTCGGACCTTCATAAAAACCCTAAACGCGCAAGGTGCCGGGAAGTATCTGGAAACCTGGCGAGAGGAGGAAATCGATGCGTTTGTTTCGGGGTGCGATCGTGCCGCATAAGCTTGCCCGGCCGGTAGACACCCCAAGACCTACGCCAACTGCTTTCCAGAGCCATTGATTTGACAGCCAACTTCCCGACAGCGGTGGCGCCGACACCTTCGAGCCCTTGCTCCCTCTATTTCAGGGTACTTAGCAACTTTTTGTCGTTGTAGTCGGGAAATTCATCCGCTACGTTCTGGATTGTATTACTACGCATAGCCCTGAGGTGACTAGGCTCCTCAGTGGACCATATCGGCCAGCTGCAAAGGGTCTCTATCACTGTGACGACGTGACTTCTCTGCGTCTCGTCCATTTCCTCAATTAGAAGTGGCTTCTTATCACCGATCTTCGTAAGTATATAGCGCAGGGAGGGGATCAGGATCTCGTTCATCCACCAGCCAATCGAGCCTTGCTGAAAAAAAGCATCGGCGCGTCTCTTCTGCGTTTCACTTCCTGGCTTATTCCAAGTTGGAGGAAGCATGAACTCCGCGATGCTGTTAAGAATAAATAGAATATTCGAGCGCTCAATGTCTCGAGCATTCGAAGAGTCCATATCAACTTCCAGAGGCTGCTTATACACCAAGGGAGCGATGATCTTCTGGATGACAATTTTGTCAGATGTCGGAGCATCTTTTGTTCCAGGACGCACGGCGGCACTTAATTTGTTGTCCTGATCGAAGAAAATGATTCCCAGCAAATCGTCAAAATACAGCCCCTTGACAACCTTCTTTTCCTTCGTTCCCTTCTGGCTCTCTATCAGCCCCTTCTCAGTCCGAATCTTACCTGCCTGCGCAACATAACCATCTAGGTATCGCTGCATGACGTCGCTGATCTTAGCAAGCGTGTCTGATTTGGTAAGCGGTTGCTTTTTGATTTCCTGCTGAATCTTTATGACTAGAGCCTGGAGCATGTCGATTGACGGCTCGACGTAGACCTTCATCTGCAGATGCTCGCGGCCAAGAAGAATCTGCGCAGTAGTCTTGTGTTGGCCGTCGAACTGAAGAAGCTTGGCTGATTTCAGATTGGCAACCAGCCGGCAGTTGCTTGGCTCATGAACAGGGCGCTCCAAGAAGTCGACTGCCAGCTTTCGCACATGAGCGGGCATAATCTTGCGGGGTTGAATCTGGGTGTCATTAAATATGTATGAGGTTGGCACCTCAGCGAAGAAATACTTTACTCCGGTGGCCGGATCTGCCCAGAGCGGCACTTGCAGTTTTTGGCTTCCAAAGCCAACCTCCGCACGATCGCCGCCAATTTCCTTATAGGAGATTGGTTGTCGACTATAAGCAAGGAATGTATCAAGGACCTGGTCAAAGTCGATGGCTCCCTTTTGAGCGGCGAGACTTTGAAACTTCGCTAACGGTTGCGCAACGTTGAAATCCAAATGTTGTCGCGACGAGTTGCACGTACGATGTGCCAGATAAAGATTGGCAAGCTCGGTCCTTCCGCCGTCGGTTTCTGCAATTCTATGGTCTGGAACGATTGAATCTAATGCGTCTGGGTCGAGAGCATTTCCGCAAAGCGCACACATTCCCGCAGATTTCCCCCAGAGGTCCGTGCTCGCGGTCGGGCGCTCCAGCTCCGGCAGCTTTGCCATCATGGATTTCGACAGCGCAAACGTTTTCTTCTCGGCGGACTTGTCGCCTGATTTAACGGGCGCGATTTTTGCAGACTTTTTCGTCACGGGCTTCTTCCAGAAAACGGGTTAGGTTTTGGACATATAAAGCAGCGACCGGCTATGCATCGCAAACCAGTTAGAACCAAATGATTCGTGAGCCTCCGTGCTCCGACTGGCAAGTAAGCTTTAGAAGTACCCGCATGCCGGTGCGCCAAGGACCGTGTGCAGGCTGGGGGCTTTAGCAAATCCGGCGCCCTACTAACTCGCGTCCGGACGTGTCGCTACATATTCCGTCGATACTCCCCACCCACATCATAAAGCGCATGACTGATCTGCCCCAGGCTATGCGTCTTCACCGCCTCCATCAGCGCCTCGAACACATTCCTGCGCTCCCGCGCCGTCTTCTGCAGATAACCCAGCCCACGCCCGTCATGCGGCTCCGTCGCCGCCGCGGCATCATCCTCCACCACGTGCGCATGCTCGGTCTCCCCGACCGGCGCCAGCACGTTGCGGGCCGTCTGCCACAGCCGCACGTTCTCGATCTGCTGCCCCTTCTCTTCTTCCGTTGAGCGGATCAGCTCGATCTCGGTGGTCACTTCACCCGCGTGCTCCTTCGGCAGGAAGGTGTTCACGCCCACCAGCGGCAGGCTGCCGTCGTGCTTCTTGTGCTCGTAGTACAGGCTCTCTTCCTGGATCTTGCCGCGCTGGTACATGGTGTCCATGGCGCCCAGCACGCCGCCGCGCTCGCTGATGGCTTCGAACTCCTTGTACACGGCCTCTTCCACCAGGTCGGTCAGGTAGTCCACGGCGAAGCTGCCCTGCCAGGGGTTCTCGATGAAGTTGAGCCCCAGCTCCTTGTTGATGATCATCTGGATGGCCACGGCGCGGCGCACGCTCTCTTCGGTCGGCGTGGTGATGGCTTCGTCGTAGGCGTTGGTGTGCAGGCTGTTGGCGTTGTCGAACAGGGCGTACAGGGCCTGCAGCGTGGTGCGGATGTCGTTGAACTGGATCTCCTGCGCGTGCAGGCTCCGGCCGCTGGTCTGGATGTGATACTTCATCATCTGGCTGCGGTCGTTGGCGCCGTAGCGCTCGCGCATGGCGCGCGCCCAGATGCGGCGGGCCACGCGGCCGATCACGGTGTACTCGGGGTCCATGCCGTTGGAGAAGAAGAACGACAGGTTGGGCGCGAAGTCGTCGATCTTCATGCCGCGCGCCAGGTAGTACTCGACGATGGTGAAGCCGTTGCTGAGGGTGAAAGCCAGCTGGCTGATCGGGTTCGCCCCGGCTTCGGCGATGTGATAGCCGGAGATCGACACCGAGTAGAAGTTGCGGACCTTCTGGTCCACGAAGTACTGCTGGATGTCGCCCATCATGCGGAGCGCGAACTCGGTGCTGAAGATGCAGGTGTTCTGCGCCTGGTCCTCTTTCAGGATGTCGGCCTGCACGGTGCCGCGCACGGTGGCGAGCGTCTCGGCCTTGATGCGGGCGTAGGTTTCGGCGTCCACCAGCTGGTCGCCGGTCATGCCGAGGAAGGCCAGGCCCAGGCCGTCGTTGGTGGGCGGCAGTTCGCCGTAATACTTCGGACGCTCGCGGCCTTCGAAGAAGGCCTCGATCTTTTGTTGCGCCTCCGCCCAGCGCGCGTCGTCGGCCTTCACGTACTTCTCCACCTGCTGGTCGATGGCGCAGTTCATGAACATCGCCAGGATCATCGGCGCGGGGCCGTTGATCGTCATCGAGACGCTGGTGGTGGGCGCGCACAGGTCGAAGCCGGAGTACAGCTTCTTCATGTCGTCGAGCGTGGGGATGTTGACGCCGGAGTTGCCGATCTTGCCGTAGATGTCCGGGCGCGGCGCGGGGTCTTCGCCGTACAGGGTGACGCTGTCAAACGCCGTGGACAGGCGCGCGGCGGGCTGGCCCACCGAGAGGTAATGGAAGCGGCGGTTGGTGCGCTCGGGCGTGCCTTCGCCGGCGAACATGCGGATCGGGTCCTCGCCGGTGCGGCGGTAGGGATACACGCCGCCGGTGTAGGGGTAGCTGCCCGGCAGGTTCTCCTTGCCCAGGAACACCAGCAGCTCGCCCCAGCTCTTGTAGGTGGGGGCGGCGATCTTGGGGATCGGCTGGTGGCTGAGGGATTCGCGGTAGTTCTCGACGCGGATCGCCTTGCCGCGGACCTGGTATTCGGTGACTTCGTCGGTGATCGACTTCAGGCGCGCCGGCCACTCGCGCAGGTTGCGCAGGTTCTCGCTGGTGAGCGACTGGACGGCGTCGTTGTAGCGCTGGCGCAGCGTGGCGAGTGAGCGGTCACCCTCCACCGTCAGGTCCTCGCCGTTGAAGAGGTCGAGGGCCTTGGGCAGCCTGTCGTCGCCCAGTTCCTGCAGCGACTGCCAGAACGCCTGCGCGCGGTCGGCGGCCTCGGCCTGCTTCTCGATCGACGCGTTGATCGCCCTGCCCTGCTCGGCGATCTCGGCCAGGTAGCGGATGCGGCTGCCGGGGATCAGCACGGTGGCGCGGGGCTCGCGCAGCGAGGTGTCGATGTCGGGGCGGAAGTCGCAGCGCGATGTACTGCGCGCGGCCGCACCGTCCGACGCCGCGCCAGCGCCGGCCTCGGCCAGGGCCGGCACCTTCTCGCGCAGCAGCCGGCACAGGTTGGCGAACATCCAGCTCACGCCGGGGTCGTTGAACTGGCTGGCGATGGTGGGATACACCGGCACGTCTTCGTCGGCCGTCTGGAACGCGACGCGGTTGCGCTTCCACTGCTTGCGGATGTCGCGCAGGGCGTCTTCGGCGCCGCGCTTGTCGTACTTGTTGAGCACGATCAGCTCGGCGTAGTCGATCATGTCGATTTTCTCGAGCTGGCTGGCCGCGCCGTAGTCGCTGGTCATGACGTACATCGGGAAGTCGACCAGGTCGACGATCTCCGAGTCGGACTGGCCGATGCCGGCGGTCTCCACGATCACCAGGTCGTAGCCCAGGCCCTTCAGGAAGCCGATGCAGTCCTTCAGCACGGCATTGGTCGCCACGTTCTGGCGGCGGGTGGCCATGGAGCGCATGTAGACGCGGTGGCTGCGCAGCGAGTTCATGCGGATGCGGTCGCCCAGCAGCGCGCCGCCGGTGCGGCGGCGGGTGGGGTCGACCGAGATCACCGCGATGCGCATCTGCGGGAAGCTGGCCAGGAAGCGGTTCAGCAGCTCGTCGGTGACCGAGCTCTTGCCGGCGCCGCCGGTGCCGGTGATGCCGATGACCGGCGTGGGGCCGTCATGGCCGGCCGCGCCCGAGGCCCACTGCTTGCGCAGCATGGCGAGCTCCGACTCGGAATACACGCCGTCTTCGAGCGCCGACAGCACGCGGCCGATCGCGATCTCGTCGTCCATCGACGGTCGGGTGCTGGCGGGCTCGCGCGCCGCGGCAGCCTGTGCGTCGCGGGCGCCGGACACGCGCTTCACCACGTCCTCGATCATCTCCACCAGGCCCAGCTTCATGCCGTCGTTGGGGTGGTAGATGCGCTCCACGCCATAGGCCTCGAGCTCGCGGATCTCCTCGGGGGTGATGGTGCCGCCGCCGCCGCCGACCACGCGGATATGGCCGGCGTCGCGCTCGCGCAGCATGTCGACCATGTACTTCATGTATTCGACGTGGCCGCCCTGGTAGCTCGACAGCGCGATGCCGTCGGCGTCTTCCTGCAGCGCGGCGCGCACCACGTCTTCCACCGAGCGGTTGTGGCCGAGGTGGATCACCTCGGCGCCCTGCGCCTGGATCAGCCGCCGCATGATGTTGATCGCGGCGTCGTGGCCGTCGAACAGGCTGGCGGCGGTGACGAAGCGCAGCGGCGTGGCTTCGGCGCGGGTGGCAACGGGGGTGTGGCTGGCGGGAACGCTCATCGGGAACCGTCGGAATCCATGGAAAACGGTCCGATTGTAGCCCGCGGCCACGCGCCGCCCGGGCGCGCACCGGCGCATGGCCGGCGCGTCCCGTGCCGGGGTCAGTCCAGGGCGTCGGCCATGGCGCCCAGCTCGTCTTCCATCTGGGTCAGCAGGGCGCGCAGGCGCTCCAGGCGTCCGCGCTCGGGCGAGGCCCCGTCGAGCAGCTCGGCCAGGCGGCGCAGGCGGGTGGCGTGTTCGCGCGCGTCCCAGCGCAGCATCGAGCGGTCGCTGTCGCTGCGCACGCCGTCCTCGGCACCGCAGGTGCCGCGCAGCGGCTGCTCCGGGATGTAGCGCTCGACCACCATGCGCAGGCGGCGGGCCAGCTCGAAATCGCGGCCGGTCCAGGCCGCGGACAGGGCCCTGACGTCCACTTCCCAGGCCTCGAAGCTGGCCCGCGGGCCGATATGGGTGCCGTCGGGATCCATCTGGAAGGGGCGGTCCGGGCGGCCCGCCCAGCGCAGGGTCTCGCGCTGCTCGCGGCGGAACAGCAGCAGCCAGACGCCACTGCCCTGTCCCAGGCGCACGGCGAACAGGCCGCAGGCGTCCGGCTGCGCGTCGGGATGCCAGTCCGCGCCCCGCGCGGTGGCGGCGGCGCCGGCATGGCCCTGCGTGCCGGCCCAGGCCAGGGCGTGCGCCAGGCCTTCGCCATCGGGGGTGGCCCCGTGCACGTGCCAGCCGCCGTCCAGGCACACCGCCACGCCATCGGCTTCCACCGAGCCCAGCACCAGGTCCAGCATCTCCGGCAGCAGCGCGGAGGCGGCCTCCGGACCGGCGGCGCGGTGCAGGCGCCCTTCCAGCGCGTCGCGATGGCTGCGGCGCACGGCGTCGATGCGCGCGGAGCCGCGCAGTTCGTGCGCGTCGAGGATCATCGACGCGTGGCGGCCCACCATCTCCAGCGCGGTGCGCTGGCGTGCGTTCACCGGCCGCGGGCTGCCGTGGTGGCAGGCCACCAGGCCCCACAGCCGGCCATCGACCACCAGCGAGATCGACATCGAGGCGGCCACGCCCATGTTGCGCAGGTACTGCAGGTGCACCGGCGAAACCGCGCGCAGCACGTCGAAGCTCATGTCCAGCGGGCCCTCGAGCTCGGGCGACTGCATCAGCGGCTGCGGCTCGGCGGTGACGTCGGCGATCACCCGCACGCGGTTGCGCAGGTACAGCGCGCGCGCCTGCGGCGGGATGTCGGACGCCGGGTAGCGCAGGCCCTCGTACGAGGCCAGGCCGCCGGCCAGCGCCTCGGCCACCACTTCGCCGCTGTAGTCGGGCAGGAAGCGGTAGACCATCACCCGGTCGTAGCCGGAGATGCGCTGCACCTGGCGGGCGATGCTGGGCAGGAAGTCGCCGTTGCCGGCCGCGGCGTCGAGCCCCGAGACCATGGCGTGCCCGCCTTCCAGCGCCTGGCCCAGGCCCGAAGGCTCGATCTCCAGGTGCACCAGCCCACCGGCGGCATGGGTGGAGATGTCGTGCAGCGCGCCCATCGGGCCGACGTTGGCGGCGCAGGCGAACTGCGAGGCACCGCTTTCACCGCGCGCGAGCACCGCGTTGACCGCGGCCAGCGACGCACGGTCGAGCAGCGCCTCGATCGGCTGGTGCAGCAGCGCGGCCATGTCGCCGGCGTCGAACAGCTCCACGGCGTTGGCCGATGCGGCGAGGATGCGCAGGTCGCGGGCGTGGTAGGCCAGCAGCACGCCGGGCGGCTGCACGGCGCCGATGACGTGGATCGGCTCGCGCGCGCATTCGGCGAGGGCGTGCTCGAAGCGGGCGTCCGCGGACGGGCTCTGCTCCGACAGTGCGTGCCGCGACAGGTCGGGCGCGGACAGCTTGGGGTCTGGCTTCATGCCGTGGTTCCTCCGGGGGCGAGTCGCGAATGGACGATGGCGAAGCCATCGCGTGCGCCGGACGTGGCGGCGGCGGCGTGTGCGTCGGGCAGCGTGGCCAGCAGGCGGACGAAACGCCCCCAGCGCGGCGGGTCCGCGGTGACGTGGTCGAGGAAGCGGCGCGCGCCGCTGACCTCCGGGTGCGCGGTGGCGAGCGCGCCGACGTCGCGCGCGAGCAGGCGCGCGCCGAGCGCGGAGCCTTCGATCACGTAACAGCCGCCGAGCCAGTGCGCACGGCTGGCGGGCGCGGGGGCGCCGGTGGCCGCGCTGGCGACGCCGAGGGTCGCGCAGTCGGCGCGCAGGCAGTCGAGTCGCACGCCGTCGTGCCAGGCCGCGTCGCGGCCGGACCAGTCGCCGCGATGGCCGAGCGCAAGCCATTCGGCCAGCGGCAGCAGTGCGCCGAGGTAGCGGCGGTAGTCGCGGAGATTCCGCAGGCCGTGCGGCAGCAGCGCATCAAGGGCGTCGTGGGTACCACGCGTGGCGCTGCGGACCTCTGCAAGCACGCTCGTGGCATCGAAGCCCCTGACTGCAGGCGCTGTCGTATTCGGCATCGGGATCCAATGGGCGGGGACAGGCCGCCCGGCGAGCGCATTCAACCACCGACGCGCCTCCCGCACCACCGTGTCCACCTGAACCTGTTCAGCTTAGTCGGCAAGCCCGGCGGTGAAGCGCCGGCGCCGCTGCGCGCGTGTTTCCGCCGACGCGTGCAGGCCCACGCGTGCACCGCTGCGCCGCTTGCCGAGCACGGTGGCCACCAGCGCGGCCACCGTCGCCGGATCGTCGTCGAAGCCGCCGTGGGTGGTCGCACGCGCCGCGCCGGCGTCGCCCAGCGGGCGGTCGTTGGGCGACTGCACCCAGTCGAGGCGACCCTCGGCGATCGCCTTGTGCACGCGTTCGTAGCCCCAGGCCTGGTCGGCGGGTTCGCGGGCCTCGATGAAGCGCGCCATGCCGGCCAGCGGCGTGCCCTGGCGCAGGCGGCGGTCGATCCAGTTGCGCGGCTGCTGCTCGAAGGCGCGCGCCACCAGGTACAGCAGCGACTTGTTGTAGATGCGCAGGCAGTGGTCGTCCTGCTCGGCGGCGTCGGTGAGGGTGAAGAGCGTCGCGCGCTCCACCGCCCGCGACTCGATGGCCGGCAGGCAGGCCTGGATGAAGCTGTCCATGTCCAGCGCCGGCGCCCACAGGCTGAGGCTGGCCACCCGCCCGCCCATGCCGAGCATCCCCTGCGCGGGGCCGCCGATGATCTGGCCCGGCCGCGTCAGCAGCTGCAGCAGCGGGGCCATCAGGATCGCGCCGGCGCTGTGCGCGGCGAGGTGGATCTCGACGTCGGGATCCGCGCGCCGCCACTCGTCCAGCAGGCGCGCCACCTGGGCCGCACCGCCGTTCTCGACGAAGCCGCCGCCCGGCGCCGCCGACACCGCGGTGGTGGCGAGCCGGGCGTTCTCCTTCATCTCGTCCCACATCAGCCTGCCGCCGATGGCGCGCGCCAGCGGCTCGATGGTGTCGTCGATGCGGTCGAGCAGCAGGTCCTTGGCCGCGTCGATCACGCCCTCGCTGCGCGGGCGCGCGGCGTCCTTGAGGATGTTGCCGAGCGTGGACCAGAGGTCGGTCTTCCAGATGAAGCACAGCGGGTAGACCTGCTGCGCCAGCATGGTCTGGCGGAAGTCGGCGGCGCGCTGGATGGCGGCATCCTCGGGCACCAGGCCGCCGTGCGCGTAGAGCAGCACGCGCTTCTTCTTCCACCCGGCGGTGATCGCGCGCATGTCCTGGCGCACGATGTTGCGCACGTCCTCCTGGGTGCAGGCGAAGCGGCCCTCGCAGCGCAGCGCGCCGTTGTTGCCCAGGCTGATGACGTGCGGGCGCAGGTCGGCCTGCGAATAGCCCACCGACTGCCGGCCCAGCGGCGAGGTGCTGACCGCGGCGGAGCTGGCGCGTTCGAGTTCGACCGGCACCGCGAGGCGCGCCACCCAGACGTCGGTGCCGCGCTCGAGCCATTCGTCGTAGCTGATCCAGCCGTAGCCGAACTGGCCCCAGCCTTCGCCCCAGGAGTTCTGCAGCCAGAACCCGCCGCGGTCGTAGCCGACGATGGCATAGGCGTGCCAGCCGAGCACCGGCTGCTGCGCCCAGCGGATGCGGCCGCTGGCGGCGGGTGCGTCCCAGCCGTCGTGCACGGCGGACGAGGCGTAGAGCACGCCGGTCTCGGCGAAGGCGGCGTGCATCGCCACCAGGTCCTTGTGGTTGACGCGGGCGTAGGCGCCGAGCGGATTGCGCAGCGCGTCGCGCGCGCGCTCGTCGGTGTAGGGCTCGAGCTTCAGGCCGGGGGTATAGGGCCAGAGGTCCTCGGAACAGACACCGTGGCGGTGCCAGGCCTTCATCGCGCCGCGGCAGCTGGAGCCGGAATAGCCCTCGCCTTCCCATTCGTCGTAGCGGCGCGCCATGTCGTAGAACATCCGCGTGCTGACGCGGGTGGCGTCGGGCTGCGGGCGCCGCCGGCGCAGCAGCACGTGGGCGACGGTGGCGAGGCCGAAGGCGGTGCAGGCGCCATCGCTGCCCTGGTCGAGGACCGGGATGCCCAGGGCGAGGAACTGCTCGAGCGGCGACTCGGTGGGCACGTCGACCAGGGTGGGCTCGAACATGCGGTCGCGGAAGTCGGCGGTGTCGGGGCGGGCGTCGAACAGCCGGCGCGTGCCGGAGTCGAGCGAGGCGATCGCCGGGGGCGGTGCGGGACGTGCTGCGGCCATGCCTGGAGCTCCCTGTCTGGCGTGGATCGAGCCTGCTTCCCCTGTGCCGACCCTTTTACACCCGCCGCTCCTGCAATGGCGCGCGGTTATAGTGCCGGCCTTCGGGGACGGGGACGGACATCGGGTGATCAGCCGGGCGCGGCGCATCATGCTCTGGGGCGCCTTCACGCTGGCCGTGCTGGTCGCCAGCGGCCTGCTGCTGGCCGACCGGCTGACGCCGCCCAACACCGGGCAGGCCTCGTGGGCGCTGCCGGTGGCCCGCGACGACACCCCGCTCGACCGCGAGCTGGCACCGCTGCTGGCGCAGCATCCGGGCCAGACCGGCGCGATCACCCTGGTCGACGGCATCGACGCCTTCGCCGCACGCGCGATGTCGGCGCGCCAGTCCGGGCGCAGCCTGGACCTGCAGTACTACATCTGGCACGACGATCTCACCGGCCGCCTGCTCGCACGCGAGGCCTGGCTGGCCGCCGAGCGCGGCGTGCGCGTGCGCCTGCTGCTGGACGACATCAACGCCGGCGGCAAGGACACGCCGCTGCTGGTGCTGGACGGCCATCCCAACATCGAGGTGCGCCTGTACAACCCGTTCCGCAACCGCGACGGCATCGCGCGCCTGCTGGAGATGCTGCAGCGCGGCTTCAGCCTCAACCACCGCATGCACAACAAGGCCTGGATCGCCGACGGGCGGGTGGCGATCGTGGGCGGGCGCAACGTCGGGCTGGAGTACTTCGGCGCGTCGGACGCCAGCAACTTCCACGATCTCGACCTGCTGCTGTTCGGCCCCGAGGTCGAGCAGGCCAGCCGCATCTTCGATGCGTTCTGGAACAGCGACGCGGTGGTGCCGCTGTCCGACCTCGGCACGCTGGGACTGGACGACATCCGCGCCACCGTCGCGTTGATCGGCGGCGAGGCGCGCACGGCCGACGCACGGCGCTACATGGAGCGGGTGGAAGGCTCGTCCACGGTGCGCGCCTACCTGCAGCAGTCGCTGGAGCCGCACTGGAGCGACCGCATCCGCGTGGTCTCCGATCCGCCGGTCAAGCGGCCGGGCGACGACACCACGGACTGGCTGGTGGGCCAGGTGGACGCGGCGCTGCGCGGCGCGCGGCAGGCCGCCCTGCTGGTCTCGCCCTATTTCGTGCCGGGCGATGACACGTCCGGGATGCTGACCGGGCTGGCGTCGGCTGGCGTGCACGTGGGCGTGGTCACCAATTCGCTGGCGGCCAACGACGTGGTGGCGGTGCACGGCGGCTACGCGAAATACCGGCGGCGGCTGCTGGACGGCGGCGTGCACCTGTACGAGCTGCGGCCCGAGGCCGCCGTCAACGGCAACGGCGATGCCGAGGGCCCGGCCAACGTGCGGCCGCGGGCCCGCGCCGCGGGCAGCAGCGGCGCCAGCCTGCACACCAAGGCCTTCCTGGTGGATGCGCAGTCCGGCTTCATCGGTTCCTACAACCTCGACCCGCGCTCGGCCTGGCTGAACACGGAGATGGGCGTCTTCTTCGACGATCCCGGCCTGGCCGCCGACCTGCGCGCGGAGTACCTGCACCTGGCCGGCCCGGCGCTGAGCTGGAAGGTGGTGCTGGACGCCGGGGATGACGTGGCGTGGCTGGACGGCGCCGCGCAGCCGGCGGCGCTGCTCGTCACGGAGCCGGCCGCCAGCCGCTGGCGCCGCCTGCAGGCCTGGGTGTTCCGCTGGCTGCCGCTCGAATCGCAGCTCTGAGCGATTGCTGCGCTGCGGCATCCCGCCATACCCGCACGCACGGGAAATCACCGCGCCGGCGGCGTAGAATGTCGGGCCTGTCGCCTTCCCGGACCCCGTGTCCGGTGCACCGGCGGCCGTACAACCAGCACCCCACCCAAACCACCGGCCACCCCGCGCCCAGCGCGGGATGCTGAGCCGGCTGCGGAGTCCCGAATGATTTTCGAGCACCTCGATACCTACGGCCACGAACAGGTCGTGTTCTGCCACAACAAGGACGCCGGCCTGAAGGCCATCATCGCGATCCACAACACCGTGCTGGGCCCGGCGCTGGGCGGCACGCGCATGTGGCCGTACAAGACCGAGCAGGACGCGCTCAACGACGTGCTGCGCCTGTCGCGCGGCATGACCTACAAGAACGCGGTGGCGGGCCTGGACATCGGCGGCGGCAAGGCCGTGATCATCGGCAACCCGGCCACCGACAAGTCCGAGGCGCTGTTCCGCGCGTTCGGCAAGGCCGTGCAGTCGCTGGGCGGCCGCTACATCACCGCCGAGGACGTGGGCATCGACGTCAACGACATGGAGCACGTCTACAAGGAGACGGAATTCGTCACCGGCGTGCACCAGGTGCACGGCGGTTCGGGCGATCCGTCGCCGTTCACCGCCTACGGCTCGCTGCAGGGCCTGATGGCCGCGCTCAACGCCAGGTTCGGCGACGAGGAAGTGGGCAACTACAGCTATGCCGTGCAGGGCCTGGGCCACGTCGGCATGGAATACGTGAAGCTGCTGAAGGAGCGCGGCGCGAAGATCTTCGTGACCGACATCAACCAGGCGCTGGTCGACAAGGCCGTCACCGAATACGGCTGCGAGGCCGTGGGCCTGGACGAGATCTACGACGTCGACGCCGACGTGTACTCGCCCTGCGCCCTGGGCGGCACGGTGAACGAGGAGACCCTGCCGCGGCTGAAGGCCAAGGTCATCTGCGGCTCGGCCAACAACCAGCTGTCGACGAACGCCATCGGCGATGAAGTCGAGAAGCGCGGCATCCTGTACGCACCCGACTACGCGGTGAACGCGGGCGGCGTGATGAACGTGGCGCTGGAGATGACCGGCTACAACCGCGAGCGCGCCATGCGCCAGATGCGCACGATCTACCACAACCTGACGCGCATCTTCGAGATCGCCAAGCGCGACGGCATCCCGACCTACAAGGCCGCCGACCGCATGGCCGAAGAGCGCATCGACGTGATGGGCAAGCTGAAGCTGCCGATGGGCCGCACCGCCCCGCGCTTCCACGGCCGCATCCGCGGCGGCGCGTAAGCACCGCTGAAGCCGTGATCGACGACGGGGCCTGGTGCCCCGTCGTTGTTTTCGAAAACCTCGTTTGTGAAGCACCGCGCCGCGCGCAGACGCGCCGGGCGCCAGGACTGGAGTGACCGAAATGCGCACCTTCCCGCTGGGTGAAGAACTCGACGCGCTGCGCGATGCCGTGCGCCGCTTCGCGGAGGCCGAGATCGCGCCGATCGCCGAAGCCGTCGACCACGACAACGCCTTCCCGCAGGCGCTGTGGCCGAAGCTGGGCGAGATGGGCCTGCTCGGCCTGACCGTGCCCGGCGAGTACGGCGGCAGCGGGATGGGCTACCTGGCCCACCTGGTGGCGATGGAGGAGATCTCGCGCGCCTCGGGTTCGATCGGTCTGTCCTACGGCGCGCACTCGAACCTGTGCGTCAACAACCTGCACCACAACGGCAGCGACGCGCAGCGCGCGAAGTACCTGCCGAAGCTGTGCAGCGGCGAGTGGAAGGGCGCGCTGGCGATGAGCGAGCCGGGTGCGGGCTCCGACGTGGTGGGCTCGATGGCCTGCCGCGCGGAATTCCGTCCTGGAGCGGGGCGCGATGGCGCGTGGGTCGCCAACGGCAACAAGATGTGGATCACCAACGGCCCCGAGGCCGACGTGCTGATCGTCTACATGCGCACCGCGGGCAAGGACGCCGGCAGCCGCAGCATGACCGCGTTCATCGTCGAGCGCGGCATGAAGGGCTTCAGCACCGCGCAGAAGCTGGACAAGCTCGGCATGCGCGGCAGCAACACCTGCGAGCTGGTGTTCGAGGACTGCGAGATCCCGGCGGAGAACGTGCTGGGCGAGGTCAACCAGGGCGTGCGCGTGCTGATGTCCGGCCTCGACACCGAGCGGCTGGTGCTGACCGGCGGCCCGATCGGGCTGATGCAGGCCGCGCTCGATGCCGCCCTGCCCTATGTGCGGGAGCGCAGGCAGTTCGACGCGGCGATCGGCACCTTCGGCCTGATGCAGGGGAAGATCGCCGACATGTACACCGCGCTGCAGTCGTCACGCGCCTACGCCTACCAGGTGGCGCGCGACTACGACGCCGGCCACCGCTCGCGCATCGACCCGGCCAGCTGCCTGCTGCACGCGTCCGAGGCCGCGGTGCAGGTGGCGCTGGAAGGCATCCAGGCGCTGGGCGGCAACGGCTACATCAACGAGTACCCGACCGGCCGGATCCTGCGCGACGCCAAGCTGTACGCGATCGGCGCCGGCACCAACGAGATCCGCCGCATGCTGATCGGCCGCGAACTGTTCGAAGACCGCGCCTGAGGCTCCCCGCCCCCGTGTTCCTGTAGGAGCGGCTATAGCCGCGATCGCCCTGCACGATCCGTCGCGATCGCGGCTATAGCCGCTCCTACAGGGTCCCGGGCGCCGTCAGGGTCCCCGGCGCGGCCTTCAGAACCCTTGGACGTAGCGCAGCGACACCATGCGGTCGCGGCCGCGCGGGCCGAAGCGCTGGTCGTAGCCGAGCCCCAGCAGGGCGTTGTGCCCCAGCCACGTCCGCGCGCCGAACCCGAACACGCCGCCCGACCGGGTCGCGGCCTGCCCCGGCAGCGGCGCCCAGGCGTCGGCGCCCACGAAGCCGGCCTGCAGGTCGAAGCCGCTGGCCGACAGCGTCTCCTGCCACTCGCCATAGCCATGCAGGTCCAGGCCCTGCCAGGCGCGCTGGACGCGCAGGCCGGCCAGCGCCTGGCTGCGCGCGGCGTCCCATGCGCCGACGCGCAGGCCGAAGCCGTCGGCGCCGCTCTCGCTGAAGCCATCGCTGCGCAGGCGCACATGCTCCGCGCCGAGATACGGCGACAGCGCGAAGCCCGCCGCCTCGAACCGGTAGCCGGCCTCGACGCTCGCGCTGGTGTAGTCGCCGGAATAGCGGCTCGAGACGCCCGAGCTGCGCTCACCGGCGAACAGCCGGCGCTCGACGTCGCGCTCGAAGCGCCCCGCGCCGGCCTGGCCAAGCACCCAGGCATTGCCGTCCACCCAGCCCGCATAGGCCGTGCCGGACGTCTGCCGATCGTGCGAACGGTCGCCGAGGCCATCGACGCGTCCATGCGCGCGCGCCTCGCCGAATGCGAAGCCGGCCACGCGCCCACCGCCCAGCGCGCTGTCGCTGCCGATCATCCAGCCGTCCAGGGCGAAGCCGTTGCCCGCGAAGCCGCCCTCGCCGCCCGCACCCAGGCTGCGCTTCCACACGCCCGCCCCGTGGGCGCCGCCGTCGAAGGCATCCAAGCGCGAGGACAGCGCGCGCCGCCCCATGTCGATGGTGTCCAGGGTCGCCGCCACCGAGGTAGCGTGCAGCTCGCCCGACAGGCTGGACAGCGCCTGCGCGGCGCGCGCGGCGCTGTCGACCTGCTGCAGCTCGCTGGCCACGCGGATGAAGCCGCTGGCGACGCCGCCCTCCTGCGGCTGGTCGAGCAGCTGGAAGGCATGCTCGACGCGTTCGGCCGAGGCCATCGCCGCCGGCGTGAACCCACCCAGGGCGGCCATCGTGGCCGCCACGTCCAGCCGGACGATGTCGAGCCAGACCAGGTCGCCGCCATAGCGCAGGGTGCCCTGCAGGAAGATGCCGCTGCCCCAGGTCAGGTCCTCGAACATGCCGGTCAGTCCGCCGGCCGCATTGATCAGGTCCTCGCGGCGCGCGGTGGTATAGCCGGGCTTGACCCCGGCCACGTGCAGGTCGCCGCCCTGGATGAGCGCGCGCCCGGCCACGTCCATGCGCTGGCCCAGCGAGACCGCGAAGGTGGCGCCGTCGCGCTGCAGGTAGTCGCCGCCGACCGTGGTCACCGTCTGGCTGCTGCCGCTGGCCGTGCCGCGCAGGTCGACGCGCCCGGCGTTGTCGATGTCGCCGTCGACGCGGGTGCCGAGGCCGAATCGGCCGTTGGCGTCCACGCGCACGTCGCCGGCGACCGCGCCGTTGACGGCCAGGGTGCCGCGGGTCACCACCACGCCACCGGCATTGCCGGCGGCCGCATCGAGCACCAGGCTGCCGGTGCCGCCCTTGACCAGGCGGCCGTCGCCGGACAGGTCGTTGCCCCAGGTCGAGGTGCCGCCATCGAAGGCGACGCTGAAGTCGCCCCAGTCGAGCCGCGCGGGGCCGCGCACCGCCTTGCCCGCGTCCAGCGCGCCATGCCCGAACAGCGGGTCCACGCCGGGCGTGCCGAGGTCGGTGGCCGTGCCCAGCAGGGTCTGGCGCACGGCGTCGTTGTTGAAGTACGGGAAGGCCTCCCAGACCAGCGCCGCGGCGCCCGAGACCAGCGGGGCCGCCAGCGAGGTGCCAGTCCAGCGCCAGTAACCGGGCGAGGTCGGCGCGTCATTGGTACCGGTCACCACAACCGAGCCCGGCGCGACCATGCAGTAGTCCATGGCGATCCCGCAGGCGTTGGAATAGTCCGCCAGCTGGGTCGGGTCGTAGCGGTCCAGCGCCGAGACGGCGATCCAGCCGCGCTCGAGCTCCGCCGCCGGCAGGCTGCCGTTGGGCCCCTGCTGACTGGGCAGGGCGGCCATGTCGGACGGATCGTTGAAACCCGCGTTGCCGTTGGCGAACACCACCAGCCCGTCGTTGTCGAGGATGAAGCGGCGGTACTCGGAGGCGATGCCCGCGGTGGCGTTGGGATTGGTCCAGTACAGGCCACCCCAGGAGTTGTTCATGATCCGCACGCCGCGGTTGATCAGGTCGGTGTGGATGCCGGCCAGTCCCAGCGGGCCGTCGACCTGGTTGCCCTCGCCCGAGCCGTCGTCCTCGGGCGGGTTGTCGTTGATGATCCGCGCCGAGACGATCTGGGCGCCCGGGGCCATGCCGCCGGGCCAGGTCCCGAACGGGCTTCCGGCCGCGGCCTGCGCCACCGCCGTGCCATGGCCGACCACGTCGTCCACCGCGAGGTTGTTGCCGCTGCCGCCGATGTAGGTCAGGTTGGCGGCCACGCGCCCGGCGAGCGCCGGATGGTTGCGGTTGACGCCGCTGTCGACGATGCCGATGCGGATGCCGGCGCCGGTGAAGCCGGCCTGGTGCGCAGCGCCCGCGTTGGTCTGCAGCAGGTGCGCGCTGTTGGCCGGGATCGGCGTGCCGACCACGGGCGGCGGCGTGGCCGGCGGCGGCGCGACCGGGGGCGGATCGGGTCGGATGTTGTCCCCGCCGCCGCCTCCCCCGCCTCCACAGGCGGCGAGGATGGCCGTGGCGAGCACGGCGAAGGGCAGCGACCGCGGCATCGTGCGGCGGTGGTGGGTCCTGGGCATGTCCGTCTCTCCCCGAGCGGTCTGGCGTGATCGCACTGATTACGTGAAAACGCCAGGCGGGCCAAGTGGGGCCGGCCGCAAACCGGCACGGCGTCTCGGACCAATGGCCGGTGGCGGGCCCATGCTGCAGTGCGATAATGGCCGGACATACCCCACGGAGCTCCTCCCATGACCGACGTCGTCATCGTCGGTGCCAAGCGCACCGCCATCGGTTCCATGCTCGGCCAGTTCACCGGCGTGCCCACCCCGACCCTCGGCGCCGCGGCGATCGAAGGCGCGCTCGCCCATGCCGGCGTGGCCGGTGACCAGGTCGACGAAGTGATCATGGGCTGCGTGCTGCCGGCCGGCCTCGGGCAGGCGCCCGCGCGTCAGGCCTCGCGCGCGGCGGGCATTCCCGATGCCGCGGGCGCGACCACCATCAACAAGGTCTGCGGCTCGGGCATGAAGGCGATCATGCTGGCCCACGACGTCATCAAGGCCGGCTCGGCCAAGGTGGTCGTGGCCGGCGGCATGGAGTCGATGACCAATGCGCCGCACCTCCTGAACGGCTCGCGCACCGGCATCCGCTATGGCACCGCCGGGTTCCTCGACCACATGGCCCATGACGGCCTGACCAATCCCGACGACGGCCAGGCCATGGGCGTGTTCGGCGACGCCACCTGCGCGAAGCTCGGCTTCAGCCGCGAGGCCATCGATGCGTTCTCGGCCGAGAGCGCGCGCCGCGCGCAGAAGGCGATCGCCGACGGCACGTTCAAGGACGAGATCGCGCCGGTGACGGTCAAGTCCCGCAAGGGCGACGTGGTGGCCGACACCGACGAGGAGCCGGGCAAGGTCAACCTGGAGAAGATTCCCGGCCTGCGCGCGGCCTTCGGCAAGGAGGGCGTGCTGACGGCGGCCTCGTCGTCGAAGATCTCCGACGGTGCCGCCGCCACCGTGGTCATGTCCGCCGACGAAGCCAGCAGCCGCGGGCTGCAGCCGCTTGCGCGCATCGTCGCCCACGCGACCCATGCGCAGGCGCCGGAGTGGTTCACCACCGCGCCGATCCAGGCGATCGAAAAGGTGTTGGAAAAGGCCGGCTGGTCGGTGCAGGACGTCGACCTGTTCGAGATCAACGAAGCGTTCTCGGTGGTCGCGATGGCGCCGATGCAGGAGCTGGGCATCGCGCACGACCGGGTCAACGTCAACGGCGGCGCGGTGGCGCTGGGCCACCCGATCGGTGCCAGCGGCGCGCGCCTGGTGGTGACCCTGCTACATGCGCTCAAGGCACGCGGCGCCAAGCGCGGCGTGGCCTCGCTGTGCATCGGCGGCGGCGAGGCGACGGCGATCGCGGTGGAGCTTGCCTGAACCGTTGACGATCCCTTGACGACGGCGGCCCCACACTGCCGCTTGACAGTCGTGAGGGGGTTGCCGTCATGATATGCGGCGCACTTTCGTGCGTTAACCAAATTCCACGACGAGGAAAAGCAACAATGAGCATGAACAAGCTGCTGATCGCGCTGGCGCTGGGCCTGGGCCTGGCCGCCTGCTCGAACCAGGACCAGGCGAACAACGCCGCCGCCGACGCTGCCGAGGCCGCTGACCAGGCTGCCGCTGACGCCGCCCTGGCCGGCACCACCGCTGCCGACTCGGCCGCCGACAGCGCCGCCGCTGCCGCCGACGCCGCTGCCGATGCCGCCGCCGACGCCGCTGCCGCGGTCGAAGGTTCGGCCGAGGCCGCTGCCGCCGACGTGGCGCAGGACGCCGCCGACGCCGCCGAGTCCGCCGCCGACGCGACCGAAGAGGCCGCTGACGAGGCCGTCGAGCAGTAATCACTGCTCGGCACCATCGGATGTAAAACCGGGAAGCCGCTGGATCTCCAGCGGCTTTTCCGTATCCACTCCCACCGGGCCGCGATGCGGTTCCATACCACCACGAGGATCGACACCATGAAGATCAAGACCGCCATCCTGGCCACCGCCTGCATCTTCGCGCTGGCCGCCTGCCAGAACGACGGCACCACCGCCGACCAGAACGCCGCCGAAGCCAAGGCCGCGATGGAGCGTGCCGGCGATTCCGCCCAGGACGCCGCCGTCGCCGCCGGTGACGCCGCCGAAGCGGGCGTGGACGCCGCCGCCGCCGCGACCCGCGACGCCGCCGCCGAAGCCGAAGCCGCCGCCGACCAGGCTGCCGCCGACGTCGAAGCTGCCGCGCAGAACGCCAGCGAGGAAGCCCGCGCCGCTGCCGCCGAGGCCGAAGCCCGCACCCGCGAGGCGACGTCCGACGCGCTCGAGAACGCTTCCGACGCCGCCGACAAGGCCGCCGAAGACGTCCGTAACTGATCCACCGCTGTACCGGACGGCCCGCGCCCGCGGGCCGTCCGCTTCGCGCCACGGCGCGACCGAGGACCGACGTGATGGATATCCGCTCGTTGCTGTTCCTGCTGCCGCTGGGCTTCGCCCTCGCCGCATGCACCAATCATGAGCCGGTCGCCGATGGCGACGACGGCTACGACCGCGCCACCGTACCCACGGACGCCACCGGGGACAGCGACCAGGACGTGGCCGGCCTGACCGGCGGCGCCGCGACGCCCGGCACCGGCGAGCCGCGCGCCACCGGCGTCACCGGCGAAGGCCCGGCCGTTGCCGGCGGCCTCAACGCCGCCGAAGCCGAGACCGTGGCGATCGAGGCCACCGGACAGGACGCGAACGACTCCGCCGCCGCGGACGTGGCCGGCGCGGAAGGCGCGACCCGCGATGACAATTCCAACCAGTACGAGCGCGCGCCCGTGGCGAGCGACGCGGTGGAAGCCGGCTACAACGACGACGACAGGGACGGCGGCGACTGAGCGCCTGCGGGTATCCTTGGGGGCCCTGCCAGCCTCCGGTTCCCGCATGCCCGCACTGAAGTCCAGCCTCGATCCCCGCTCGCAGGAGTTCCAGGACAACGTCGCCTTCCACCGCGCACTGGTGGACGAGCTCGACGCGCGGCTTGCGCGGGCCGCGGACGGCGGCGGAGACACCGCCCGCGACAAGCACGTCGCACGCGGCAAGCTGCTGCCGCGCGAGCGCATCGCCGCCCTGCTCGACCCCGGATCGCCCTTCCTCGAGATCGCGCCGCTG
Organism: Luteimonas sp. MC1750; assembly: GCF_016615955.1. Lineage (NCBI taxonomy): Bacteria > Pseudomonadati > Pseudomonadota > Gammaproteobacteria > Lysobacterales > Lysobacteraceae > Luteimonas > Luteimonas sp. MC1750. The sequence goes on from NZ_CP067113.1 coordinate 1,975,080, forward strand.
GCCGCCGAGGAGATGTACGACGGCGCCGCGCCCGCGGCCGGCATGGTCTGCGGCATCGGCCGCGTCATGGGGACCGAAGTGGTGGTGGTCGCCAACGACGCCACGGTCAAGGGCGGGACCTACTTCCCGATGACGGTGAAGAAGCACCTGCGCGCGCAGGAAGTCGCACGCGAGAACCACCTGCCCTGCGTCTACCTGGTCGACTCCGGCGGCGCCTTCCTGCCGCTGCAGGACGAGGTGTTCCCGGACAGGGAGCACTTCGGCCGCATCTTCTACAACCAGGCGCGCATGTCGGCCGAGAACATCCCGCAGGTGGCGGTGGTGATGGGCAGCTGCACCGCGGGCGGTGCCTACGTGCCGGCCATGTGCGACGAGTCGATCATCGTCAAGGAGCAGGGCACGATCTTCCTCGGCGGCCCGCCGCTGGTGAAGGCGGCCACCGGCGAAGTGGTGGATGCCGAGTCGCTGGGCGGCGCCGACGTGCACACCGCGGTCTCCGGCGTGGCCGACCATTTCGCCGAGGACGACCGCCACGCGCTGCAGATCGCGCGCGACATCGTCGGCACGTTCAACCGCCGCAAGCTGCTGCCGGTCGCCTGCCGCCCGGTGGTCGAGCCGCTGTTCGCGGCGGAAGAGCTGTACGGCATCGTGCCCAGGGACACCCGCCGCCCGTTCGACATCCGCGAGGTGATCGCGCGCATCGTCGACGGCAGCGAATTCCAGGAGTTCAAGGCGCGCTACGGCAAGACCCTGGTCACCGGCTTTGCGCACCTGCATGGCTATCCGGTCGGTATCGTCGCCAACAACGGCATCCTGTTCGGCGAGAGCGCGCTCAAGGGCGCGCACTTCATCGAGCTGTGCAACCAGCGCGGCATCCCGCTGGTATTCCTGCAGAACATCACCGGCTTCATGGTCGGTCGCAAGTACGAGAACGCCGGCATCGCCAAGGACGGCGCGAAGATGGTCACCGCCGTCGCGTGTTCCAGCGTGCCGAAGTTCACCGTCGTCATCGGCGGCAGCTTCGGCGCCGGCAACTACGCCATGTGCGGCCGCGCCTACGGCGGCCGCTTCCTCTGGATGTGGCCCAACGCGCGCATCAGCGTGATGGGCGGCGAGCAGGCCGCAAGCGTCCTGGCGACCGTGAGGCGCGACGGCATTGAAGCCCGCGGCGGCGAGTGGAGCCCTGGCGACGAGGAGGCGTTCAAGGCGCCGATCCGCGACCAGTACGAGCACCAGGGCAGCCCGTGGTACGCGACCGCGCGGCTGTGGGACGACGGCGTCATCGATCCGGCCGACACGCGGCGGGTGCTGGGCCTGGCTGTCTCCGCCTCGCTCAACGCCCCCATCGAGCCGGCCCGCTTCGGCGTGTTCCGCATGTGACCCCCGCTCCGCGGGCGTCTTCTGTAGGAGCAGCTACAGCTGCGATCCGTTCACTCCGGGATCCACGTTCGTGTGTTCGAGGTAGGCCGGAGTTATGACGTCGGCGGGATCGCAGCTGTAGCTGCTCCTACAGGGGGTCGTCCGGGGGGCCGCACGGGGCGGGAGTGGCGCTAAGTCCTTGTCGGGCTTCGGATTGCGTGCGCTGGGTCACAGGCCTGTGAAGGTGGCGTCATGATATCGTCGGCCTCCCCCCTGCCCCGCCCGTTCCGAGGAATCCCCGCGCCATGTCCATCTTCCCGCAAGGCTCCGCCAAGAAAGACCTGCCCTTCAAGGACGCCGTCGCCCCCGCGCGCGAGCCTTCCCCGGCGATCGCCTCGTTCGAGCCCGCCGAAACTCCTTTCCAGGCCACCCAGCGCCCGGCAGCGCCCGCGGCCCCGCAGGCGCGTGAATCCGTGATCGCATCCGACCTCACCATCGAAGGCAAGATTTCCGGCAGCGGCAACGTGCGCATCGCCGGCAAGTTCAAGGGTGATGTCAACGTCGAGGGCGACCTGACCATCGACGGCGGCGCCCGCCTCAACGGCGGCGTGCGCGCCAGGCGCGTGACCGTCGCCGGCGAGCTGGAAGGCAACATCGAATCCGCCGAGCGCGTCGAGCTGCAGCCCTCCGCGGTGCTGGTCGGCGACGTCAAGGCCGGCACGCTGACCGTCGCCTCGGGCTCGCGCATCCGCGGCCACGTCGAGTGCGGCTGGGACGATGCCGGCCCCGCCACGGGCAAGGACGACAAGGCGCAGAAGGACAGCAGGGACAAGGCCGGCCTCGACGTCGCCCCGTGAACCAGCGCCCCGGCGCGGCAGGTGCCACCCGCACCTGCCCGCACTGCAAGACCCTGATCCTGGAAAGCGCGACGGTCTGCCCGTCGTGCCGCCACTACCTGCGCTTCGACGACAAGGCGCAGTCGGTCGAGGTCACCCGTGCGCTGCAGGTCGAGGGCGAGATCCGGCACCCGTCCGAAGGCGGCGCCTGGGAATACTCGGTGGTGCTGACCATCCGCGACGACGAGGGCAACGAGGTCTCGCACCAGGTCGTCGGCGTCGGCGCGATCCACCCCGGCGACGCGCGCACCTTCACGCTGTCGGTCGACCTGACCCCGACCAGCGACATGCGCCGCATGCCCAAGCGCCCCAACTCGCGCTCCCGCCACTAGCCAAGCGCCGCCCCTGCAGGAGCGGCTACAGCCGCGGTCAGCCCCTCACGGACTCCACCGCCTCGACCCGCGCCGCCCCTGCAGGAGCGGCTACAGCCGCGATCGGCCCCTCACGGACTCCACCGCCTCGACCTGCGCCGCGCCTGTAGGAGCGGCTACAGCCGCGATCAGCCCATCAGGAAGTCCACCACTGCCCCGACCTGCGCGGATCGCGGCTGTAGCCGCTCCTACAGGGGCAGGTCATTCCGGGTGGCAGGTCCATCCGCATAGGCAGACCCTCAGTGGCAGCCCTCGACAGGTGCAGGCGCCGGGTCAGCTGCAGCCGCTGCAGCTGCCGCAGGCCTTGGCTCCGGCCGGTGTCGGCGGGGCGATCCTGCGGCCCAGCGCGCGCAGCCAGGCCGGCCGGCCGTCGCGCACCATCGGGATCGCCACCGCCACGCGCAGGCGACGCGCGGCGAGGGGGAACTGCCGGCGCAGCACCATCCACGCGCTGAGGGCGACCACCGCCGCGACCACGACGTACTGCAGCGCGAGGCCGGCTTCCATCAGCCCGCTCCCAGCGTCTTCGCCACCTGGTAGGTCACCAGCGACGCCAGGTAGGCCAGCCCGAACAGGAACAGCGCGTTGACCGCCATCAGCTTCCACGAGCCGGTCTCGCGGCGGATCGCCGCCCAGGTCGCGATGCACTGCGGCGCGTAGATGAACCACACCAGCAGCGACAGCCCCGTCGCCAGCGACCAGCCGTCGCTGATGATCGGAAGCAGGGCTTCGCTGGCCGCCGCGTCGTCGGCCGCCGACAGCGCGTAGACCGTCGCCAGCGACGCCACCGCGACCTCGCGCGCGGCCAGTCCCGGGATCAGCGCGATGCAGATCTGCCAGTTGAAGCCCAGCGGCGCGAACACCGCCGACAGCGCATGGCCGATGCGCCCGGCGAAGCTGTAGTCGATCGCCGGGCCGACCGCGTCGGCCGGAGGCGCCGGGAACGACAGCAGGACCCACAGCAGCACCGTCAGCGCGAAGATGATGCCGCCCACGCGCTTGAGGAAGATCATCGCGCGCTCGTACAGCCCGATCAGCAGGTCGCGCGGATGCGGCACGCGGTAGGAGGGCAACTCCAGCATCAGCGGATGCTCGCTGCGGTCGCGGCGCCAGCGCTTCATCGTCCACGACACCGCCAGCGCGCTGGCGATGCCGGCCATGTACAGCCCGAACAGCACCAGCCCCTGCAGGTGGAAGCCGCCGGCGACCTTCCGCGCCGGGATGAAGGCGCCGATCAGCAGGGCGTATACCGGCAGCCGCGCCGAGCAGGTCATCAGCGGCGCGACCATGATCGTGGCGATGCGGTCGCGCGGATCCTGGATCGAGCGCGTGGCCATGATGCCGGGCACCGCGCAAGCGAAGCTCGACAGCAGGGGGATGAACGAACGCCCCGACAGTCCGGCCGAGGCCATCATCCGATCGAGCAGGAAGGCCGCTCGCGGCAGGTAGCCCGACTCCTCGAGCGCAAGGATGAAGGCGAACAGCACCAGGATCTGCGGCAGGAAGACCACGACCCCGCCGAGCCCGGCGATCAGGCCGTCAACCAGCAGGCTGCGCAGCGGCCCGTCCGGCATCGCACCGCCCACCGCGCCGCCGAGCCAGGCCGTGCCGGACTCGATCAGGTCCATCACCGGCGTCGCCCAGGCGTAGACCGCCTGGAAGATCAGAAACATCACCACCGCCAGCGTCAGCAGGCCGAACACCGGGTGCAGCAGCCAGCGGTCGAGCGCGTCGTCGACGTGGGCGGTGCGCGTGGGCATGGCCACGGCCAGCGCCAGCAGGCGGCGGGTCTCGGCGTGGAGCGCCTCGTCGGTGGTCATCGCGTGCGCCACCCCGCCCAGCCGCCTTTCCGGAGCCCGCGGCGCGGCGGCCATGGCCTCGATGCCTTCGACCAGCGCGGCCGCGCCGTCCTGGCGGACCGCGACGGTTTCCACCACCGGCACGCCGAGCTCGGCTTCCAGCACAGCACGGTCGATGCGCACGCCGCGGCGTGCCGCCACGTCGACCATGTTCAGCGCCAGCACCATCGGCCGGCCGAGCTCGCGCACCTCCAGCGCGAAGCGCAGGTGCAGCCGCAGGTTGGTGGCGTCGACCACGCAGACGATGACGTCCGGGGCGGGCTCGCCGGGATAGAAGCCACGGCAGAGGTCGCGGGTGATCGCCTCGTCCAGGCTCGAAGGCACCAGGCTGTAGGCGCCGGGCAGGTCGAGCACGGCGTAGGCGCGGCCCGAGGGCGCGAGCAGCCGGCCCTCCTTGCGCTCGACGGTGACCCCGGCGTAATTGGCGACCTTCTGCCGGCTGCCGGTGAGCTGGTTGAACAGCGCGGTCTTGCCGCAGTTCGGGTTGCCGACCAGGGCCAGGCGGGGGACGACGGCGGCGAGCTCGCTCATGCGGCGGCGTCACGCGCGCGCGCGGCGCGCGACTCTCCGGCCAGCCCGGTGCCGCACGCGTCCTCGACCGCCGCCAGCAAGACCCGCGCGGCCTCCTCGCGCCGCAGCGCGAAGCGCGTATAGCCGACCTGGACCAGCAGCGGCTCCGCGCCGAAGGGCCCGGCGGCGGTCACCTGCACGTCCTCGCCGGCGACGAAACCCAGCTCGCGCAGGCGCCGGGCGATCGGATCGTTTTCGAAGCGCGCCTCGACGCGCTCGACCACGCCACGCACGCGGCGCGGAAGTTCGGAAAGCCTCACGGGCAGGTCCGGTTGGGAATGGTTCTCATTATAAAGCGCGCCGGACCGGCCGGTATCATCGGCCATCCTCTTTTTTTCAAGGCCTTCCCATGTCGGCAAACCTCACGCTGGCCCGCGAGGGCGCGGTCGCGCGCCTGCGCCTGGACCGCCCTGCCCTGCACAACGCCTTCGACGACGCCCTGATCGCCGCGCTGACCGAGGCGCTGCAGGCGCTGGGGCGCGACCCCGGCGTCCGCGTGGTGGTGCTGGAGGCGGCGGGAGCCTCGTTCTCGGCCGGCGCCGACCTCAACTGGATGCGCGGCATGGCCGCCGCCAGCGAGGACGCCAACCGCGAGGACTCGCTGCGCCTGGCACGGCTGATGCGCACCCTGGACGAACTGCCCAAGCCGACGATCGCGCGTGTCCAGGGCGCGGCCTTCGGCGGCGGCGTCGGCCTGGTGGCCTGCTGCGACATCGCCATCGGCGTGGCCGGGGCGACGTTCGGCCTGACCGAAAGCCGCCTCGGCCTGCTGCCGGCGGTGATCTCGCCCTACCTCATCCGCGCCATCGGCACCCGCAACGCCCGCCGCTACTTCGCCACCGCCGAACTCTTCGACGCCGCCGAAGCCCTGCGCATCGGCCTGCTGCACCAGGTCGTGCCGGCGGACGCACTGGACGCCGCCATCGACCGCCAGCTCGCGCTGCTCCTCAAGGCCGCGCCCTTCGCCGCATCCGACGCCAAGCGCCTGGTCCGCGAAACCGCCGCCACCACCGACCGCGACCGCCTCGACCACGACAACGCCGCCCTCATCGCCGCCCTGCGCGTCTCCCCCGAAGGCCAGGAAGGCCTGGGGGCATTCCTGGACAAGCGCAGGCCGGGTTGGGTGGAGTGACAGGAGGAGCTTATTTGGCCACGGATCTGCGCAGATAAGAGCGGATTTACACGGATAGAGCGGTTTAGAGTGGGCACGGCTATCGGGAGGTGGGCGCATGGATGCGGCCGGCGGTGGATTGGTGTCTGGCGGACTCAGCGGGAAGGTGATCGGGGCGTTCTTCGATACGTACAACGAGCTGGGGCACGGATTTCTCGAGAGCGTGTACGAAGCGGCGCTGGCCGTCAGGCTCGAGGAGTGCGGGTTTGATGTAAGGAGACAGGTGCCCATTGACGTGCGATTCCACGGGCAAGTCGTCGGCCAGTTCAGGGCCGACATGCTCGTCAACGATCATTTCCTCATCGAGATCAAGGCCGTCCTCCGGATCGCTCCCGCGCATGAAGCCCAACTCATCAACTACTTGAAGGCCACCGGCATCCGCCTCGGGCTTCTCCTCAACTTCGGCCCGAGCCCGGAATTCCGCCGCCGCGTTTTCTCTTAGACTCTCCCCTGCTTTATCCGTGTAAATCCGCTCTTATCCGCGCAGATCCGTGGCCAAAAAAATGCTCTCGAAGATCCTCATCGCCAACCGCGGCGAAATCGCCTGCCGCGTCATCCGGACCTCCCGCCGCATGGGCATCGCCACGGTGGCGGTGTACTCGGAGGCCGACGCCGGCGCGCAGCACGTGCAGCTGGCCGACGAGGCCTGGCCCATCGGGGGACCGCGGCCGCAGGACAGCTACCTGCGCGGCGAGGCGATCATCGCGGCGGCGCTCGCCAGCGGCGCGCAGGGCATCCATCCCGGGTATGGATTCCTCAGCGAGAACGCGGACTTCGCCGATGCGGTCGAGGCCGCGGGGATGGTGTTCATCGGGCCGAAGGCGGACTCGATGCGGCGCATGGGCAGCAAGGCCGGGGCCAAGGAGCTGATGGCGGCGGCCGGGGTGCCGGTGGTGCCGGGCTATACCGGCGAGGACCAGGCGCCCGGACTGCTGCAGCGCGAGGCCGACCGCATCGGCTACCCGCTGATGATCAAGGCCGCGTACGGCGGCGGTGGCAAGGGCATGCGCATCGTGCGCGCCGCCGACGGCTTCCTGCCCGCGCTGGAAAGCTGCCAGCGCGAGGCGCGCAATGCCTTCGGCCGCGACCGGGTGCTGCTGGAGCGCTACATCGAGTCGCCGCGGCACATCGAGATCCAGGTGTTCGCTGATGCGCAGGGCAACACCATCCATTTGAACGAGCGCGAGTGCTCGGCCCAGCGCCGCTACCAGAAGGTGCTGGAAGAGGCGCCCTCGCCCTTCCTGACGCCGCAGCTGCGTGCGCGCATGGGCGAGGCGGCGGTGCTGGCGGCGCGTGCCATCGGCTACCAGAACGCCGGCACGGTGGAGTTCATCGTGGCGCCCTCGGGCGACTTCTTCTTCATGGAAATCAACACGCGGCTGCAGGTCGAGCATCCGGTCACCGAGATGGTGACCGGGCTCGACCTGGTCGAGTGGCAGCTGCGCGTTGCCTCCGGCGAGCCCCTGCCGCTGGCGCAGGCCGACGTGCCGCAGCGCGGGCACGCGATCGAGGTGCGCCTGTACGCCGAGGACCCGGACGCCGGCTTCCTGCCCGGCTCGGGCCGCCTGCAGCGCCTGCGCCTGCCCGCGGACGCCGATGGCGTGCGCATCGATTCGGGCGTGGTCGAGGGCGACGTGGTGACGATCTTCTACGACCCGATGATCGCCAAGCTCATCGTCCACGCCGACGACCGCGCCGCGGCGCTGGCGCGCCTGCGGTCGGCGCTGGCCGCCTGCGTGATCGAAGGACCGAAGTCCAACATCGCCTTCCTCGAGCGGCTGGCCCGGCACCCCGCCGTGGTCGAAGGCCGCATCGACACCGGATACCTCGACCGCCACCTGGACGAGTTCATCGGCGACGACGGCGCACCGGCCGAAGGCGCGGATGATGCACGCGCCGCGGCCGTGGTCGCGACGCTGCTCGGAACCGAGGCCGAGGCGCGCTGCGCGGCGGCCGGCAGCAGCGATCCCGGCTCACCCTGGGGCAGTGCCGATGGCTGGCGTCTGGGCCATGCCGGGCTGCGCCGCGTGGTCCTGGGCGAAGGCGACACGCGCCAGGTCGCGGTCGCGCACGGCGCCGGCGGCGACTATCGGATCGCGTTCGCCGACGCCGCGCCGCTGCGCGTGGAAGGCGCCCGGCTGGCCTCGGGCACCCTGCATGCGCGTTTCAACGGCCGGGGACTCCGCTACGCGCTCGACACCGACGGCACCGCCGTGCGCCTGCACGACGGGCGCCGCCACTGGCGCTTCGAACGCGTCGGGGCCTACGAGCCCGCGCGCAGCGAGGGCGCGGGCGGCGGCAACCGGGTTGCGGCGCCGATGCCGGGGCGTATCGTGGTCACGCGGGTGCAGGCGGGCGAGCGCGTCAGCGAAGGCCAGGAGCTGCTGGTGATGGAGGCGATGAAGATGGAGCTTGCGCTGAAGGCGCCGCGCGACGGCGTGGTGGGCGAGGTGCTGGCGCGCGAAGGCGACTTCGTCGATGCCGACGCCGTGCTGGTCACGCTGGAGGACTGAGGTGGCGCGTCCGGCACAGGTGCGCATCGTCGAGGTCGGGCCGCGCGACGGACTGCAGAACGAGTCCGCGCTGGTGGCCACCGCGGACAAGATCGAACTCGTCGACAGGCTGTCGGCCACCGGCCTGCGCACGGTCGAGGCCACGAGCTTCGTGAGCCCCAAGTGGGTGCCGCAGCTGGCCGACGCCGCCGAGGTGTTCTCGGGCATCACCCGCCGGCCCGGCGTGGCCTATCCGGTGCTGGTGCCCAACCTGCAGGGCTACGAACGCGCCCGCGCGGTGGGGGCCGACGAGGTGGCGGTGTTCACCGCGGCGTCCGAAGCCTTCAACCGCCGCAACACCAATGCCGGCATCGACGAGTCGCTGGAGCGCTTCGCACCGGTGCTGGAGCGTGCGCGCGCCGATGGCGTGCGCGTGCGCGGCTATGTCTCGACCGTGCTCGGCTGCCCCTACCAGGGGGAGGTGCCGCTGGCCGACGTGGTGCGCGTGGCGCGCGCGCTGCACGCGATGGGCTGCTACGAGGTCTCGCTCGGGGACACCATCGGCGTCGGCACGCCTGCGAAGGCGCGCGCCATGCTGCGGGCGGTCGCATCGGAGGTGCCGATGGCCGCGCTCGCGATCCATTTTCACGATACCTACGGCCAGGCCCTGGCCAACGTGCTGGCCTGTCTCGAGGACGGCGTGGCCGTGGTCGACGCGGCCGTGTCCGGCACCGGCGGCTGTCCCTACGCGCGCGGCGCCAGCGGCAACCTCGCGACCGAAGACCTGGTCTACATGCTGCACGGGCTCGGCATCGAGACCGGCGTCGAGCTCGACGCCCTGGTCGACACGGGGGCCTGGCTGTCGGGCGTGCTGGGACGCGCCAGCGGCAGCCGGGTGACACGGGCCAGGGTCAGCGCGTGAACGGCCCGCCGCCGGACCGGCTGCTGCAGGTGCCGATCGAAGGCGGCGGCAGCGCGGTGCTGGCGGAACTGGAGGTGGCGGCCGTGGACCCGTCCCTGCCCGCGGCCACGCGCCAGCTCCTCGCGCAGGCGGCCGATGCGCTGCGCGCGGCCAGCGCCGATGTCCGCGACGCGCAGACGCGCTACCACGCGCTGTTCCACGCGGTGCCCGATCCGGTCAGCGTGATCGCCGCCGACGGCACGGTGCTCGACCTCAACCACGCCGGCATGGCCGCCTACCGCCGGCCCCGGCATGAGGTCGTCGGCCAGCCGATCCACGTGCTCAACCCCGACCTGCCCGAGGACCACATGGCACCGGTGCTGGAGGCGCTCGACCGCGGCGAGACCTACGTCATCGAGGTCAGCAACATGCGCGCCGACGGCACCCGTTTTCCCGTGGAGGTGCACTCGGCGGGCTTCGACCGCGACGGCCAGCGCTGCGTGGTGGCGGTCGCGCGCGACCTCAGCCGCCGGCGCGAGGCCGAGGTGCGCTACCACGACCTGCTCGAGCAGATCGACAAGGGCATCGTGATCCAGTCCGCGGACGGCAGCGTGCTGCACGCGAACTCCGCGGCGCTGCGCATGCTCGGCGTGCGCGAGGGCACGCCGGTGCCGCGCGACGGAAGCCTGCCGGCGCAGTGGATGGCGCTGCGCGCCGACGGCAGCGAGCTGCCGCTGGCCGAGTACCCGTCCCTGCGCGCGCTGCATGAGGGGCGCATCGTGCGCAGCACCGTGCTCGGCCTGTTCCACCGCACCCAGCGCCGCCTGCTGTGGCTGTCGGTGACGTCGATTCCGCACTATGCCGCCGGCGGCGACCGCCCCGACCAGGTGCTGTCGATGTTCTCCGACGTCACCGGCCTCAAGCGCGACAGCGCGCTGTTCGACCGCGTGCAGGCGCTGGCCAGCATCGGCGGCTGGGAGTGGGACCGCGCCAGCGGCCAGCTCTACCTGACCCGCGAAGCCGCGCACATCCTGGGCCGGACGCGGCACCTTGGTTCGATGGAGGCGATGCTCGCCTGCCTGCTGACCGGCGACGCCGCGCGCCTGCGCCAGGTGCTGGCGGGGGCGACCGGCGGCACCGGCTTCGACCTCGACCTGCAGGGCCAGCGCGGCGACGGCCAGGCGTTCTGGGTGCGCGTGATCGGCGAGAGCGGCAGCGGCGTGGCCGGCTCGGCCCTGGTCACCGGGACCCTGCAGGACATCACCGTCAGCAAGCACGGCGAGCAGAACCTGCGCGTGCTGGCGCGCAGCGATCCACTGACCGGCCTGCTGAACCGCGACGCCATGCTGGCCGAGATCCGCGAGCGCCTGGCCGACGGGCAGCCGGTGTCGGTGCTCTACATCGACCTCGACCGCTTCAAGCTGATCAACGACGTGCTGGGCCACGCGGCCGGCGACGACCTGCTGACCGCCGCCGCCGAACGGCTGCGCCGCGCCGTGGGCGAGGAAGGTCTGATCGCCCGCTTCGGCGGCGACGAGTTCCTGGTCGTGTGCAGCTGCGGCGACGACCCTGCCCGGCCCGAGCGGCTGGCCGATTCGATCCTCGACGCCTTCGCGATCGGCTTCGGTTTCGACAGCGACGAGTTCGTGGTCACCGCGAGCATCGGCCTGGCGCGCTCGCCGCAGGACGGTGCCGACGCGCAGACGCTGATCCAGCACGCGGACGCGGCGATGTACGAGAGCAAGCGACGTACCCGCAACGGCCGCCTGGCCTACAACCCGGCACTGGCGCAGTCGAAGCGCGACCGGCTGCAGTTCGAGACCCAGCTGCGCCACGCCGCCGACAACCAGGAGTTCCACCTCGTCTACCAGCCGCAGGTCGAGCTCGCCAGCGGGCGCGTGGTCGGCGCCGAGGCGCTGATCCGCTGGCGCAACGAGCGCCTGGGCGAGATGCGTCCCGACCACTTCATCGCGCAGGCCGAGGGCACCGGCGACATCGTGCGCATCGGCCACTGGGTGCTGCACGAAGCCTGCCGCCAGGTCGCCGCGTGGCGCGACGAGGGCCTGGGCATCGTGCGCGTGGCGGTGAACGTGTCGTACCGGCAGCTCCTGGGAAGCGACCTGACGGCGTCGCTGCGCAGCCTGCTCCGCGGCTTCGACCTGCCCGGCAGCGCGCTGGAGCTGGAGTTCACCGAGCGGGTGCTGATCGAGGACGCGCCGGAGACCCTGGGCAACTTCGCCGCGCTGCGCGCGCTGGGCGTGGGCCTGGCGATCGATGATTTCGGCGAGGGCTACAGCGCGCTGAACTACCTGCGCCGGCTGCCGATCCAGGGGCTGAAGCTGAGCCAGCTGTTCGTCTCCGGCGTGCCCGACAACCAGTCCGACGTGGCGGTGTGCCAGGCCGTGGCCGGGATCGCGCGCAGCCTGCGCCTGGCGCTGGTGGCCGAGGGCATCGAGCACGAAGCGCAGCGCCACTTCCTGCTGCAGCTCGGCGTGCCCGTCGGCCAGGGCTTCCTGTTCGCCCCCGGGCTGCTGCCCGACGCGTTTGCCGCCCACGCGCGTTCCCGGCTCGCCGGGGATCCGCGTGCACCGTCGACAGTCCGGTAAAATCCGCGGTTTCCGCCCAACCGGGGAGCCTCCATGCAAGCTGATTCCATCCGCGCCGTCGTCACTGGCGGCGTCTCGGGCCTTGGCCTGGCCGTGGCCACCCGCATCGTCGCCGACGGCGGCCGGGTCGCCCTGTTCGACGTCAATGCCGACAAGGGCGCCGAGGCCGTCGCGACCCTCGGCGAGGGCAACGCGAGCTACTTCGCCACCGATGTCACCGACGAGGCCGTGGTGGCCGCGAACCTCGCCGCCGCGAAGGCGTTCCTCGGCGGACTCAACCTGGTCGTCAACTGCGCGGGCATCCTCGGCGCCGGCCGCGTGCTCGGCCGCGAGGGCTCGATGCCGCTGGCGCGCTTCCAGTCCACGGTGATGGTCAACCTGGTCGGCAGCTTCAACGTCGCCAAGGCCGGCGCCGCGCTGATGCAGCACAACGCCGCGGGCGAGGACGGCGAGCGCGGCCTGATCGTCAACACCGCCTCGGTCGCCGCCTACGAGGGCCAGATCGGCCAGGCCGCGTACTCGGCGTCCAAGGGCGGCGTGGTCGGCATGACGCTGCCGATGGCGCGCGAGCTGGCCCGGTTTGGCATCCGGGTGAACACGATCGCCCCGGGCATCTTCTGGACGCCGATGGTCGACGGCATGCCCGACGACGTGCAGCAGTCGCTGTCGGCCTCGATCCCGTTCCCGTCGCGGCTGGGACGTCCGGAGGAGTTCGCAGACGTGGTCGCCTACATCGCCGGAAACCGCTACATCAACGGCGAAACCATCCGCCTCGACGGCGCCGTGCGCCTGGCCCCCAAGTAAGGAACACCGATGAAGGCTTACGACGTCAAGAAGGGCAACGTGGTCGAGCACAACGGCACCGTCTACCAGGTGCGCGACATCGAGCGCAGTTCGCCGCAGGGCCGCGGTGGCAACGTGCGCTTCCGCTTCACCATGTACAGCGTGCCCGGCGGCAACAAGACCGACGCCTCGTTCGACGGCGACGACGACCTGAAGGAAGTCGAGCTGCTGCGCCGCCAGGCCAGCTATTCGTACAGGGACGGCGAAGCCTTCGTGTTCATGGACGACGAGGACTACACGCCCTACACGCTGGACGCCGACGTGGTCGGCGACGACGCCGGCTACATCAGCGACGGCCTGGGTGGCTGCTTCGTGCAGATCATCGACGACCTGCCGATCGCGGTGCAGCTGCCGCAGACGGTGGCGCTGGAGGTGGTGGAAACCCCGCCGGAGCTCAAGGGCGGCACGGCCACCAAGCGCCCGAAGCCGGCGCGCCTGTCGACCGGCCTCGAGATCCAGGTGCCCGAGTACATCGTCAACGGCGAGCGCGTACTGGTGAACACCACCAGCGGCGAGTTCTCCGGTCGCGCGGACTGACGGGCGCCCGTTCCTGCACCGCGGCGATCCAACCCGCCGCCTCCTGTAGGAGCCGCTATAGCGGCGATCCGATCTGCCGCCCTGCCCGGGGCGGCCGATCGCGGCTGTAGCCGCTCCTACAGGCGCAGGCCGCCTTCGGCTTGGTGCAGCGCGCGCAGGCGGGCGCCGAGGGCGGCGATGTTGGCCTCGGTCTGTTCCAGGGCCGCCCGGTTCCCGGGCGGCAGCCAGTCGCGCGCGGCGGCACGAAGCCGTGCATCCAGCGAACGCAGGCGCGCGGCACGCACCGCGGCTTCGCTGCGCGCCTGCTCGCGCTCGGCCGCCTGCGGCACGCCGTAGCCGGGAAGTGACAACAGCCGTGCGGGGCTGGCGAACGCGCCGCCCTCGCGCAGCGCTTCGGCCAGCAGACCGTCGGCGTCGGAGGCGGCGTCCGCGCCGTCGGCACCTGCCCGCGGCAGCCGCCGCTTCAACAGCTCGCGCGCACGCTGCTGTTCGCGGCGCAGCGCCGCTTCCTCGAGCAGCAGCAGCGCCGCCGAGGCCCGCAGGTCGGCATCCTCCAGCCCGGACGCCCGGGCCGATGGCGGCATGCGCAGCCAGGCCTCGACCCCGTCCGGCCAGGCGCCGCGGTGCGCGCGCGCCACGTCGTACAGCGCCTGGTAGTGCGCGGTCATGGGTTCGAAGCGGTAGCCCAGGCGCAGCGCCTCGCCGGGATCGGTCGGCACCTGCGCGTCGTCGACGAGGCCCGCGCGACGCAGGCGCCGCAGCAGGCCCTTGGGCGTGATGCCGTCCAGCCGCGCCTGCGCCGCGCGCGGGACGCCATCGTGCAGCAGCTTCCAGGTCTCGACCGCGCAGTTGTTGCCGACGAAGCGATAGCGCCCGTCATAGCTCCAGTGCACGCGCGCCGCGCGCTCCAGCAGGCCGGCGATCTCGTCGCCCGACAGCCGCAGCGGGATCGAGGCCAGCGGCCGCAGCTCGACCCGCGTGTATTCGTCGACCACCTGCTGCAGCGGCAACACGAACAGGCGCGAGGGATAGCCTCCGGTCAGGCCGCGCCAGCTCGAGAGTTGCAGGTCGTCGACGAAGGCGCGGAACGACAGCACGCGATGGTGCTCGAGATCGAGGCGGCAGTCGGGCCCGGTCGTTCGTCCCGGCGCGCAGACGACCAGCCTCAGCATGGCGTGGCCCCAGCGGCTCGCCATCGCCTCGCCGTCGCCCGCGAGCAGGTAGTCCACGGCGAACACCTGCGCGGGGTCGAGCTCGAGCAGGGGCTGGGCCGCCGCGTCGGCCAGTGCGCCGGCGTCGACCCACGGCAGCGCGGGCGCACACGCGCTCTCGGCCGGCGCCCAGCCGAAGTGCTCCGCGAACCACGCATGCAGCAGTGGCCGGCGGCAGGCATAGGCGGGATCGAGGATGAAGTGCTCGAGGTTCACCGCGACGAATTCGGCCGGCGAATGCAGCTCGTAGCGGTCCGGACTGCGCGCGGTGAATGCGTTGTGCGGCGCGCGGCCCGGCCACAGCGGCCGCACCTGCCATCCCGCGAGATCGAGCAGCCGCGGCTCGCGCGACAGGCCGTGTTCGCGGTCCCAGGCATGCGCGAGCTCGTGCACCAGCGCCGACGTCGCCGGCCCCTGGGCTGCTGCGCCGCTGGCGGAGTCGGTGTCGGCGTGGACGTCGGGCTTGGCGGCGTCGGCGGCGGCGGCGTAGCTCCCGACCCAGTCGCCAGGTTCCGGCTCAAGCAACCCGCGCGACAGGCCGATCCGGCGGCCGCGCAGGCGGCCGTGCACCCCTTCGGGCAGGTCGTCACGCCACGACAGGGTCAGCGAACGCGCCTGGTCGCGCCACCGCGGCGGCAGGCGGCCGAGGACGTCGTCCACCAGCGCGCGCGTGCGCTCCTGCTCCCGCGGCGTGGCGTCCGCGGCCGCCTCGACGCGCAGCGCAGCCTGCGCGCCGGACGTCCATCCCAGGGCCAGCGCTGTCGCCAGCGCCAGCGCCGGGCGGATCACGTCCAGCTCAGCGCGCCAGGATCGCCCGCGCCAGCTCGAGGTCGCTCGCCGCGCGCGCGTCCGCCGAGTCTTCGCGCAGGGCGCGCAGGGCCGCTTCCAGCCGTGCGCCACGGATGCGCCCGTCGCTGGCGACGAAGCCGGCCGCGTCCTCGCGCGCCTGCAGCACCACCTTGTCATTGCCCGACGTCGAGCCCGAGCTGGCCCCGCTGGATGCCGAGCCCGCGCCCGCGCTGGTGCCGGCGAAGCTGGACGCGTGGAGGGGCGTGGCGATGGCCAGCGCGAGCGCGCAGGCGGAGACGATGCGGATCATGGGGGTGCCTACCGGGACGGGGGATCGAAGAGCTTTCCGGGATTGAGGATACCCGCCGGATCCAGCGCCGCGCGCACCGCGCGCATGACCGCGATCTCGGCCGCGCTCCGCGTACAGCCGAGGTATGGCTTCTTGACCAGACCGATCCCGTGCTCGGCGGAGATGGTGCCGGCATGGCGTTCCACCAGCCCGGCCAGGTGCGCCGTCACCGCGCCGCAGCGCTCGACGAAGGCGTCCTGCTCCAGCGCGGCCGGCTTCAGCACGTTGATGTGCAGGTTGCCGTCACCGATGTGCCCGAACCACGCCACCTCGAACCCGGGGTAGTGCGCCGACAGCAGCGCCTGCGCCTCGGCGATGAACGCCGGCATCGCCGACACGCGCACGGCGACGTCGTTCTTGTACGGCAGGTGTGGCGCCAGCGCCTCGGTGATGCCCTCGCGCAGGCGCCACAGCTGCAGCGCCTGGGCCTGCGACTGCGCGACCACGCCGTCCTCGACCCAGCCCTGCTCCGCGCAATGGGCGAACGCATCGAGGAGATGCGGGTCGTCCGGTCCAACGGCCGCGGCGTCCACCACCACGTAGTACGGATGGCCGGTGTCGAACGGCGCCTGCGCGCCATGCGCGAGCACGTGGCGCAGCGCCACGTCGGTGAAGAACTCGAACGCTTCCAGCGACAGCCGCTCGCGCAGCGCCTGGAAGACCTGCATCAGCACGTCGAACGAGGGCAGCGCCAGCAGCAGGGTCGCCACCGGCGGCGGCGGCGGCGCCAGCCGCAACGTCGCCTCCACCACCACGCCCAGCGTGCCTTCCGAGGCGATGGCGAGGTGGCGCAGGTCGTAGCCGCTGGAGTTCTTGACCAGGCCGCGGTTGAGGTCGAGCAGCTCGCCCGCCGCGGTCACCAGCTTCAGCCCCGCCACCCATTCACGGGTATTGCCGTAGCGGAGCACGCGGATGCCGCCGGCATTGGTCGCGATGTTGCCGCCGATGGTGCAGGAACCGCGCGCGGCGAAATCCACCGGGTACTGCAGGCCGTGGGCGCGCGCCGCCTCCTGCACCGCTTCCAGCGGCGTGCCGGCCTCGACGGTCAGGCTGCGGTCGACCGGATCGAAGGCCAGCACCCGGCGCATGCGCTCCAGGCTCAGCACCAGCTCGCCGTTCGCCGCCACCGCGCCGCCCGAGAGGCCGGTGCGTCCGCCGGACGGCACCACCGGCACGCCTTCGTCGCTGGCCCAGCGCAGCACGGCCTGCACCTCCCGGGTGTCGCCGGGCAGGGCCACCGCGAGCGGCGCCGGCGTCCAGCGCCGGGTCCAGTCGCGGCCGTAGTGCAGCAGCTCGTCGGGTTCCGTGGCCAGGCGCAGGCCGGGGAGCGCGCTGCGCAGGGAATCGAGTCTGGGGTCGTGCATGGCCGGGTGCCTGTGCGGAACGGCCAGCCTGCCAGCGGCGCGCCCCAGCGTCCACCGCTGCAGTGCAACACCGCGGCGCCGCTGGCACACTGCAGGCCTCCCCCAGGGCGCCGACGATGAAGACCTCCTACCCGCGCAAGGACATCCACGTGCTGCTGCTGGAGGGCGTGAGCGAGAGCGCCGTGGAGGTCTTCCGCAGCGCCGGCTACTCGAGCATCGAGACCCACGCGGGCTCGCTCACCGGCGACGCCCTGCGCGAGCGCGTGGGCGAGGCGCATATCCTCGGCATCCGCTCGCGCACCCAGCTCACCGCGGACGTGCTGGCCGACGCGCGGCGGCTGATGGCCGTGGGCTGCTTCTGCATCGGCACCAACCAGGTGGACCTCGGCGCCGCCGCGCGCGTTGGTGTTCCGGTGTTCAACGCGCCCTACTCGAACACCCGCAGCGTGGCCGAGCTGGTGATCGCCGAGATCATCATGCTGATGCGCGGCGTCCCCGCGCGCCACGCCGCCTGCCTGCGTGGCGGCTGGCTGAAGTCGGCGGCCGGCAGCCGCGAGGTCCGCGGCAAGACCCTGGGCATCGTCGGCTACGGCCACATCGGCACCCAGGTCGGCCTGCTGGCCGAAGGTCTCGGCATGCGCGTGCTGTTCCACGACGTCGAGGCGAAGCTGGCACTGGGCAATGCGCGCGCCGCGGCCGGCCTGGACGATCTGCTTGCGCGCGCCGACGTGGTCACCCTGCACGTGCCCGAGACCCCGGCGACGCGGATGATGGTCGACGCGGCCGCGCTGGCGGCGATGCGGCCCGGCGCACACCTGGTCAACGCCTCGCGCGGCACGGTCGTCGACATCGACGCGCTGGCCGCGGCGCTGGACAGCGGGCACATCGGCGGCGCCGCGATCGACGTGTTCCCGGTCGAGCCCAAGGGCAACGACGAGGCCTTCGACTCGCCGCTCACGCGCTTCGACAACGTGATCCTGACCCCGCACGTGGGCGGCAGCACGCTCGAGGCGCAGGACAATATCGGCACCGAGGTCGCCTCGAAGCTGGTGCGCTACAGCGACAACGGCAGCACGCTGTCGGCGGTCAACTTCCCCGAGGTCACCCTGCCCGGGCACGAGGGCAGCCAGCGCATCCTGCACATCCACCGCAACGTGCCCGGCGTCCTGTCGCGGGTGAACGAGGTGTTCTCGCAGGCGGGGCTCAACATCGACGGCCAGTACCTGCGCACCGATGCCGAGGTCGGCTACGTGGTGATCGACGTCGGCGCGACGCCGGAACAGGCCGCGGCCTTGCGCGCGCAGCTGGCCGAGGTGCCCGGAACGCTGCGCGCACGCGTCCTCTACTAGCCTCGGTGGGATGCGGGAAAACTCTTTTGCCACGGATTGACGCGGATGAGCGCGGATTGACGCGGATCAAGCGGAAAGAAGGAAGAGGACCGCGGGCGCCGTCCACCACGCAGGGGCCACCG